>NZ_JBFUAW010000014.1:0-92325 GCF_056406095.1 Caulobacter sp. P1_D6 | reverse complement strand
GACTTCAACAGCCTGCGCGACCAGATCACCAAGGCCGTCACCAACGCCAAGTTCAACGGCGTCTCGATCGCCGACGGCTCGACCACCAAGCTGGCCTTCCTGGCCAACTCGGACGGTTCGCAGTTCACCGTGGCCTCCAAGACGATCTCGCTGGTCGGCCTGGGCCTGGCCGCGACGTCGACCTTCACCACCGCCGCCGCCGCCAAGACGATGATCGACACCGTCAGCAAGGCGATGGGCACGGCCACCAACAAGCTGGCCTCGCTGGGCACCAGCTCGACGGGCCTGGACACCCACCTGACCTTCGTCGGCAAGCTGCAAGACAGCCTCGACGCCGGCGTGGGCAACCTGGTCGACGCCGACCTGGCCAAGGAAAGCGCCAAGCTGCAGTCGCTGCAAACCAAGCAACAGCTGGGCGTGCAGGCGCTGTCGATCGCCAACCAGTCGACCCAGTCGGTCCTCAGCCTGTTCCGCTAAGCGGTTCGGTCTTCGAGTTCAGCACCTTGAAGGGCGGGTCTTCGGACCCGCCCTTTTTCTTGCGCGTCCTTTTTCCTCGCAAGCCGGTCGAACTAGACTCATCCCGCCAAGCGGCGACGCCTACCAGATGTTGTATTTCGAGGCACAGTCGGCCGGGCGACAGAGTCAACGCCAGATTAAGATCCGACCTCATGACTCTCGGTCAAAAGAACTCGATTCAAGCGAGGCGCTTCCCTGAATCGAAATGACTAACGAGGCATTATCCAAGTCCCGAAAATAGCTGCGACACTTTTACATTATCGAAAGCACGACCGTGGACACTGGCGATGAGCAAAATGCTCCCGACCGTCAAAATGACGTCGGCCACCTTGAATGGGAACTCGCCGAAATGGCTCTGAACAGCATCAACACGAACTCGGGCGCGATGATCGCCCTGCAAAACCTGAACGCCACCAACAGCGAACTTCAGGTCACGCAACAACGCATCAACACCGGCAAGAAGGTCGGCACCGCCAAGGACAACGGCGCGATCTGGGCCATGGCCAAGGGTCAATCCTCGACCGCCAACTCGCTGAACGCCGTGAAGGACTCGCTGCAACGCGGCCAGTCGACCATCGACGTGGCCCTGGCCGCCGGCGACACCGTCACCGATCTGCTGGGCAAGATGAAGGAAAAGGCTCTCGCCGCTTCCGACACCTCGCTGAACACCTCGTCGTTCAACGCCCTGAAGTCCGACTTCAACAGCCTGCGCGACCAGATCACCAAGGCTGTCACCAACGCCAAGTTCAACGGCGTCTCGATCGCTGACGGCTCGACCACCAAGCTGGCCTTCCTGGCCAACTCGGACGGCTCGCAGTTCACCGTCAGCGCCAAGACGATCTCGCTGGCTGGTCTGGGCCTGGCCTCGACGTCGACGTTCACGTCGGCCGCCGCCGCCAAGACCATGATCGACACCGTCAGCAAGGCGCTGGGCACGGCCACCAACAAGCTGGCCTCGCTGGGCACCAGCTCGACGGGCCTGGACACCCACCTGACCTTCGTCGGCAAGCTGCAAGACAGCCTCGACGCCGGCGTGGGCAACCTGGTCGACGCCGATCTGGCCAAGGAAAGCGCCAAGCTGCAGTCGCTGCAAACCAAGCAGCAACTGGGCATCCAGGCGCTCTCGATCGCCAACCAGTCGACCGGTTCGATCCTGAGCCTGTTCCGTTAATCGGACCAAGCCGAAGTTCAGTAGCGTAAGAAGGGCGGGTCCTCGGACCCGCCCTTTTCTTATTGGGCGGCGCGCGACAGGGCCTTGCCCATCCGCACCAGCGGCACCTCGACCCCGCTGGAGGTCGGCGCGGTGAACCGCTCGATCTCGTGATAACCGCAGGCGCGATACAGCGGCTCGCCGGCCATGGTCCCGGCCAGTTCGCAGCGCGTGAACCCCTCCCCCGCCGCCGCGGCCTCGCAGGCGTCCAGGACCAGCCGCCCGACGCCTTTGCGGACGTGATCGGGGTGGGTGTACATGGCCCGCACCCTGGCCGCGTCACGGGCCGGATCCAGCAGGGCGGCGTCGCGTCCGGCCGAGTGGTCGCCGCCGAACAGGGTGGCCCGCCGGCTCCAGCCGCCGCAGCCGGCCAGAGCACCATCGTCCTCGACCACGAAATAGGTGCCGTCGGCGATCAGTTGGCTGTCCAGACCCATGATGTCGAACGAGGCGGCCACCTCATCGGCCTTCAGGAACGGCTTGAGCAGCTCGCCGATCGAGGCGTTCATCAGGTCGCGCAGGGCGGGCAGATCCTCGGGAACGGCGAGGCGAAGGGTCAAGCTCACGGGCGGCTCCATTTGGATGCACCGAACTTGGCGGCGCGCCCGGCCCGCGCCAAGACCGCCGACCCAAGGAAAGAAGAGTTTTCAGCGTTGCCTGAAAAAATTCCAATGACAACGTTGTCACGAAAGCGACATTCGGCTATAGAGGTCTCAGCCCTTCTGGGCGTTTCCTCCTATGCGACTTTCGGCCGTCTTCTTCTCCTGTGGAAGGCGGCCTTTCTTTTGCCGGCAGGTTTGGCTTATCCGCGCCGGCCGATCCGCGCGAACGCCCCGACCGCTCCCGCCGCGAACATGCCGCTGCGCCAGGCGCTCTCACGATCCGGCACCTCGCCCTGGGCGGCGACGCGGGCGTTGAAATCCATCACCTGCCAGGTCCATTCGTCGTTGCCGGCATGGATCACCACGGCGTAGTCGCGCACCTGGATCTGGTCGAAAGGCATTGTCGGCTCCTGCTCTGTCGAAACAGGCTAGAGCCGCGGGATCGCCCGATCGTGGCGACGGTTTCCACGGGCGGCGGACGGGCCGTGGAGTTTTCGTGCAGGCGAGTTTGGGCAGACAGCTCAGGCCGTGACGATCCGCCCGTCCTCGACCCGGACGGGCCAGGGCGACAGCCGCGCCCCGACGCACGGCCCGCCGACGCAGGCGCCGGTCTCTAGCTCGAACAGCGCCCCGTGCCAGGAGCAGGCGATCAGCGCGCCGTCGTCGGTCAGGTAGCGGTCCAGCACCTGGGCCAGCGGCAGTCCGGCGTGCGGGCAGCGATCGACATAGCCGAACGCCGCCTCGCCCCGCCGCACCACGAAGCCGTGGAAGCGCTTGTCGCCGATCTGCAGCACATAGTTCCGCGCCCCGGGATCGGCGATCTGGTCGAGCGGGCCCAGCTTGACGCCGGCCGGCGTCGTCCAGACCCGCCCGACCTGAACGTCTTGGCTCAAATGCGCTCGACCGTCTGCTCGATGGCGCCGAAGATCGAGTGGCCCTTGGCGTCGCGCATCTCGATGCGCACCGTGTCGTCGCCCATCAGGAACGGCGTCTTGGCCGCGCCGCCCAGGATGGTCTCGACCGTGCGCAGCTCGGCCAGGCACGAATAGCCCAGGCCGCCTTCGGCGATCGGCTTGCCGGGCCCGCCGCCGGCGTCGCGGTTGCTGACCGTGCCCGAGCCGATGATGGTGCCGGCCGCCAGGGCGCGGGTCTTGGCGGCGTGGGCCACCAGGGTCCCGAAGTCGAAGGTCATGTCGACGCCGGCGTCGGCCTTGCCGAAGTCCTCGCCGTTCAGGGTGACCAGCAGCGCGCCGTGCAGCTTGCCGTCCTTCCAGGCGTCGCCCAGGGCGTCGACCGAGACGGCGACCGGCGAAAAGGCGCTGGCCGGCTTGGACTGCACGAAACCGAAGCCCTTGGCCAACTCCGCCGGGATCAGGTTGCGCAGGGAGACGTCGTTGCAAAGCATGACCAGGGTGATGGCGGCCAGGGCCTCCTCGCGGGTCGCGCCCAGCGGCACGTCGCCGACGATGACGGCCACCTCGCCTTCCAGATCGCAGCCCCAGGCGGAATTGCTCAGCGGGATGGTGTCGCGCGGCCCCAGGAAACCGTCCGACGCGCCCTGGTACATCAACGGATCGGTCCAGAAGCTTTCGGGCATCTCGGCCCCGCGGGCCTGCCGCACCAGTTGCACGTGGTTCACATAGGCCGAGCCGTCGGCCCACTGGTAGGCGCGGGGCAAGGGGCTGGCGGCGTCGTGCTCGTGGAACCGTTCCAGCGGCACCCCGCTGTCCTCGACGCTCCTGGCCAGCGCCTTCAGCATGGGCTCGCAGCGCTCCCAGTCGTCGAGGGCGGCTTGCAGGGTCGGGGCGATCGTTCCGGCGTCGGTGAACCAGGCCAAGTCGTTGGAGACCACCACCAGCCGGCCGTCGCGGCCGCCCTTCAGAGACGCGAGCTTCATGGGCGCTTCCTCTTGCTTCGTTATCGTTAGGGCAGCACGGCCTTTGGGAAGCCCGTCCAGCACGCGTCATAGTCGGCCTGAAGCGCCGAAGTCTCCAGAGCGTATTTCGTGGGGCGGATCACCCAGCGGCTCTCGAACATGAAAGCCATGGTCCCGTCGATCTTGTGGGGCTTCAGCTCGGCCTGCGTCGCGCCCTTGTGGCTGGCCACGTCGGGGCCGTGATCGCTCATGGCGTTGTGCAAGGACGCCCCGCCGGGCGAGAAGCCGCCGGCCTTGGCGTCGTAGGCGCCGTGCACCAGCCCCATGAACTCGCTCATCACGTTGCGGTGGAACCAGGGCGGGCGGAACGTGTGCTCGGCCACCATCCAGCGCGGCGGGAAGATCACGAAGTCGACATTGGCCGTGCCGGGAATCTCGCTGGGCGCGGTCAGGACGGTGAAGATCGACGGGTCGGGGTGGTCGAAACTGACCGTGTTGATCGTGTTGAACCGCGCCAGGTCGTACTTGTAGGGCGCGAGGTCGCCATGCCAGGCGACGACGTCCAGCGGGCTGTGGTCCCAGGTTCCCATCCACAGACCGCCCTGGAACTTCTGGATCACCTCGGTCGGGCGCTCCAGGTCCTCGAAGGCGGCGACGGGGGCCAGGAAGTCGCGGCTGTTGGCCAGGCCGTTCGAGCCGATGGGGCCCAGGTCCGGCAGGCGGAAGGCCGCGCCGTAGCTTTCGCAGACATAGCCGCGCACCGGACCGGCGATCTCGACCCGAAAGCGGACGCCGCGCGGGATCACCACGATCTCGCCGGGCGCGACGTCCAGGCGGCCGAACTCGGTGACCAGGTGCAGCTCGCCCTGCTGAGGCACGATCAGCAGTTCGCCGTCGGCGTTCTGGAACACCCGGTCGATCATCGAGCGGTTGGCCAGGTACAGGTGCGCGGCCATGCCGGCCTGGGTCGCCACGTCGCCGTTGCCGCCGATCGTGACCAGCCCGTCGACGAAGTCGGTCGGCTCGGCCGGGACCTCCAGCGGATCCCAGCGCAGGCGGTTGGGGGTGGGCGCGGCGGCGTCGAACGGGCCGCTCTTCAGCCTGTCCTGGGCGTAGGGCGCATAGGGTCCGTGGCCGGCGCTGGGCCGCAGGCGGTAGAGCCAGGAGCGGCGGTTCTCGTGGCGCGGCGCGGTGAAGGCCGTGCCCGACAGCTGCTCGGCATACAGCCCGAATGGCGGCTTCTGCGGCGAGTTCTGGCCGACCGGCAGAGCGCCGGGGACCGCCTCGCTGGAGAAGTGGTTGCCGAAGCCGGATTGGTAGGCGAGCGCGTCGGTCATGCGGATCGGGTTCTCATGCGTATCCTCCCCACCGCCGTCTTCCCGGCGAAGGCCGGGATCCAGATTCATCCGGAGCGGTTCGTGGGCGTCACCTGGGTCCCGGCCTTCGCCGGGAAGACGGAGGAAGGGACGTCCAGTAAACGCCCTCCTCCGCCGGTCGGGAAGCCTAAGCCTCGACCGTGATCACGCCGCGGCGGATCTGGTCCAACTCGATGCTCTCGAACAGGGCCTGGAAGTTGCCGTTGCCGAAGCCTTCGTTGCCCTTACGCTGGATGATCTCGAAGAAGATCGGCCCGAACAGGTTCTCGGTGAAGATCTGCAGCAGCAGGCCTTCCTCGCCGACATTGCCGTCCAGCAGGATGCGGTTCTTGCGCAGCCGTTCGGTGTCCTCGCCGTGGCCGGGCACACGCTTGTCGACCAGCTCGTAATAGGTCTCGATGGTGTCCTGCAGCTTGACGCCGCGGGCCCGCAGCTTCTCGACGGTCTCGTAGATGTCGGGCGTGGTCAGGGCCAGGTGCTGGATGCCCTCGCCGTTGTACTGGCGGATGAACTCCTCGATCTGGCTCTGGTCGTCCTGGCTCTCGTTGAGCGGGATGCGGATGGCCTTGTCGGGGGCGATCATCGCCTGGCTGAACAGGCCCGTGGCCTGGCCCTTGATGTCGAAGTACTTCTGCTCCTCGAAGCCGAAGACGTCGCGATAGAAGGTCGACCAGGTGCGCATCTGGCCGCGCTTGACGTTGTGGGTCAGGTGGTCGAGCAGGTCGAGACCGACATTGTTGGCCGCCTCCGCCTCGGCGGCGCCGGGCGCCGGGGTCCAGCTGGCGAACACCGCGTCGGCGCCTTCGACCAGGTACAGCATCGAGCCGCCGATGCCTTCCAGCACCCGGGCGCCGTCGCCCAGCACGGTCTTGCCAGCGTCGGCGGCCACGGCCCCGCGCTTCAGGGCTTCAGAATAGGCCTGCTCGACGTTCTCGACGCCGAAGGCCATGCCGTTGGCCGACGGGCCGTGGGCGGCGCGGAACTCGGCCACCTGGCCCGTGGCCTCGTCATTGACCAGCAGGTTGATGCGGCCCTGCTTGTAGCGGGTCACGGCCTTGGTCGGATGGGTCGAGGCGGCGACGAAGCCCAGTTGCTCGAACAGCGCCTTCATAGCGGCCGGCTCGGGGCTGGTGAACTCGACGAAGACGAAGCCGTCGAGGCCCAGGGGGTTCTGTGGGTTGGTGGTCATGACTGTGTCTCCGAACTCAGAGAGCGAGGGCGGCCGGCAGGGCGGCGATCAGGCGGTCGTTGTCGGCGGGACGGCCGATGGTGATCCGGACCCAGCCGCCGGGCACCGGCGTGGGCCGCACGATCAGCCCTTCCCGCAACAAACGCGCGGCGGTCGCTTCGGGACCCGCCGGGGTGCGCAGGAAGACGAAGTTGGCGGCGCTGGCGGTGCGCTCCACGACCATGGCGTCCAGAACCGCCTCGACCCGGCCGCGCTCGGCGATGGTCAGGGCGATCGTGCGCTCCAGGTGTTCGACGTCGTTCCAGGCGGCCAGGGCGGCGGCCTGGCTGATGGCGGTCACGTTGAACGGCGGGCGGATGCGGTCCAGGTAGCCGACCAGCTCGGCCGACGAGCAGATGCCGTAGCCCACCCGCATGCCGGCCAGGCCGTAGGCCTTGGAGAAGGTGCGGCCCGAGACCCAGCTGCCGCCCCAGGCCTTCAGCAGGGCCAGGGTGTCGAAGTCCTCGTGATACTCGCGATAGGCCTCGTCGACGAAGACCACGGTCGAGCGCGGGGTGACGGCCAGGATCTCGCCGATGTCGACGCCGCGCATCGCGTTGCCGGTCGGGTTGTTGGGCGTGCACAGCACCAGCAGCTTGGGGCCCTTGGCGGCCTCGACCTTGAAGGCCTCGACGTCGAGGTCGAAATTGGCCAGGCGCGGCACGTCGACGAAGGTCGCCTCGGCGCAGCGGCCGAAGATCTCGTAGGCCGGGAAGGTCGGCGAGCTCAGCAGGATGCTGTCGCCCGGATGCAGCACGGCGCGGAACAGGTAGTCGATCAGGGCCTCGGAGCCCGGGGTCATGACGATGCGGGCCGGATCGACCGCCAGCCGCCCGCCGATCGCGGCGCGCAGGGTCTCGCAATAGGGGTCCGGATAGATCTCGGGGCTGGCCAGGGCGGCCTGCACGGCCTCGGCGACCTTGGGGCTGCAGCCCAGCAGGTTCTCGTTGCTGGCCAGCTTGGACAGGTCGGTGCGGCCGGCCAGGCGACCGGCCTCGGCCAGGGTCATGCCGGCCTTGTAGGCGGTGACGCCTTCCAGGGCCGGACGCACCGGCGAGACCACGGCGGGCGACAGGGACTTTTGATCGACAACCAGCATGCGCCGCGCTCCGGGAGGGGTACGGCGGCAGGATACGGCGTTCGCCACGACGAGATGTGGCGATGATGACCGCCACTTATCCACAAACGGTCATTTTATGCCAACAAGGACCACAATCTCGATCCGATGAGACCGGCAAACGGGGACATGCACTTGTGCATGTCCCCAATAGACGCGCGGACAGGCTTGGGGACACGTGCGAGCGCATGTCCCCGGCTTCGCCGCAAGGAGAGGGAAGGACTTTTGGCTATCTGGGCGAAACCAGCGCCTTCACCGGGACCCGCGTCACCTGGACGTCTTCCTTGTTGGCCGCGTAGCCGACGTACAGCCAGCCCTTCGAGACCACGCTCTTGGGATAGTGATAACCCGGCCGCTTGTACTTCCCCTCGAACCGCAGCGGCTGCAGGTCGCCCTGTCCGCGCAGCAGCCAGCTGCGTTCGAAAAGCCGGCCGTCGCGGCTGACCGTCACCGCCAGGGGCATGCGCGGGCGATCGGCGTTGGGCGCGTTGACCAGATAGGCCGAGCCATCCGGCAGGTTGCCGGCGCTCTGTTTGGCGCGGGAGTCCGGCATGGCCGTCAGGGCCGGTGTGGTCCAGGTCGCGCCCCGGTCGCAGCTTTCGGACGCCAGCTGGCGGAAGCTCAGCTCCTCGTCGCGGAACACCATGACCACGCAGCCGTCGGCGCGGCGGAACAGGCTGGGCTCGATCTCGCGGCTCAGCCGGCGCTCGTGCGGCGCGGCGGCGCCCCTCGCATCGCCCGCCGTATCGCGCGGCAGGCTGGCCATGCGCCCCTCGGTCCAGCCCTTCACCCCCAGCGGATCGTCGGTGAAGAACGGCTTGGCGATCATGCCCGGGCGCAGGTGGAAGGCCGTCATCACCCGCCCGTCGATCCGATGAGGATCCTGCTCGATCACGCCCTCGACCGGGCGGCCGTTCGCGCCCATCACGCGGCGCGGCGCGCTCCAAGTCCGGCCGTCGCGGCTGGTGCGGTACTCGGCGTAGCCGCCCGCCCCCGACTGGAAGCCCTCGGGCCAGACGTTGGCGTAGGCGACCAGCACCTTTCCGTCCGTCCACCAGCCGCCGCTGGAGCGCATCGTCCCGCCCTCCCCGGCCGGCGCCAGGCTCATGGGCACGCTCCAGGCCTCGCCGTCGTCGCTGACGCTGTAGGCGACCCAGGTGTCCGCGGAGTCCTCGTCCCGCGCCGAGCTCTGCCACTGGGCGTACAGCCGCCCCTTGAAGGAGATCAGCACCACGCCGTTGCTGAAGCGGTCCGTCTCCTCCGTAGGCGCGAAGACGGTGAAGGTCTGCGCGCCGGGCGCCGGGCGCAGCCCCAGGTCCGGACGCCCTTGCTGGAACAGGTTCGGCGCGACCGTGTAGGGCGCGACGGGCTCCGCGGCGCCCGACGTCAGGGCCAGGACCGCCGCGCCCGCCGCCAGGAGCCTGATCATGCGGCCTACTCCAGATAATCCAACGGCAACGCCGTGGCGTCCTTGATCGTCTCGAGCACAAAGCTCGACCGGATGTCCTTCACGGCCGGCATCTTCAGCAGGCGCTTCATGGTGAAGTCGGCATAGGCGTCGAGGTTGGGCGCCACCACCCGCAGCAGGTAGTCGTAGCCGCCGGTCATGGCGTGGCAGCCCACCACCATCGGCTCGCGCCGCACGGCCTCGGCGAAGGCCTCGGCGGCGGTTTCGCTGTGGCGGTCGACCTGGACCTCGACATAGGCCAGCAGGTCCAGCCGCGCCTTGCGCCGGTCCAGCAGCGCCACATAGCCGGAGATCAGGCCCGAGGCCTCCAGCTGCTTGACCCGCCGCAGGCACGGGCTGGGCGACAGGCCGACCCGCTCGGCCAGCTCGACGTTCGTGACCGAGCTGTCCTGCTGGAGGATTTCCAGGATCTTCCGATCGGCGCGGGTGAGCTTCATCGTGACCCAATCTTCAGGCGGCTTGGCAGATCGTGCCAAGACTAGCGTGATTGATCGCTGCGGGACACCGTCAGGCGTTCAACCGGAGCCTTACTTCAGACTGAGGCGTTGGAGCCCGCGAGGACGATCAACGTCCCGCCCCAAGGAGAAACCCATGCGCACCGCCCTGCTGATTTCCGCCGCCGTCGCCAGCCTGTCGCTGATGGCCTGCTCGCAGAAGACCGAGGACCACACGGCCGCCGCCGCGGATCAGGCCGGCGCCGCCGCCTCGTCGGCCGCGCAGGACACCGCCAACAACGCCAACACCGCCGCCGCCAACACCGCCGCGGCGACGGACAAGGCCGCCGACAACACCGCCGCCGCCGCCGACAAGGCCGCTGACAGCACCGCCGACGCTGTCGGCGCGGCCGAGCGCAAGACCGACGCCGCCGCCGACGCGGCCGCCAAGACCCACTAGAGCAAACAGACGGGGACGGGCGCATGCGCCTGTCCCCGAGCCACAAAGCAAAACCCCCGGAGCTTTCGCCCCGGGGGTCTCGGTTACGCTTACTGGTACGCCACTAAACTTATCGGGACTTTCAGTTGGCCAGGCGGCGCAGGAAGGACGGGATCTCCAGATCCTCGCCTTCTTCAGCCGTCGGCTGGTCCAGCGGCTGCAGGGCCGGACGGGCCGAGCCGCGTTGCGGCTGCTGGGCCGCGGGCTGTTGCTCGTAGCGCTGCTGGCGACCGCCGCCGAACAGGCTCATCCAGCCGCCCGACTTCTGGGCCCGGCGGTCCTCGTAGGTTTCGCTGTAGAGCGGCTCGTCCTCGACCTCGGCGGCGTCGGCGACCAGCGGGTCGACGATGCGGGTCACGCGCGGCGCCGGGGCGGCGATGCGGGGCTCGGGAGCGGCTTCCATCACCGGCTCTTCGAAGTGCAGGTCTTCCTGGGCTTCGACGACCGGGGCGGGTTCTTCATAGACCGGTTCCGGCGCGTAGGACGCGGTCGCGGCGGGACGCTCGATCGGGCGCGGCTCGTAGCGCATGCCCGGACGGCCGGCTTCGGCGGTGGTCGGGGCCGGAGCGGCTTGCGGGGCAGCCGGGCGGGTCTCGGCGATCAGCGGCTGGGCCGTGGTGTTGCGCGACACGGGCTTGGGCTCGATCTGGGCGATGGACGCGCCGTCCATGCCGGTGGCGACCACCGACACGCGGATCACGCCGTCCAGCGACGGGTCGAAGGCGGCGCCGAAGATGATGTTGGCTTCCGGGTCGACCTGATCCGAGATGGCGTTGGCCGCTTCGTCGACTTCGAGAAGCGTCATGTCCATGCCGCCGGTCACGTTGACCAGCACGGCCTTGGCGCCCTTCAGCGAGACTTCGTCCAGCAGCGGGTTGGCGATGGCGTTCTGGGCGGCCATCAGGGCGCGGTCTTCGCCGGTGCCCTCGCCGGTGCCCATCATCGCCTTGCCCATCTCGGTCATGACCGTGCGGACGTCGGCGAAGTCGAGGTTGATCAGGCCCGGCAGGACCATCAGGTCGGTGATCGAGCGGACGCCCGAGTGCAGGACCTGGTCGGCCATGCCGAAGGCTTCGGCGAAGGTCGTGCGCTCGTTGGCGACGCGGAACAGATTCTGGTTCGGAATGACGATCAGGGTGTCGACATAACGTTGCAGCTCACCGATGCCGGCATCGGCCAGACGCATGCGGTGACGGCCTTCGAAGTGGAAGGGCTTGGTGACGACGCCGACGGTCAGGATGCCGCGCTCGCGGGCGCACTTGGCGATGATCGGGGCGGCGCCGGTGCCGGTGCCGCCGCCCATGCCGGCGGTGATGAACACCATATGCGCGCCGTCCAGATGCTCGCCGATTTCCGGGAAGCTCTCCTCGGCGGCGCTCATGCCGACTTCGGGGTGAGCGCCCGCGCCCAGGCCCTGGGTCACTTGCACGCCGAGCTGGATGCGACGGTCGGTCTTGGCGAACTGGAGCTGCTGCGCGTCGGTGTTGGCCACCACGAACTCAACACCCTCGAGGCCGGCCTCGATCATGTTGTTGACAGCATTGCCGCCGGCGCCGCCGACTCCGAACACCACGATACGCGGCTTCAGTTCAGTGGTGCGCGGCGCGGAAAGAGAAATTGCCATGGGAGCCTCGCGTCTTAAACGCCGAATTCGTCAACTGCCGAGCGGTTCGACCGCCGGGAGTCATCTCGACGATCCGGTTAACAGAACAACCACCAACCTTAATCGGTGGTTAACTCCATAATGTGAGTCGGCCCTCGGTCGACCCCAAAGAGGCTGGAAAAATCCAGTTATCCAAAGGAATCACGAGGGATTCATTGGGTTCCCGAAGGTAGCCCGAAGGGCCGTGCGGCGGAACGCCGCTGACGCAAAAGGCCTTGGAAAACCCCGTTTTCGGAGCCTCGAAAACTAGGCTGTCAGGTGTTTCCGACACTTAGATCGTAAACGCTTATGCTTAAGGTCTGTTAAGACTTGGCCACTGATCTTGGAAAACTTCACCAAGACGAAAAAATCGGACCGTCACAAAAAATCACAGTCGCGCTCCGACAGGCGCGACTCAGCCAAGCTTCCGCGCTGTGGGACGAGGTCCCACGACTGCTCGATCAGAGATTGTCCCGCAACCAGGCGGCGGCCTTGGCCACCGGACTGGCGTTGGGGTCCATCGGACGCTTGCGGATCGCCGCTCCGGCCAGGGCCTTGGGCGAGACCACCTCACGCGGACCGAAGGCCGTGCGGTGCAGGACGCCGGCGGCGGCGCAGAACGCCGGACCCGACGCGGCGTCGGCCAGGTGCGGCACCCGGCGCGGACGACCCAGGCGGACCGGACGGTCGAACACCCGCACGGCGACTTCGCGCACGCCCGCCAGTTGGCTGGCGCCGCCGGTCAGGACGATGCCCGCGCCCGGCTCGACCGGGGCGCCCGAGGCCTTCAGGCGCTCGCGCAGCAGTTCCAGTGTCTCCTCGACGCGCGGCTGGATGATGCCCTTCAGCAGGCTGCGGGGCGCGATCACCGGACCCGCGCCCGGATCGTCGCCGCGCGGGGGCGCCTCGATCATCTCGCGGTCCTCGTTGGCCGAGGCGATGGCCGATCCGTGCAGGGTCTTGATGCGCTCGGCGCCGGCGACCGAGGTCTGCAGGCCGCGGGCGATGTCTTGCGTCACGTGTCCGCCGCCGACGGCCAGGCTGTCGACGTGGCACAGGGCGCCGTTGTTGAACACCGCCACCGAGGTGGAACCGCCGCCCATGTCGATGCAGACGGCGCCCAGGTCCATCTCGTCCTCTTCCAGGGCCGCCAGGGCCGAGGCGAAGGGCGCGGCGACCACGCCCTCGAACGACAGGTGGGCCCGTTCGACGCAGTGGGCCAGGGTGTGGAAGACGTTCTCGTTGATCGAGACGACCAGCAGCTCGAGACCCAGGGCGCGGCCGAACATGGCGCGCGGGTCGCGGATGCCTCGCTGGCCGTCGACCGACCAGGCGATCGGCAGCAGGTGGATCGGCTTGCGGCCGGGAATGCGGACTTGCGCCAGGGCCGAAGCGATGGCGCGCGACAGGTCGCCGTCGCCGATCGGGCGGGCGCCCAGCGACACCTGGGTGTGGACGCGGTGGCTGGCCAGCTGGCCGCCGGCCGTGCAGACCGAAACGCCCTGGACGTTGACGCCGGCCACGGTCTCGGCGCGCTCGACGGCCTGGGCGATGGCTTGCGCCGCCTCGTCCAGATTGACGATCGCCCCGCCGCGCACGCCGCGCGACTGCACATAGCCGACGCCGGCCGTGGTCAGGGTGCGGTTGTCGCGATGGATCCCATCGGCCTTCATGATGAAGCAGGTGACCTTGGACGCGCCAAGGTCGACGGCCGCGACCGCCGGCTGACGCACGAGCGTCGCCTTCAAGCCTTCGCGGGCTTGTTTCCGGTCATCCAGTCGCGACATCGCTACAGTCACCTCACACACAAGTTCATGTTCAAGCCCCGCCGGCCACGGGCTGCCCAGGCAGCACCGAGTCGCGAGGCCTCACGGCCACCATTTCGGGATCGCGCAGATCGATGCGCGCGAAACCGAGATCGAGGATTCGTTGTCGTTGATCGAGTTGATCCAATTGAATCAGCGCGGACTCTTCGTCAATGGCCGGAAGCTGGATCAGCGAACCATCTTTCAGGCGAAGGTCCCAGCGGCGGTCGTCGACGCGCACCAGCGCCTCCAGACGGTCACGCAGGCGCGGCCGCGCGTTGACGGCCGGCAGGATGGCGCCGGCGGCCTGGTCGGCGCCCTGCCCCACCACCAGCGGCAGCTGCGGGAAGCGCGCGGCGTCGGCCTCGCGGATGATGCGGCCCTCGCCGTCGATCACCCGCATCGCGCCGGAATGCTGCCAGACGGCCAGGGCCGGGCGCTCCTCGACGGAGATGAACACGGTGTCGGGCAGCAGGCGCACGACCTTGGCGGACTTGACCCAGCCCACGCCCTCGACGCGGGCGCGCAGGTCGGCCAGGTCCATGCCCAGGGTCGGCTGATCCTGGTACAGGGCCGTGGCGTTCATGATGTCGGCCTTCGCCATCGGCGAGGCGCCTTCGATGTGCACGGTCTTGAGCTTGAAGCCCATGTCGGCGAACTCGCCGTCGACGCCGCGCATCAGGGCCTGGCCCAGGCGCTCGATCCGGTGGCCGGTGGCCAGGGTGGCGACCAGGGCGACGACCAGCGCGCCGCCGGCCACGGTCAGGGCAAGGCGTGGCGACACGCCCACGCCCCCACGCGCGGCTTGCAGTTTCCCGGCCGGCGGCGCGGCGTTGCGCGCGCCCGGGCGGGCCTTCGGACTTGCGGGCGCTTCGGCCCGGGGGCGCGTTGGCTTACGCGGTCCCCCCCGCACTACCGCGGGCATAAGCGTCCTCCACGATCCAGAACACTAAACGATCAAACGAAACGCCGGTGTGGTCCGCCTGCTCGGGGACGAGCGAAGTGGGTGTCATGCCAGGCTGCGTATTGACCTCTAAAAGGACCAGAAGGTCGTTAATTCCGTCATAACGGAAGTCCGATCGAGTCACACCTCGGCAACCAAGAATTGCATGGCCAAGCTTGGCCAGATGCAGGGCCCGATCCCTTACGGCGTCGGGAATCGGGGCCGGCAAAACGTGGATCGAACCGCCCTCCGCGTACTTGGCGTCGTAGTCGTAGAAACCTGTGGACGGGCGGATTTCGGTGACCGCCAGGGCCCTGGGGCCCGTTACGTGGTTAAGAACCGCGACCGAAAGCTCGACGCCGGGCACGAACGGCTCGACCAGCACCTGGTCGCCGAACGCCCAGTCCGGCGCGGCCAATTCGCGCGGCGGGCCATTGGCGCCCTCGGGGACGACGAACACCCCGACCGACGATCCCTCGGCGTTGGGTTTTACAACGTAGGGAGGCTGCATCACATGGTCGCGCGCGACATCGTGGCGATCGAACAATCCGCCGCCGGGCACGGGAATCCCGGCCGCCGCCAGCACCGCCTTCGACCGCGCCTTGTCCATCGCCAGGGCCGAGGCCAGGACGCCGGAGTGGGTGTAGGCCAGGCCCAGGGTCTCCAGCACGCCCTGCACGCACCCGTCCTCGCCCCAGCGGCCGTGCAGGCCGTTGAAGACGAGGTCGGGCGCTAGAGCAGTCAGGACCTGGGCGATGCCAGAGGGGAGGCTTGGACCGGGGTCGACCCGGCTGACGCGGGCGCCGAGACGCTCCAGCGCGTCGGCATAGGCGGCGCCGGTGGCCAGGCTGACCTCGCGCTCGGCCGAGGGGCCGCCGAGCAGGACGACGATGTGCTGGTTGGCGAGGGGACGGGCTGGGGTCATGGACCGCAGCCGTAGCGGGGCGGTGTGGAGGGGCTAGGGAGAAAGGGTGGAGCTTTGACGCGCCCTCTCCCGCCTCCATCGCCCTCTCCCTTGGGAGAGGGAGGGACCCACGCGACGCGTGGGAGGGAGAGGGTTTACGCCCTTGATGACTTCACACCGACGCTCTGCCGGCACACCGTCGGACGTCCAAACTCCTCACCCTCCCATTGCCACGCAATAGGCCCCTCCCTCTCCCTATGGGAGAGGGTCTGAAGATCAGTGCGCCGGCGCGGCCGGGGCCGCGGCGCTCAGGGTCCGGAAGTCGATGTCGCTGTCGGCCACCAGGTAGATGAAGCTGGCCCAGGCCGCGACGTTCTGCGCCAGCTCGTCCGGACGCACCTTGTTGAGGGTGTCGTCCATGGTGTGGTGGTAGTCGAAGTAGCGGCTGGCGTCCTGGTTCAGGGCGATCACCGGCACGCCCGACTCTTCCAGGCCCTCGATGTCGGCGCCGGCGTGGGCCGGCGGATTGCGGTCCAGATAGATCTTCAGCGGCGCGATCACGCGGACGGCGGTTTGCATGGCCGGGTGGGCGGCCGACCCCTTGGGGATCTGCAGGCTGTAGATGCGGTCGGCGCCGGTGTCGCTCTCGCCGGCCAGTACGATCTTGGGCAGTTCGTCCTTGTGGGCGGCCAGATAGGCCTCCGACGAGCCGCCGCTTTCTTCCGAGCCGAACATCACCACGCGGATGGTGCGCTTGGGATGCTTGGGCAGGTCGCCGATCAGCTTGGCGGCGGCCGTGGTGATGGCGATGCCCGTGGCGTCGTCCAGGGCGCCGGTGCCGACATCCCAGCTGTCCAGGTGGCCGCCGATGACGATCACCTCGTCAGGCTTCTCCGAGCCCTTGATCTCGCCCGAGATGTTCCAGGCCACGTCCTTGGGATCGACGCTGGAGTCCAGCTTCAGCTTGATGCGCAGCGGGCCCTTGGCGGCCAGGCGCTCCAGCTGCTCGGCTTCCGGCACGCCCAGGGCGGCGGCGGGGATGGTGACGACCTGCTCGCCGAAGGCGGTGACGCCGGTGTGCGGGACGGTGGAGTCCGAGGTCGAGATCGAGCGGATCAGCACGCCGACCGCGCCGCGCTTGGCGGCCTCGACCGGGCCCGACCGGCGCGAGATGCCGGCCACGCCGTAGCCGGCGCCGTCCTGAGCGCGGACCATCGGCTGGGTGATGACTACGATCTTGCCCTTCACGGCGCTTTCCGGCGCGGCGATCAGCTCGGCGTAGGTCTTGAAGAGGGCCACCTCGGCCTCGACGCCGTTCGGGCCGGTCGGCACGGTGCGGCCCAGGCCGACGATGCTCAGCTTCATCGGATAGGGGGCGACCAGTTCGGCGCTCTCCTCGCCGCGCGTCCACGACGGCTTGGCGAATTCCTCGACCTTGATGTTGGTGAAGCCCAGGGCCTTGAACTTGGCCACGCCCCAGTCCTTGGCGCGGGCCATGGCGGGCGAGCCGACCAGACGCGGGCCGATGTTGGTGGTCAGGTCCTCGGTGACGTCCCAGGCGGTGCGGTCCAGCAGGGCCTTGTCGCGCAGGGCCTCGGCGGTCTTGGCGTCTTGGGCGTGAGAAGCGCCGGCCATCAAGGCGGAAACGGCGGCGGCGGTCAGCAGAGTGCGGAACAGGCGCATGGAGACTCCCTCGTTTGGGAGGTTTCATAGCACCGCTCTAGCCAGCGGATAGGCAACAACCGGATGAACTATCGGTAACCTTTGAGGCTGTGTCGGGGACATGCACTTGTGCGTGTCCCCAGCAGCATCCTGGGCGCCGCGCCAGGATTTGGGGACACGCGCAAGCGCATGTCCCCGACCGCGGCCTATCCCGTCCGCCCGATGCGCTTGATTTCCCAGTCCAGCTGCACGCCGGTCTTGGCCAGCACGTCGGCGCGGACGGTGTCGCCCAGGCCTTCCAGGTCGGCGGCGGTGGCCTCGCCGGTGTTGATCAGGAAGTTGCTGTGCAGGGGCGAGAACATCGCCCCGCCGTACAGGCGGCCGCGCCAGCCGGCGTCGTCGACCAGCTTCCAGGACGAGTGGCCCGGCGGGTTCTTGAACGTCGAGCCGCCCGTCTTCTCGCGGATCGGCTGGGTGGTCTCGCGGCGCTCGGTGATGGCGCGCATGCGGGACTTGATCTCCGACGGCTCGTCGGGAAGCCCTTCGAAGATCGCGTCCAGCACGATCAGGTCGCCTGCGTCCTGCAAGGCGCTATGGCGGTAGGTGAAGTGCAGGTCGGCGGCGGTCATCTCGCGCACCTGGCCCTGGCGGTCCATGACCCGGGCCGAGACCAGGACGTTGGCGGTCTCCGAGCCGTAGCAGCCCGCGTTCATGATCGTCGCGCCGCCGATGGTGCCGGGGATGCCGGCATAGAACTCCAGCCCGGCGATGCCGGCGTCGGCCGCCTTGCGGGCCAGGATGGCGTCGGGCACGGCGCTGCCGGCCTTGATGCGGTTGTCGCCCAGGGCCTCGACCGTGTTGAAGCCCTTGCCCAGCCGGATCACCACGCCCTCGACGCCGCCGTCGCGGACCAGCAGGTTGGAGCCCACCCCGATGGCCAGCACCGGCACGGCGGGGTCCAGGGCCTTCAGGAAGTCGGCCAGGTCCTGCTCGTCGGCCGGCAGGAACACCACGTCGGCCGGGCCGCCCACCCGGAACCAGGTGAACGGCGCCAGGGCCTCGTCGACCAGCAGCTTGCCGCGAACGGCGGGGAGTTGGGTTTTCCAGGTCATCAGCGACGAGCCCCCTCCGGCCCTCTGGGCCACCTCCCCCAGAGGGGGAGGATTTGTTGGTTCCAGATGCTCCCCCTCTGGGGGAGCTGTCGCGGAGCGACTGAGGGGGTTCGCCCCTCGAAAACTACTTCGCCAGCGCTTCCAGTTGCCCCGGCAGGGCGTAGGACCAGCTCGTGATGTCCCCGGCCCCCAGCAGCACCACCAAGTCGCCGGACTGCGCCTCGGCGGCGATCAGAGCCGGAAGGGCGGCGGGGTTTTCCAGGGCGAGCGCCCGACGGTGACCGAACTTCTTGAGACCTTCGACTAGGTGATCGCGGTCGACGCCCTCGATCGGCTGTTCGCCGGCCGTGTAGACGTCGGCGACGATCACCGTGTCGGCGTCGTTGAAGCACGAGCTGAACTCGGTCATCAGGTCGCGCAGGCGGGTGTAGCGATGCGGCTGGACCACGGCGATCACCTTGCCGGTGCTGACCGCGCGAGCGGCCTTCAGCACGGCGGCGATCTCGACCGGGTGGTGGCCGTAGTCGTCGACGATGCGGATGCCGTTGGCCACGCCCGTGGTGGTGAAGCGACGCTTCACACCGCCAAAGCCGGCCAGGCCGGCGCGGATGGCGGCGGCGTCGACGCCCAGTTCGCGGGCCACCGCCACCGCGGCCGTGGCGTTGAGCACGTTGTGGTGGCCGGCCATCGGCATCTTGAGGCCCTCGTAGAGCACGAGGTCGCCCGACAGCGGCGAAATCAGGATGTCGAACTTGGCGCCCTCGGGGCCCATCTCGATGTTGCTGACGCGAACCTCGGCCTGCGGGTTGGTCCCGTAGGTGACCAGGCGGCGGTTCTCGATCCGCGAGGTCAGGGCCTGGACTTCCGGGTGGTCGGTGCAGACCGCCGCGAAGCCGTAGAACGGGATGTTCTCGATGAAGTCCTGGAAGCCCTTCTTCACCGCGTCGAAGTCGCCCCAGTGGTCCAGGTGCTCGGCGTCGATGTTGGTGACGATGGCCACGGTGGACTTCAGCTTCAGGAAGCTTCCGTCGCTCTCGTCGGCCTCGACCACGATCCAGTCGCCCTCGCCGACCTTGGCGTTGGTGCCGTAGGCGTTGATGATCCCGCCGTTGACCACGGTGGGGTCCAGGGCGCCGGCGTCCAGCAGGGCCGCGACCATCGAGGTGGTGGTGGTCTTGCCATGCGTGCCGCCGACGGCGACGCTGAACTGAAGGCGCATCAGCTCGGCCAGCATCTCGGCGCGGCGCACCAGCGGCAGGCGCTTGTCGCGGCCGGCGGCCATCTCGACGTTGTCAGCCTTGATCGCGGTGGAATAGACGATGGCCGAAGCGCCTTCGACATTGGCCGCGTCCTGGCCGATGAAGATGCGCGCGCCCAGCTTCTCCAGGCGCTCGGTATTGGCGCTGGCCTTGGCGTCGCTGCCCTGCACGGTGTAGCCGATGCGGATCATGATCTCGGCGATGCCGGACATGCCGATGCCGCCGATGCCGATGAAGTGCACGGGGCCGAGTTCGAAGGGGACGGGGCGTCGACGCTGGATCATCTGGCTCGATTAGACGATTTGGCGACGGGGTGAAACGGGATGTTTGGTGCAGATCGCGTGGATTTCCGTCTGGGACGAAGCGTGGCCGGGCTGGTGTGCGCCTTGACCGCCCTCGCCTCGCCATCCCTGGCGCAGGTCCCGGCTTCGGCGCCGCTGGAACTGCGCCTGGTCGACGTCGGCCGCTTCGCCGCCTTCGTGGACATGAGCGGCGTCGCCTGGACGGGCCGCGTCGCCAAGCTGCGCGTGCTGCAGGTGACCGAGGAAGGCTTCACCGCCGGGACCGAGGCCTTCTGGGGCGGCTGGCGCTACGAGGTCCTCGACTGCGACGCCCGCACCATCGCCCACGCCGGCTTCTCCAGCGTGCGGGTGGGCGGCAAGGAGGGGCCCGTCAGCGGAGACTTGCGGCCAGCGGCGGCGATCCCGGCGGGGAGCGCGGATGAGGCGGTGGCCAGGGTCGTGTGCGACGGCTGGCGGCCTTATGCGGGCGTGGCGGTGGCGACGAATGTCGAAGAGGCGGTGAAGATCGGCCGGCCGCTGATCGCGACGGGCGCCGAGCCTTAGCGCGCCGTCTTCTCCACGAGGTCCGCCAGTTCCTCGGCCGCGTTCGGCTTGGCCACCGACCGCGCGCCCACCGCCATGCGGCCCAGGCGTTCAGGGTCCTTGAGGAGGGCGTTCAGGGCGCCGGCCATGGCGTCGACGGTCAGTTCGTCCTCGAGGCACACGGCCGCCGCGCCGGCCTCTTCCAGCTGGCGGGCGTTGAAGCGCTGGTGGTCGTCGGCGGCGATCTTCAGCGGGATCAGGATCGACGGGCGGCCGGCGACGGCCAGCTCGGTGCAGGTCGAGGCGCCGGAGCGGCCGATCACCAGGTGGGCCTGGCGCAGATAGCCGGCCATGTCGCGGAAGAACGGGGCGACCTCGCACTCGACCATGGCGTTGCGATAGGTCTTGCGGGCGCCTTCCATGCTTTCGGCGCGGGCCTGCTGGAACACCTTCAGACGGCCGCGCAGGTCCTCGGGCAGCTTGGCGACGGCCTCGGGGATCAGCTCCGACAGCAGGCGCGCGCCCTGGCTGCCGCCGGTGACCAGGATGCGCAGCTGCACCTCGGGCGGCAGGTAGGGCACGTCATAGAGCGCGCGCACGGGCGGCCGCACGGGATTGCCCACCACGTGGACGCGGGCCTTCACGGCCGGCTTGGCCAGCTCCAGCGTCGGGAAGGCGCAGGCCACCTCGTTGACCTTGGGGGCCAGGTAGCGGTTCACGCGGCCCAGCACCGCGTTCTGCTCGTGGATCACCGTCGCGCGCTTCTGGCCCACGGCGGCCAGCAGGGCCGGCAGGGCGGGATAGCCGCCGAAGCCGACGACGACCGCCGGGTCCAGTCGCTTGAAGGCGGCCTTGGCCTGGTTCACGCCCTGCCAGACCGTGAGGCCGGCCTTGACCATGCCGATGATGTCGCCGGCCTTGGCGGTGGCGGCCGACAGCGCCAGGCGCTCCTCGGCGGGGAACTTGTCGGCGTACAGCGCGCCGCGCTCGTCGGTGGCCAGCACGATGCGCCAGCCGCGCCCGGCCAGGGCCTCGGCCAGGGCCTGGGCGGGGAACAGGTGCCCGCCGGTGCCCCCGGCGGCGACGATGGCCAGCTTGCTCATTGAGATACGGCTCCGAAACGCGAGCGAATGACGGGCAAGGCGGCTCTCCTCTGGCGAGCTTATCCCAGGGCCCCCGCCTGATCGAACTCTCCCGCCCCGCCATAGGCCCCCGGACGCTTGCGCGTCAACGCCAGGGCCATGCCCAGCGTCAGGCCCATGGCCAGCATCGACGAGCCGCCATACGAGATGAAGGGCAAGGTCATGCCCTTGGTCGGGATCATGTTGAGGTTCACGGCCACGTTGATGAAGGCCTGCTGGCCCACCAGCACGAACAGGCCCGAGGCGGCCACCTGCTCGAAGGTGTCGGTCAGCTTCATCGCCTTGTAGAGCCCGCGCACCACGATGAAGGCGAACAGGGTGATCAGGGCCAGCGAGAACACCAGGCCGTATTCCTCGGCCGCGACCGAATAGATGAAGTCGGTGTGCAGGTCGGGCACGTGGCGCTTCATCACGCCCTCGCCCGGGCCGCGCCCGAACAGGCCGCCGGCGTGGATGGCCTCGGCGGCGCGGGTGATCTGGTGGGTGTCGGCCTGGTCGGGGCTGAGGAACTTCTGCACCCGGGCATGGACGTGATCGAACAGGAAATAGGTCGACATCAGCCCGCCGACCGCGACGGCGCCCAGGCCCATGATCCACGAGATCGGCACCCCGGCCATCCAGAAGGCGGCTCCGAAGGCGATGGTGATCAGCACGGTCTGGCCGACGTCGGGCTGGATCAGCAGCAGGGCGACGGCGACGAAATACAGGAAGAAGGCGATCGAGACGCCGGGCACGCCCTCGCCCTTCTGGCCCTCGGCGAACATCCACGAGACCAGCACGATCAGGGCCGGCTTCATGAATTCCGAGGGCTGGAAGGTGAAGCCGCCGATCAGCAGCCAGCGGGCCGCGCCCTTGGCGCTGTGGCCGATGAACGGCAGGGCCGCCATGACGCCGATGGCCGCCAGGTAGATGAAGAAGGCCGAGCGCCGGATGCCCTTGGGGCTGAGCATCGACACCGACAGCACGATGAAGGCCGCGCCCAGACCGAACACGCACTGGCGCACGGCGAAGTGGAACTGGTCGTCCAGGCCGATCCGCGCGGCGGCGGCCGGGCTTGAGGCGAACGACAGCAGCACGCCCACGGTGACCAGGATCGCGGTGGCGCCCAGCAGCCAGCGATCGGTCGTCCACCACCAGACGCCGAGCCGCGAACGGTCGGTGCGGGCGAAGGCGTGGGTGGTCTGGAACGTCATGGCCGGAGGGTCGGAGTTTAGGGTTAAGCGAGTGTTGTTGTGGAGGTTGGAACGCGTGTGACGAATGGACTCAAATTTGCCCCCTCCTGCGGCTTCGCCGCCTGTCGCGGCGAGGGGGCGGAGGACGAGGACGCGGCTCCTCTTCCCCCTCTTGGGGAAGACGGCCGAAGGCCCGTAGGGGGCAAGTGCTAACCGCCGAGACCTAAGCCCTTTTCGCCGAGGCCGGCACCTTGCCCAGCCCGTTGACCGCCGCGCGGAACGCCTCGCCCCGTTGCTCGAAGTCGGCGAACTGGTCGAACGAGGCGCAGGCGGGCGACAGCAGGACGATGGCCTCCTCGCCCGACGCCGCGGCGTCGGCATAGGCGGCGGCCACGGCGGTCTCGATGTCGCCGCACTGGCGCACCGGGGCCTTGCCCTCCAGGGTCCCGCCGAAGTCCTCGGCCGCCTGGCCGATCAGGTAGGCCGTGGCGACACGCGGGAACAGGTCGACCAGGTCTTCGATGCCCCCGGCCTTGGCCACGCCGCCGGCGATCCAGTAGATCTTCGGATAGCTGGACATCGCCTGGCGGGCGGCGTCGGCGTTGGTGGCCTTGCTGTCGTTGACGAAGCGGACCTTGCCCAGCTTGCCGACCGTCTCCATCCGGTGCGCCAGGCCCGGGAAGCTCATCAGGCCGTCGACGGCCTGGTGCGGCGGGATGCCCAGGGCGCGGGCGGCGGCGTAGGCGGCCGCGGCGTTCTGCCAGTTGTGGCGTCCCGGCAGGCTACGGGCGCGCAGAAGATCGACCATCTCGGTCACCCGCTCGCCGGTGGCGTCGTACAGCACGCCCTGCAGGGCGTAGACGCCCCGGCCCATGGCCTTGCCGGCGCTGATCGGCCAGATGGTGCGGCGGTTGGCGGCGGTGATCTCGGTGCAGATCTGCTGGCACCACGGATCGTCGACGCCGATGATCGCGGTGTCGCCCTTGCCCTGGTTCAGGAAGATCCGGCGCTTGGCGGCGATGTAGCCGTCCATGCCGCCGTGGCGGTCCAGGTGGTCGGGCGAGATGTTCAGCAGCACCACGGCGTCGGGCTTAAGGCTCGAGGTCAGGTCCAGCTGGTACGAGGACAGCTCCAGCACGTAGACCGCGCCGCCGTGCATGTCCTCCAGGCCCAGCACGCCCTCGCCGATGTTGCCGCCCACCCGGGTGTCGCGCCCGGCCTGGCGGCACAGGTGGCCGATCAGGGCGGTCGTGGTCGACTTGCCGTTGGTGCCGGTGATGGCGATGATCTTGGGCTTCTTGTGCTCGGGCGCGGCGTTCACCGTGCGGGCGAACAGCTCGATGTCGCCCAGCACCTCGACCCCGGCGGCCTTGGCCTTGCCGACCGTCCAGTGCGGCTTGGGATGGGTCAGCGGCACGCCCGGCGACAGCATCAGGGCCGCGAACTGGCTCCAGTCGGCGGTCGACAGGTCGACCACGTTCAGGCCCTCGGTCACGGCGGCCTGACGGCTCTCGGGCTTCTCGTCCCACAGCGCCACCTTGGCCCCGCCGGCGATCAGCGCGCGCGCGGCCGTCAGCCCCGTCCGGCCCAAGCC
Source organism: Caulobacter sp. P1_D6 (assembly GCF_056406095.1). Lineage (NCBI taxonomy): Bacteria > Pseudomonadati > Pseudomonadota > Alphaproteobacteria > Caulobacterales > Caulobacteraceae > Caulobacter > Caulobacter sp. P1_D6. The sequence goes on along the minus strand of NZ_JBFUAW010000014.1, from coordinate 67,940 downwards.
GAACACGGCGACGGTCTTGCCCTCGAAACCGCGGACCGGGATCATGGCGCGCCCTCTCCTATCTCAGCTTCAGGGTGGCGAGGCCGACGAAGCTGAGCATCATCGACACGATCCAGAAACGGACCACGACGGTGCTCTCGGCCCAGCCAAGCTTCTCGAAATGGTGGTGGATCGGCGCCATCAGGAAGACGCGCTTGCCGGTCCGCTTGAAGTAGGCGACCTGGATCATCACCGACAGCGCCTCGGCCACGAACAGGCCGCCGACGATGCCCAGCACCAGCTCGTGCTTGGCGCAGACGGCGATCGCGCCCAGGGCCCCGCCCAGGGCCAGCGAACCGGTGTCGCCCATGAAGATCTTGGCCGGCGGGGCGTTGTACCAGAGGAAGCCCATGCCCCCGCCGATGATCGCGCCGCAGACCACGGCCAGTTCGCCGACGCCGGGCACGAAGTGCAGGTTCAGATAGTCGGCGAACTTGAAGTTGCCCACCAGGTAGGCGATCAGGCCGAAGGTCGAGGCGGCGAACATCACCGGCACGATGGCCAGGCCGTCCAGCCCGTCGGTCAGGTTCACCGCGTTGGAGAAGCCGGCGATCGTGAAGGCGGCGAAGGCCACGTAGAACCAGCCCAGATTGATCACCAGGTTCTTCAGGATCGGGAAGACCACCGAGGTCTCCAGGCCGGCCGTCGACGGCGACTTGGGCGCGAAGACGATCAGCGCCACGGCCGCCAGGATCGAGACGATGAACTGGGCGATCAGCTTCTGGCCGCTGGAGAGGCCGGCGGTCGTCTGCTTGGTGACCTTGGCGTAGTCGTCCATGAAGCCCAGCACGCCGAAGGCCGCGGTGATGCCCAGCACCACCCAGACGTGGACGTTGCGCAGGTCGGCGAACAGCAGCGAGCCGACGAACAGGCCGGCCAGGATCATGAAGCCGCCCATGGTGGGCGTGCCGGCCTTCTCGGTGACGTGGCGGGCGATGCCGTCGGTGCGGATCGGCTGGCCCTTGCCCTGCTTGGCCTTCATCCAGCGGATGAAGCGCGAGCCCATCGCCACGGCCACGACATAGGCCGTCAGCATCGACATGCCGGTGCGGAAGGTCAGGTATTTCAGCAGGTTGAGGACCGGAACGTGCTCGTGCCCGCCCTGCGAGAGCCAAGTATAGAGGAAATACAGCATCAGCCCTGTCCCTGGAGGTCGAGCGCGCCCAAGGCGGCGGCCACGGCCCCTGCCTTCGATCCGTTCGATCCCTTCACCATCACCACGTCCCCCGGCCGCATCGCCGAAGCGACCTGGGGCGCGAGTTCGGCGGCAGTCTGGGCGTACGCGCCTCGCCGAGTCGGCGGAAGCGCTTCCCATAAAGATTTCATTAACGGTCCGGCGCAGAACACCAGATCGATGTCCGCGGCGGCGATCGGCGCGGCCAGGTCGCCGTGGAAGCGGGCGCTCGTGGGGCCCAGCTCCAGCATGTCGGTCAGGGCCACGATGCGCCGGCCGGCGACCTTGCGCGCGCCCAGGGTGGCCAGGGCGGCCTGCATCGAGACGGGATTGGCGTTGTAGCTCTCGTCGACCAGGGTGAAGGTCCCGCCCGGCACGTGGACGGTCTTCTCGGCGCCGCGGCCCTCGATCGGCTCGAACTCGGCCAGCGCCGCCAGGGCGGTCTCGCGGTCGACGTCCAGGGCCTCCAGCATCAGCAGCACGCACAGGCTGTTGAGGCCCCAGTGCACGCCGGTCTGCAGGATCGGGAAGTGGATGGTCTCGCCGCGCAGCACGGCGGTGATCTCCGCGCCGTTCGCGCCGGCGGCGAACACGGTCAGCTGGGCGGTGACGCCTTCGCCCGTGCCGAAGCTCCAGACCTGGGCGCCGGCCTTCTCGGCCTCGGCCTTCAGCAGCGGGAACCAGGGGTTGTCGGCGTTCAGCACGGCCACGCCATTGGGCTCGAGGCCCGCGAAGATCTCGGCCTTGGCGCGGGCGACGCCCTCCTCGCCGTCGGCGAAGTTCTCCAGGTGGACCGGGCCCACGGTGGTGATGGCGACGGCGTGCGGCCGGATGAAGTTCGACAGCGGCACGATCTCGTCGGCGTGGTTCATGCCGACCTCGAACACCGCCCGCTGGGTGTCGCGGGGCATGCGGGCCAGGGTCAGCGGCACGCCGATATGGTTGTTGTACGACTTGACCGAGGCATGGGCCTTGCCGGCCCGGCGCAGGCCCGCCTCGACGGCCCGGGTGACGCTGGTCTTGCCGACCGAGCCGGTCACCGCGCCGCGCCGGACCTGGGGCGCGCGCTCGCGGGCGGCGACGCCCAGGCGCTCCAGCGCCATGAAGGTGTCCTCGACCAGCACGGCCGGCACGGCGACGGGCTTGGAGATCAGCGCCCCGGCCGCGCCCTTGTCGGCGGTCTGGACGACGAACTCATGACCGTCCCGCGCGCCGGTCAGGGCCACGAACAGGTCGCCGGGTTCGATGCTGCGGCTGTCGATCGACACGCCGGTGGCCTCGAAGTCGGCCAGCACCTGGCCGCCGGTGGCGGCGGCGATCTCGTTCGCGGTCCAGAGGGGGGCGCTAGACATGAGCCAGCTCCAGCGCCTGGGCGGTCTCGGTCACGTCGTCGAACGGATGGTTCACTCCGGCCACCAGTTGGCCCTGCTCGTGGCCCTTGCCGGCCACCACCAGCACGTCGCCGTCGGCCAGCAGCGATGCGCCGGCCCGGATGGCCTCGCGGCGGTCGCCATATTCCTTCGCGCCCGGCGCGGCGGCCAGGATGGAGGCGCGGATCGAGGCGGGCTCCTCGGAGCGCGGATTGTCGTCGGTGACGATGGCCACGTCGGCCAGGCGCGCGGCGATCTCGCCCATCAGGGGACGCTTGCCGCGGTCGCGGTCGCCGCCGGCCCCGAACACCACGATCAGCTTGCCGCGCGTGTGAGGACGCAGGGCCGCCAGCACGGTCTCCAGTCCGTCGGGGGTGTGGGCGTAGTCGACATAGGCCTCGCCGCCGCGCGCGCCGGTCCCGACCCGCTGCAGCCGGCCGGCCGCACCTTCGAGGTGTTCAAGCGCGGCGATCGTCGCGTCGAGGTCCTCGCCGGTGGCCAGGACCAGACCCGCCGCGACCAGCACGTTGGAGGCCTGGAAATCACCGGCCAGCGGCAGCAGCACGTCGAACTCGCGGCCCTGGGCGGCGATCTTCAGGCGCTGGCCCTGCGGCACGGGCGTGCGCGAGACCAGCGTCAGCCCCTGCCCTTCGTGGCCGACCGACAGGATCGTCTGGCCGGACGTGACGGCGGCCGAGGCGAAGGCCGGGAAGGCGTCGCTGTCGGCGTTCAGCACGGCGGTGCGGGCGCGCGGCAGCAGGGTCTCGAACAGCCGCAGCTTGGCCGCCCGGTAGCAGCCCATGGTGCCGTGATAGTCCAGGTGGTCCTGGGTGAAGTTGGTGAAGCCGGCGGCGGCCAGGCGCACGCCGTCCAGGCGGCGCTGATCGATGCCGTGCGACGAGGCCTCGACGGCCAGGTGGGTGACGCCCATGCCCGCCAGCCTGGCCATCATCTCGGCGACGTCGGCGGCGTCCGGCGTCGTCAGGCCCGGCGGGGTCAACTGCTGATCCGGAACGCCCGGCGCGCTGACCACGACGCCCAGGGTGCCCATGCTGGCGGCCTTGCGGCCCAGGCGGGCGTAGATCTGACGGGCGAAGCCGGCCACCGAAGTCTTGCCGTTGGTGCCGGTCACCGCCACGCAGGTCTCCGGCTGCTCGGCCCAGAACTGGGCGGCGGCCAGGGCGTAGGCGCGGCGCAAGTCGCCGGCGTGGACGGCCGGGACCGACAGGCCCTCGACGTCGTCCGGCGCCAGCACGGCGGCCGCGCCCGAGGCGATCGCGCCGGGGATGAAGCTGCGGCCGTCGGCCTTGCTGCCCGGCAGGGCCGCGAACAGGAACCCTTCACGCACCTTGCGGCTGTCGGCGGTGACCCCGGTGATCACGGGATCGACCTCGCACGGCCGGTTCAGGATCTGTGAAAGGGTCTTGCTCAAAGTCCCGCCTCCTGAGCGGCTTGCGGCTGCGAGGCCACGGTGAAGATGTCGCTCTGCCGGCGCACGCCGAGGAACGGGGCGATGCGGTCGATGACTCGGCCGGCGGCCGGCGCGGCCACCCAGCCGCCGGTCGAGAAACCGAAGGTCTTGGCGTTGCCCTTCGGCTCGTCCAGCAGGATCAGCACGAAGTAGCGATCGGCCTCAAGCGCCCCCTCGGTCGGGAACACCGCCGCGAACGACGAGACCTGACGCTGGTGGTTATAACCGCGAATGGCCGGATCATACTTCTCGCCGGTGCCGGTCTTGCCGCCGACCGACAGGCCCGGGATGTTGGCCGACTTGCCGCTGCCGCCGGTGACGTTGGCGCGCATGATCTGCAGCATCTGCTGCGAGGTCTCTTCGGAGACCGCGCGGGGGGCTTCGGGGCGCAAGCCCTTCGCCATCTTGTGGATGGTCAGCGGCTGCAGCGTGCCGCCGTTCAGCAGCGCGCCCATCGCCTGGGCCAGGGCCAGGGGCGAGACGTTGATGCCGTGGCCGAACGACGTCGACGCCACCGCGTCGTCATCCCATTTCTTCGGGGTCAGCGGGCGGGCCGATTCCAGCAGCTCGACCTTGGCCGGCTTGGTCAGGCCCAGGGCGTTGAAATAGCGGCTCAGGCGCTCGCCGCCGATCCGCTCGGCCAGCATGGCGGTGCCGATGTTGGACGAATGTTGGAACACCTCGACCAGGGTCAGGATCTTCCGGGCGGCGTGGTAGTCGTGGATCGTCCGATAGCCCAGCTGGAAAGGCTCGCGCGCATCGAAGGTCGAGGCCGGAGTCGCTGCCCCGGTGTCCAGGCCGATCGCCACGGTGAAGGCCTTGAAGGTCGAGCCCATCTCGTAGACCGAGGCGGCGGCGTGATTGGTCATCTGCTCGCCGGAGGCCTGGTTCAGCCGGTTGGGGTCGTAGTCCGGGAAGCTGGTCATGCCGAGGATCTCCCCGGTATGGACGTTGGTGACGATGCCGACGGCGTCCTTGGCCTGGAACTCGATCGCGGCCTTGCGGACCTCGTCCTCCAGGGCAGCCTGGACGCGCAGGTCGATCGACAGCGGGATCGCGCCGTCCGGGCCCTTGGCCGAGGCCTCGCGCACCGACTTGTCCAGGGCCTTCTCGGCGCCGGACAGGCCCTTGCCGCCCTTGTCGACGAAGCCGATGAAGTGGGCGGCGCTGGAGCCCAGCGGATAGACGCGGCGGGCTTGCTCCTCGAACTCGACGCCCGGCAGGCCCAGGTCGAAGATCGCGTCCCTCTCGGCCGGGGTCATGCCGCCGACCACGAAGCTGCGGCGATCCGAGAACACCGCCTGGTCCAGGCGCTTGGCCGGCACGTCGGGCAGGGCCTTGGCCAGGGCCTTGCGCGTGGCCTTGGCGTCCCAGACGTCCTTGGGGTCGATGTAGAGGGCGTAGTGGGTCAGGTCGACGGCCAGCAGCTGGCCGTTGCGGTCGACCAGGTCGCCCCGCGCCCCGTCGGTCGAGGCCAGATAGCCGTTGCCGCCCACCTTGGAGAACACCGCCGCCCAGGTCGCGCCCAGGGCCAGCACGGTGAAGGCCAGGCCGAAGATGGCCATGACGAAGAAGATGCGGATGCGGGTGTCGTCTTCGGGACGGGCGGCGGCGCGCGAGCGCTCGAAGGCGTGCTCCAGCCGCCAGACCCGTTCGATCAGCCAGCGCCAGGCCGCGGGCGCGCCGCCGGGGGCGAGATTGGCGAGGCTCATCGCGGGGCCTCCCCGGAAGCGGGCTGGCTCGTGGAAAGCTCGGGGGCCGGATAGTCGTCGGGCGTCGCCTCGGGCGCCTCGGCCGAGGCCGCCTCGTTGTTCACCGCCGCCGTCGGCGAGGCCGGGGCGTGGGCGGCCGGGGCGTGGCGCGCGACGTCGATCAGGGCGTCCTCGGTGGTCTCGTGCTCGGGGCTGATCGGCGCCAGCCCCAGCTGCAGGGCGTACTGCTCGATGCGGCGCGGTTGCTCCAGGAACGCGACCTCGGCCTTGAGCAGGCGGACGCGGGCCTTCTCGTCGACGATCTGCGCCTCGACCGAGGCGATCTGGGCGCGCTCGCGGCCGGCGAAGGTCTTGGCCATGTAGACGCCCAGGACCAGGATCAGCAGGATGGTCAGGCAGACCAGCTCGACGACCCGGAAGCCCCGCACGCGGCGGTCGAAGATGCTCGCCAGGCTCATGCGGCGCTCCACACGGGAGCGGTCGTGCGCACCGCGGCGCGCAGTTTCGAGGACCGGGCGCGCGGGTTGACCGCCAGCTCGGCTTCGCCCGGCGCGATGGCCTTGGACGAGATCAGTTGGAAGCTGGCCGGGGCGCCGGCCTCGACCGGCGGCAGGTGACGCGACCCGCCCGGCGTGCGGCCGGCCCGCTCGGCCAGGAAATTCTTGACGATGCGGTCTTCCAGCGAATGGAAGGTGACCACCGCCAGGCGACCGCCCGGCTTCAGCACGCGCTCGGCGGCCACGAGGCCCGCCTCCAGCTCTTCCAGCTCGGCGTTGACCGCGATCCGCAGGCCCTGGAACGAACGGGTGGCGGGGTGGACCTTGGCGCCCTTGCGGCCGCCCAGGGCGCGCTCGATCACGTGGGCCAGGTCCAGGGTGCGGGTGAACGGACGCTCGCCCCGGCGCTTGACGATGAAGCTGGCGATGCGGCGCGAGGCGTGCTCCTCGCCGTAGACGTAGAGGATGCGGGCCAGCTCGACCTGATCCAGTTCGTTGACCAGATCGGCGGCGGTCGGGCCGTCGGCGCCCATGCGCATGTCCAGCGGACCGTCGCGCATGAAGGAGAAGCCGCGCTCAGCCTCGTCGAGCTGCATGGAGGAAACGCCAAGATCCAGGGTGACGCCGTCCAGCGACGCATCCTCGAAATACTCGGTGATTTGCGAAAAGCGGTCCTGAATTAGACGAAAGCGACCATCCGTCGCGGCGAATTCACCCGTGAAACGCTGGACGCTGGGATCGCGGTCGAAAGCGGTGACCGAAGCGCCCGTGGCGAGAATGGCGCGGGTGTAGCCGCCGGCCCCGAAGGTGCCGTCGATGACCATGTCGCCGGGACCCGAAGCCAGGGCGCCGACCACTTCGTCGAGCAGCACCGAGACGTGCGGCGCGCCGGGCTCCGGAAAGGCTTCGAGATCGCTCACGCCACGCCCCCGATCCGGGCGGTGCGCTGTTGGGCGCGCATGGCGGCCAGGCCGTCGCGGGCCAGTTCGCGCTGGGCGGCGCGGTGGGCCTGGAAGGCCTCGCGCGACCAGATCTGGAACCGCTCGCCCAGGCCGACCACCGCGACCCAGTCGGTCAGGCCGAACATCTCGCACAGGGTGTCGGGCAGCGTGATCCGGCCGGCGGTGTCGAACGACAGCCGCGCCATGCCGCCCAGGACGCTGGTCTCCAGCGCCGAGCGCAGCGGATCGCCGAACGGCAGCTCGTCGATCACGCCCTGGTAACGATCGAACAGGCTTTTTCCGCCAGCCTCGAGGCAATCGGCCTCGATGGAGGGGAAGCAGAAGATCCCGTCGAACGGACCCGAGAGCGCGGCGCGGAAGTCCTGCGGCACAACGATGCGCCGCTTGCTGTCCAGCTGCTTCTCGAACGTCGAGAGAAACACCTCGCCTACCCCTGTTTAAGCCCGCCGCCGGACGCCCTGCCACGATCGCTCCGGCAGAAGTGGGTTAACATGGGATTGATTGGGACACAATGACACCAACGGCCGTTTAGCCGCCAAAACAAAGGTGTCGTGGAGCTCTTTCACAGAGCGCCAGAATCTATCCACAGAACATACATGGAACCTGTTAAGAATTGGCGCGCGCTAGACTCTGCTCGAGGCCCTTGCGGACAAGGGAACCCATGGCCGCGCTGTCGACGTCTTGGGGAGAAGTGGGGCCGGAACCCACTTTTTCGCGATCCCCGCCACGGGGATCAATGGACCAGATGGTCTGTAAGCCGGGTTCTGTCTGACGCCCGCCCCTCCCGAAAGAAAGACGACCGCGAGACGGCCATTCCTCTGGACCGCCCATCGCTGGACGGTTCTCGCGACCTACCCGGACCCTCTCAGCCAGTGACGGCCTATCCGACGCGAGGCCGGCGCGGGGTCCCTATTCGGTCTTGCTCCAGGCGGGGCTTGCCATGCCGTCCCTGTTGCCAGGTCCGCGGTGGGCTCTTACCCCACCCTTTCACCCTTCCCGCCCCGTAGGGAGGAGGTTTGCTTTCTGTGGCGCTATCCCTGGGATCGCTCCCGGCGGGCGTTACCCGCCGCCTTGTCACCGTGGAGCCCGGACTTTCCTCGACATCCAAGGATGCCGCGGCCGCCCGACCATCTGGTCCGGGGCCTGTTTGACGGCTTGATGACGGCGGGTCAATCGCCGATCACGGCGAAGCGCGGTCCAAGGCGGCTCGACGGCCGGACCGACAAGGCCTCTAGTGGCCCGCCCTCTTCCTGGAGACGGACCATGATCAAAGACCAGGTCCATGCGGCCTTCCTGAAGACGACCGAGCTCTGGGACGGAGCCGTCGACGGAATGGAACCGCGGATGGAGCCGCCGGCGCCGTTCAGCCGCGGCGTTCCAACCCTCGCGCCGGGAGTCTACCGCCCATGCGGCCCCATGCTGGAGGCGCGTTTCGAACTCTGCGGTCGCTGGACGATCGCCAGTCACGGGCACTGGCTTTCGGCCGCCGATATGGAGGCGCTCTGGTCTGACACGGCCACGGCCGGCGACCCGCTTCTGTACGGCGTGAAGCAGACGCAGATCGACGGAATGGAAAACTGGCCCAACGAGGCTTCCGCGCTGTTTCGCCCCGAACGGCTCTCGCTTTTCGCCGGGAGCGACTACACCAACGAGAAGATCTACCTGCTGTGGCTGGACTTCGAGGACGAGCCGGAGCTGTGGGTCTACGACGCCAACGGCGAGTCCCGTTACAAAGACCTGGAGGCCTACCTTCAGGCCTATCTCGCGGAAGACGTCGGCGCCGCGTCGATATCCTGGCGCGCCTAGCCGGCGTCGCCCATCAACCCCGCGACCGGATCATCGCCCAGCCCCACGATCGCACCCGCCCGTTCGGCGGCAGTCTTGTTCTGCGACAGCTTCCAGGTCCCTTCCAACCGCTCGACGCTGAGCCGACAGCCGATGATGCCGCGCATCATCGCCTCGAAGCGGCCGGGGCTCATCTTGTCGCGGGTCCAGGGCTTCTTGGGCAAGAGGCGGGCCTCTTCCTGGGCCGAGAGGTCGTCGAGCAGCGCCACGAACTCGTCGTCGCTGAGTGGCGCGACGAGCCCCTCGGCCTCGGCCGAGATGTAGTTCCAGGTCGGCACCTGGTCCTCGCTGCCGTACCAGTCGGGGCTGACATAGGCGTCCGGGCCGGTCGCCAGGACCACGGCGCGGAAGCCAGCGACCACGAACGGCGCCAGGGCGTTGCCGCGCGACAGGTGGAAGTCCAGCGCCACCTCGCCGAAGTCCAGCTCGCGCACCACCACCGGCGCCTGGGCCGTGAACGGGCGACCGCCCACCGCCGCCGCGATCGTCACGAACGGATTGGCCCGGAAGAAGGCCAGCAGCGTCTCGCGGTCGTCGATGTGGAACGGCTTGGCCGGATGCATCAGCCGGCGGCCCGCAGCAGGCCCACCAGCCGCGCCCGGGTCTCGCCGTCGGCCACGCCGTCGAAGCGGGTCTGCAGCCAGTGGCGCTGGAAGGCGGCGACCACGGTCGCGGTCCACTCGTCGTACTTGCCCGACGGCGCGCAGTTGTAGCCCAGGCGGGTCAGGCCGGCCTGCAGGGCGAAGACGCCGGTCCCTTCCTCGCCCTGGCCCAGCGGCCCGCCGGGCGACGGCGGCGGCTCGACCCACAGGCCGTGGCCAGCTGCGGCCAGGCGCTTCCAGGGGAACAGCTCGCCCGGGTCGATCTTGCGGCCGGGGGCGATGTCGGAATGGCCGATGATCATGTCGTCGTCGATCGTCCAGCGCGAGCGGATGTCGGCCAGCAGGTTGATCACCGCGGCGATCTGGGCGTCCGGGAACGGGCGATAGCCGAACTCGTGGCCGGGATTGACGATCTCGATGCCGATCGAGGCGGAGTTGATGTCCTTGACGCCCTTCCAGAAGGCGGCCCCGGCGTGCCACGCGCGGCGCTCCTCGGGCACCAGGCGGAAGACCCGGCCATCCTCCTCGACCAGGTAGTGGGACGAGACCTTGGCCTCCGGATCGCACAGCCGCGCCAGGGCGGCCGGGCCCGTCTCCATGCCGGTGTAGTGCAGGATGACGCAGTCGGGCACGGACTTGCGCGCGTCGAAGTTCGGCGACGGAGCGTCGATCACCATCATTGAGAGCGGTTCCTGGTCAGCATCAGCAGCGGCATCACCTGGTTCTTGCGCAGGGCGATGATCAGCACACCCACTAGCGCGAGGAGCGTGCCGATTCCCATCCGGGCGTCGAAATGATCGTGCGTGATCAGGACGCCCAGGCCAATGGTCATCAACGGGGTCATCAGGGTCAACGGCGCCACCAGGTTGGCGTCATGGCGCTGGATCAGGCCGTAATAGGCGGTGTGGGCCAGAACCGAGACGATCAGGGCCGAGAACAGCAGCGCCGCCAGGAACGGCCATCCAGCCTTCAGGGCCAGGTCCAGGCCGCCGGGCTCGGTCGCCAGGCTCAGCATGGCCAGGGGCGCGACCGAGGTGGCGCCGACCCAAGCCTGGAACTGCAGCGGCTTCACGCCCTCGATCTGCTTCATCATCACCGCGCCCAGCGACCCGGTGAAGGCCGAGGCGACGATGAACCACAGGCCCGGCGACAGCTGCAGGCCATGCGGGTTCCACATCACCGCCACCGCGCCCGACAGGGTCAGGGCGATGCCCAGGCCGCGCTTCCAGCGCACCTTCTCGCCCAGCATCAGCATCGACAGGATGGTCGTGAATGGCACGCCCAGCTGGATCACCACCGCCGAGGCCGAAGGCGAGGCGGTCTTGAAGCCCATGAACAGCAGGGCGAAATTGCCCGCTCCCATCAGCAGGCCCACGGTCACGATCCGCCAGGTCGGACGCGGCGCGGGCAGCAGCCACGGCAGGGTCACCGCCGCGACGATGGCGAAACGCACCGCGGCATAGAACAGCGGCGGCACGCCCCAATGGGCGACCACGATCTTGGAGATGATGTTGTTGCAGGCCCAGACCAGACAGACCAGGACCAGCACGCCGAAGTCGCGCAGGGACATGGGGAGACCGCATACGCGGCTCGAACACCTGTTTGCAACGAAAAGCCGGGGGCCATGCACTTGTGCGTGTCCCCAACTCAGGCTCCGTGCGTCTGATGGGACACGCACAAGTGCATGTCCCCTGCGCACCGCGGTTGACGCACGGCCTAAACGGTCGTTTGCTGGTGAACAATGTTCACATACGCGAGCGTCCGGACCACCGGACCGGGTGAACTTCAGGGTGGAGGCACGATGGCCATCGAGCATTTCGACGTACTGATCGTGGGCGCGGGCCTGTCGGGCATCGGCGCGGCCTACCACCTGCAACGCGACTGTCCGAAGAAGACCTACGCCATCCTCGAGGCGCGCGCCGCGATGGGCGGCACCTGGGACCTGTTCCGCTATCCGGGCATCCGCTCCGACAGCGACATGTACACCCTGGGCTACGCCTTCAAGCCGTGGCGCGAGGCCAAGGCCATCGCCGACGGCCCGTCGATCCTGAACTATGTCCGCGAGACCGCCGCCGAGAACGGCATCGACCGCCACATCCGCTATGGCCACAAGGTCAAGCGGGCCAGTTGGTCGTCCGAGACCGCGACCTGGACCGTCGAGGCCGAGCACGACGGCGCGATCGTCAGGGTCAGCTGCAATTTCCTGTCGATGTGCAGCGGCTACTACAATTACGACGCCGGCTACACGCCCGACTTCCCGGGCGTCGAGCGGTTCCAGGGCCGCATCGTCCATCCGCAACTGTGGCCCGAGGACCTGGACTACGCCGGCAAGACGGTCGTGGTGATCGGCAGCGGCGCCACCGCCGTGACCCTGGCGCCCGAAATGGCCAAGACGGCCGGCCACGTGACCATGCTGCAGCGCTCGCCGACCTATGTGGTCTCGCGCCCGGCCGAGGACGGCGTCGCCAACTGGCTGCGCGCCAAGCTGCCGGCCATGACCGCCTACAACATCACGCGCTGGAAGAACGTGGCCATGCAGATGCTGTTCTTCAACATCGCCCGCAAGAAGCCCGAGAAGACCAAGCAGCAACTTCTGGGCTTGGTGCGCGACCACCTGGGCCCCGACTACGACATCGAGACCCACTTCACCCCGCGCTACAATCCTTGGGACCAGCGGCTGTGCCTGGTGCCGGACGCGGACCTGTTCGACTCGATCAAGGCCGGAACCACCTCGGTGGTCACCGACCATATCGAGACCTTCACCGAGACGGGGCTAAGGCTGCGGTCTGGCGCCACTCTCGACGCCGACATCATCGTCACCGCCACGGGCCTGCGCATGCAGCTGCTGGGCGAGATGGAGGTGGTGGTCGACGGGCGGAAGATCGCCCCCCACGAGACCACCAGCTACAAGGGCATGATGTTCAGCGACGTGCCGAACCTGGCCTCGACCTTCGGCTACACCAACGCCAGCTGGACCCTGAAGGCCGACCTGACAGCCGAATATGTCTGCCGCCTTCTCAACCACATGGACCGCACGGGCACGCGCATCTGCACGCCGCGCCTGCCCGAGGGGCAGATGGAGATCGAGCCCTGGCTGGACTTCTCGTCGGGCTACGTCCAGCGCGCCCTGAAGATCCTGCCCAAGCAGGGCGCCAAGACGCCGTGGAAGGTGCACCAGAACTACGCCCTGGACCTGGTGGCCCTGCGCTACGGCAAGGTGGACGACGGCACGATGGAGTTCTCGAAGGCCAAGGCGCCGGCCAAGGCGCGCGAAGCGGCCTGACCCGAAGAGGACGCGCGCACCGCGCGCGCCCGATCGGGGATCAGTCGAAGCTGGCGATGACCACGCTCTGCATGCTGGTCGGATGGGTGGTGTTGAGCGTCCCCGTGAAGGCGATCACCACGTTCTTGTCGTTGGCGCTGTCGAACAGCAGGCTCAACGAGCCCGTCGCCTTGACCCGCGCGCCCCCATTGCTGGGCAAGGCGGCGTTGGGCGTGCCGGTGCTCAGCGTGACGCCGTACGGCGCGATGCCGTCATTGGTGACGAGGACCGAATACTTGTCGCCCTGCTGAGTGGTGTTGAACGCGAAACTGCGCGTGTCCGCGCCGCCGTCCTGGTCGTTCACCGTGAAGGTGCAGCTGGTCATGTCGGGCATTGTCGCCCCCCTTTTTGACTTGTGGCGAAATCGCCGCCTCGCTTGTAAGTCAATTTTTAGTTGTCAGTCGAATCGAGAACGTCCCTAGATTTAGTGACACGAACAGCGCGGTTATCTGGGCTTCTTCGTCGACACGTTGGCGGTCTTGAAGCTCTGGAGCAGCTTCAGCGCGTACTGGGCGCGGGTCTTCACCTCGGGCCGGGGGTCGCGGTCGAGCGCGGCCTGGTACCACAGCTCGACCACCTCGATGTCCTTGACCGGCACGCCGCCCTTGAACGCATAGGTCCCTGGGCCCGGCTTGCGCCCGCCGGTCATCTCCGAGAACAGCTGGTCGGCCATCAGGATGCAGGCCGCCTGGTCGCCCGCCTTCTCGGCGGCGGTCCACAGTTCCATCGCCTTCTTGGCGTCGCGCTTGCCGCCCTCGCCGCTGGCGTACAGCTCGCCCAGCTTGCGGGCGGCCAGCAGGGGGTTCTGCTTGGCGGCCAGTTCGTACCACTTGCGCGCCTCGGCCGGGTCGCGGGCCACCGGCTTGCCGGCCAGGTAGGCCGCGCCCAGCACCAGTTGCGCCTCGTTGTCGCCGGCCTTGGCGGCCTCCTTGCACAGCGCCACGCCGCGCTCGGCCGAGGCCGGCTCGACCATCAGCATCTGGCCCAGGGCGCACTTGGACTGCGGATAGCCCATCTGGATGGCGCGCGTGTAGGCCGCCTTGGCGCCCTCTACGTCGGGCGCGCCTCCGGCCAGGCCGTACTGCAGGCAGCGGGCGCGCAGATGCATGGCGTCGGCGCGCTGCTCCGCCGCCTTCGCGGCATAGCCGCAGCCGCGCGGCGGGTCCGGCGCGACCTTGCCCCGGCCGAAGACGAACAGCAGCCCGGCATAGGCCTGGGCGTCGGCGCGGCCGCCGTCGGCCAGGGCCGTCAGGGCCTCGGGCGAGCCCGTGGCCGCCTTGTCGAGCGCGGCCTGGAGATCGGCGGGCGGCGTCGGCGGCGTCCAGGTCTTGGCGGCGGTCTGGGCCGTGTTTTGGGCCGTGACGGGCGGGCCGCCCAGCAGCACGCTCAGGCTCGCGACGAGGAGGACGGACGACGCCGTCGCCATGGGAAAGGTCATCGGCTTTGGACCCTGGACAGGTCGCCAGCCTAACCGTCCGCGCCGACCGTCCCCATCAGGTGGATCACGCGGGGGTCACGCGCCGAGACCCGAGGGGCCGCCCTACTCCGCGAACCGGACGACCGCGTTGGAGTCCGGCCATTCGGCGGCGCGGCGCGGCTCCAGCCCCGCCGGCGGGGGATCCCAGGGCCGCGCGCCCAGGCCGCCGATGTCGACATAGCGGCCCAGCAGCGTGAACCGGTCGATCGCGAACGGAACGCCTTCGCCGCCCAGCGGCGTCTCGCCGTCGGCGACGTGGAAGTGCAGGTGCGGTCCCGTGGTGTCGCCGGTGAAGCCCAGCGCGCCCAGGACCTGACCGCGGCGGACCCGGTCCCCCGCCTTCACCCGAACGCTGCCCGGCTTCAGATGCTCGTAGAACGCCACGCGGCCGCCCGGCAGACGCAGCGCGACATAGTCGCCCGCCGCGTCGCCGATCGCGTGCTTGGGATTGCCCGCGATGCTGGGGCTCTCGGCCATGCCGTCGCGGACGACCAGCACCGTGGCGTCGGCCACGGCCAGGACCTCGGCCCCATAGCCCAGGGCGTCGGCGGGGCGGTCCTTGTCGCCGTGGGTGGTCCGCCCCTGGTCGTCGACCCGCACGAAGTCGACCGCGAACCGGCCGGGGATCCGCATTCTTCCGCCGACCGTGTAGCCGACCCGGCGATGGCCGCGCGGCCATTCGGCGGCGTGCACGGCCACCCAGGGACCGCCGGCCAGCGGCGGACCGAGCACGACGAGCGGCGTCGCGTCGACCGCAACCTCGGGCCCGGCGACCGTGAACCTCGCCTCGCCGGCCGCGTAGGCGACCTCGTGGGCCAGTCGGCGCGGAACATCGCCCGCCGACAGGTCCAGCTCGACGAAGACCACCGCGCGGCGCCCCGGCGCGAGCGCCGCGTCCTTGCCGCCGGCCGGCATGGTCGCCAGCCGTCGCCGCAGGGCCTCTTCCGCGAACTCGGCGATCACGGCGCCGGTGTCGGGATCGGTGATCCGCAGGCTCAGGGGCGCCAGCGGCTCCTGGCTGAAATTGGTCAGGTGCAGTTCGTAGAGCAGCTGCACGCGCCCCGCGACGGCGACCGGGGACGGCGCCTTGGGGACCACAATGTCGAACGACTCCCGCAGGGGCTCGGCCGACCGCGCGACGGCGGGCGCCGACACCAGCATCAGGCAGGCGAAGAGCGGCGCGATGCGGTGCCCCATGGCGATCTCCCCGATGGCCCGGACGTGGGGTCGAAGCGGCGCGGGATCAATCCTCGTCGTCGTCGAAACCCTCGTCGTCCTCGGCCGGCGCCGGCTTCACCACCGCCTCGCCCTTGCGCTTCACGAACCGCAGCGCCGTGTGGGTCTTGGAGAAGGCGCAGACCTTGGTGTCGACCAGGCCCTGCTCGCGGGCGGCGGTCAGGATCTCGACGTCCTTCAGCGGCGCGCCCTTGCCCTTCTGGGCGACGATCCAGATCGCGCCCTTGGGCCCCAGGCCGCCGATCAGGTCTTCGAGCTGGTCGAAGTCGGCCAGGTCCTCGACGCCCAGGAACAGCAGGTCGATGTCCTCATAGGCCTCAACCGGTTCGACGCGGGTCGACAGCTCGTCCAGGAACTCGGCGTCGTCGATCGCCTCGACCACCACGGTCTGGCCGGCCTTGACGCCCAGCTTGTCCAACCG
This sequence comes from Caulobacter sp. P1_D6, assembly GCF_056406095.1. NCBI lineage: Bacteria > Pseudomonadati > Pseudomonadota > Alphaproteobacteria > Caulobacterales > Caulobacteraceae > Caulobacter > Caulobacter sp. P1_D6. The sequence continues at coordinate 51,812 of NZ_JBFUAW010000014.1, read as the reverse complement.
GCCGGGCGGGTTCTGGATGGCGTGCAGCCACTTGTCGGCCTGGCCCGGCTCCAGCGTGAAGCGCGTGCCGTCGGTCAGCACCAGGTCGTCGCCCTCGACCTTCAGGTCGCGCAGGGCGTGACCCTGGTAGATGCCGCGCACCGCGCCGCGGAAGATCAGCTTGGGCGGCTCCCACACCAGCTTGCCGTCGCTCTCGCCGTCGGAGAGCTGGCCCCAGACGCCCTTGGCCTCCTTGCCCATCACGAACCCCTGAAGTTGGGCTGGCGTTTCTCGAGGATGGCGTCGACGCCCTCCATGTGGTCGTCGGTGTGGTGGGCGATGGCCTGGGCCGCGGCGCTCATCTCCATCAGCGTGTCGTAGCTGGCGGTCTGGCCGTGCTTGAGCAGGCTCTTGCCCATGCGCAGGGCGTGGGGCGGCTGCTGGGCGATCCGCGTGGCCAGGGCCATGGCCTCGTCCATCAGGGTGTCGGCCGGGACGGCCTTGCTGACCAGCCCCCACTCGGCGGCCTTGGCCGCGTCGATGACGTCGCCGGTGAACAGCAGCTCGGCGGCGCGGCTCATGCCGATGGTGCGCGGCATCAGCCAGGCCCCGCCGTCGCCGGGGATCAGGCCCAGCTTCAGGAAGGTGACGCCGAACTTGGCGGTGTCGGCGGCGATGCGGATGTCGGTCATGCAGGCCACGTCGCAGCCCAGGCCGATGGCCGCGCCGTTGACCGCCGCGATCGACGGGACCTCCAGGCCGTAGATGGCCCGCACGATGCGGTGGATGTTCTTGCGATAACCATCGCGAACCTTGACGCCGTTGCCGCCGAACGCCCCTTCCCGCGCCTTCATCGCCTTGACGTCGCCGCCGGCCGAGAAGGCCCGGCCCGCGCCGGTCAGGATCACGCAGCGGATGTCCTGGTCGTCGTTGATCGCCTCGCAGGCGGCCGCCACCTGATCGCCGTCGCCCGGAGCGCCCAGGGCGTTCAGGGCGTCAGGCCGGTTGAGGGTGAGGATCGCGATGTGGCCGCGCTTCTCGGTCAGGATCAGGGGCGGAGGGGTCGAAGGGGTGTCTTGCGACATGGCGGGCGCGCTCCTGCGGGTTTTTCGGCCTGGGCCTTTTTGATCTGCATAGCGCAAATCACCCAGGGAGAGGCAAGAGACCAGCGCTCGGCGGACTTTGTTTTATAAACTAAGGTAAATCCCCGACTTCGCCCAAAACCGACAAGACCGTGCGCTTGTTTTTGTGATCACACACAACACCTGGAAGATCTTGCGGCGTGAGAACAAGACGCAACAGCACGCCCTGCGACATTTTAGACAAGCTGAGCCGTAAAAACCGTTAGCGCAGAACAGAATCATAGGCTTCTACTAACGCCAGGGACGAATTTTAAAAGCGGTGGCGTGCAGTGCACATGTCCCACAGACATGCTTTGATCATCGAGGATGAAATCCTCATCGCGATGGAAGTGGAGGCTTTGCTCGCCGAGCAAGGGTTCGACACCTTCGATATCGCGGAAAGCCCCCAGGAGGCGCTGGACTGCGCCCTCAGGCGTCCGCCCGATCTGATCACCGCCGACTATCGCATCATCGGCGGCACCGGCGTCGAGGCGGTGACCGCCATCCTCGCCCGCCTGGGGCCGATCCCCGTGGTCTACGTCACCGGCAACGCCGACCAGCTAGGCGCGCGCACCCGCGCCGTGGTCGACAAGCCGATCTCGCCCCACCGCCTGGCCGAGGCCTGCGCCATGGTCCAGAGCGCCAACGCCTAGGCGCGCGATAGCGACACCCGCTATGTTGACGGCCCTGCAGGGGAGCCGTCCATGATCATCGACAGCCTCGAGGCGCTCGAAGCCCTCTACACGCCGGCCCCGGTCCCGGCCTCGACCGTCAAGGTCGCCGACCGCATCACCCCGCACTATCGCGCCCTGATCGAGGCCTCGCCGTTCCTGGCCCTGGCCACCGTCGGCCCCGAGGGTCTGGACTGCAGCCCGCGCGGCGACCAGCCCGGCTTCGTCCGCATCCACGACGAGCGGACCCTGATCCTGCCCGACCGCCGCGGCAACAATCGCACCGACAGCCTGCGCAACGTGATCCGCGATCCGCGGGTGGCGCTGATGTTCCTGATCCCCGGCTCGGGCACGACGTTCCGGGTCAACGGCCGGGCGGTGGTCAGCGCCGATCCCGACCTGCTGGCCAGCTTCGCCGTCGACGGCAAGGCGCCCCGCACCTGCCTGGTGATCACCGTGGTCGAGGCCTATTTCCAGTGCGCCCGGGCGATCGTCCGGTCGGGCCTGTGGAAGGCCGAGGCTCAGGTGGATCCCCGATCCCTGCCCTCGCCCGGCGCGATGCTGGCGGCGATGAGCCAGAACGCCATCGGCGGGGAGGAATACGACAAGGGATGGCCGGAACGGGCGGCGGCGAGCCTTTGGTGAGGCTGGTCCTCCCCCTGTGGGGGAGGCGATCGCGCAGCGATCGGTGGGGGGAGTCTTAGGGAGCCAGATCCTGCAGGCGGCGGCCTGCCGATCACTCCCCCCTCCGTCGGCTACGCCGACACCTCCCCCGCGGGGGGAGGACCAACAAAAACGGCCCCGCGGTGAAGCGGGGCCGTTCGAAACACATTCAGTCGAGACCCCTTGCAGGGTCTCAGTCGTCGCGGTGAACCCGTTCCCGACGTTCGTGACGTTCCTGGGCTTCCAGGCTGAGCGTCGCGGTGGGCCGCGCGTCCAGTCGAGCCAAACCGATCGGTTCGCCGGTTTCCTCGCAGTAGCCGTAGGAACCGTCCTCGACCCGGCGCAACGCCTGGTCGATTTTCGAGATGAGTTTTCTCTGGCGGTCCCGGGTGCGAAGTTCCAGCGCCCGATCAGTTTCCGACGACGCGCGATCGGCGAGGTCGGCATGGTTTTCAGTTTCCTTCTGGAGATGGGCGACCGTCTCGCGAGATTCGCGGAGGATCTCCTCTTTCCAGGCGTTCAGCTTTTGCTTGAAATACTCAAGCTGACGCTCGTTCATGAAAGGCTCGTCATCCGACGGACGATACGAGTCTGGTATCTTAAGAACAGTGGCCGTTTGCATTAACGCCTCACGCCCCGATGAACTCCGCCCAGGTCAGGCCGGGTGCTTATACCAAAACGATAGCCGGGTTCAATGAACGTCGCGTGAGCGGCGTGTTCACCGACGTGCACGGACATCGCGAATCTGGGGATATTCGATGAACCGTGTTCTTTAAGATACGGTTTCATCAGCGTTCTCAGCCCAGTCGCATTTGTTCGAGCTTGGCCGCTTCGACGGCGGCCCGGGTCTCGATTTCGTTGAGAATCGCCTCGAGCTTGGGGTCGTCCGTGGCCTCGCGATGTTCGCGTACGGCGCTTTTGAGTCGCGACAGCGTGCCGGTCGAAACCTCGCCGTCCAGGGTGGCCAGCTTCAGGGCGTCCAGCAGGTCCAGCAGGCCGCCGGCCCGCCTCACCGCCCGGCGCTTGCGCTCCGTCGGGTCCATGTCGGCCTGCAGGGCCAGGAGCGCGTCGAGCGATCCGACCCCGGCCACGCCGCCCGTCTGGGCAACCCCGGACGCGGCACTGGTCCCGCCCACCGAAGGCAGGGAAAACCCCGATCCGCCGCCCGCCGGTTTGGCCCGCGATGCGCCAACCGCGCCCGCGCCTCCCGTGCTGGAAACCTTCATGACGAAACGCTGCTCCGACTCACGATTTAGGGAGTCACCCCCTCCCCGTTAACCACATCTTGCTGGGGCGCCGCTTGCGGTATGGTTAATGCCGGGCAGAATCTGCCGAACCAGAATGTCGCAGGCGGAAAATGCACGTCTTTCGACTGATTTCATTGAGCTTTTAAGCGCGTCCAGACTGGCCCGGTTCTGGCATGGGACGGCGCGGGGATGCCGCCCCGCCGCAGGATAGCCATGTCTCGTTCATTCTTTGCCTCCGTTCTGGGCCTCGCTCTCGCCGCCGTCGCCCTGGTCTCCGGCCCGGCCGACGCCAAGTCGCGCATCAAGGACATCGTCGCCTTCGAAGGCGTGCGCGACAACCAGCTGGTGGGCTACGGCATCGTCGTGGGCCTGAACGGTTCGGGCGACAGCCTGCGCAACGCGCCGATGACCAAGCAGAGCCTGGAAGCCATGCTCGAGCGCCAGGGCGTCAACGTCCGCGACGGCAACCTGAACACTAAGAACACCGCCGCCGTTATGGTCACGGCCAACCTGCCGCCGTTCTCGGCGGCCGGCGCGCGCATGGACGTCACGGTCTCGACCCTCGGCGACGCCAAGAGCCTGCTGGGCGGCACCCTGCTGGTCACCTCGCTGCAAGGCGCCGACGGCCAGACCTATGCGGTGGCGCAAGGCTCGGTGCAGACCGGTTCGGTCTCGGCCGGCGGCGCGTCGGGCAGCTCGGTCACCAAGGGCGTGCCGACCGCGGGTCGGATCGCCGCCGGCGGCATCATCGAAAAGGAAACCGGCTTCCAGATGGTGAGCATGGACGTCCTGCGCATGACCCTGCGCAATCCGGACTTCACCACCTCGCGCCGCATCGCCGACGCCATCAACCAGCGCTTCCCCAACTGCGCCCAGGCCCAGAACCCGACCATCGTCGCCGTGCGTCCGCCGGCCGGCATGGACATGATCAGCTTCGTCACCAACATCGAGAACCTGGAGGTCGAGCCCGACGCCCCGGCCAAGGTGATCATCGACGAAGTGGCCGGCGTGATCGTCATGGGCGACGACGTGCGCATCAGCCAGGTGGCGATCGCCCAGGGCAACCTGACCATCTCGGTCCAGGAGACCCCGGCCGTCAGCCAGCCGGCACCGTTCAGCCAGGGCCGCACCACGGTGGTGCCGCAGTCGACCGTCAGCGTCAACGAGGAGACCGGCAAGCAACTGCTGACCCTGGGCGGCGGCGCCTCGCTCAAGAGCCTGGTCGGCGGCCTCAACGCCCTGGGCGTCACGCCGCGCGACATGATCTCGATCCTGCAAGCCATCAAGGCTTCGGGCGCCCTGCAAGCCGAAATCGAGGTGATGTGATGAGCGCCCTTTCCTCAGCCGCCGTTTCGCCCATCGACACCGTCGGCCCGACCGCCGCCTCGACCGCCGAACTGCTCAAGCGCGGCAAGATCCGGGACACGGCCCAGAAGTTCGAAGCCTCGTTCCTGTCGGTGATGATGCAGTCGATGACCGCCGGCATGAAGACGCCGGAGATCGGCGGCGGCGGGGCCGGCGAGGACATGTTCAAGTCCCTTCTGGCCGAGGAGATGGCCAAGCAGGTCTCCAAGGCCGGCGGCATCGGCGTGGCCGCCGCCGTGCAGAAGGAAATGCTGAAGATGCAAGGCCTGAAGGAGTAACCCATGGCCCTCACCGCCCTCGATTGCGACGACCGCGTCGAACAGCTGATCATCCTGACCGAACGCCTGACCGACCTGATCGCCAGGCAGTCGGCCGCCTTCGAGGCCCGCCGCCCGCACGAGGCGGCGCAGTATGTCGACGAGGTGGCCAAGCTGGCCAATCTCTACCGCCACGAGTCGACCCGGGTGCGCGGCAACGTCGCCCTGGTGTCGGGCGCCGCGCCGCAACGTCGCGCGCGCCTGGTCCGCGCCACCGAGGCCTTCGACGCCGTACTGGCCCGCCAGGGCCGCGCGGTGACCGCCGCCAAGACCGTCACCGAGGGCCTGGTCCGCGCCATCGCCCAGGAAGTCGCCGAACAGCGCCCCAACGCTTCAGGCTACGGCCCCGGCTCGCAGGGCGCGGCCTATCGTCAGAACGGCACGGCGATCACGTTGAACCAACGGGCGTAGGGTTTGTTGAGACGGAGGGACGCCCCCTCCGTCACGATGCGTATCCTCATCGCGCCACCTCCCCCGCTACGCGGTGGAGGAGCAGATCGCGCGGCTTCACTCCTCACCCGTGAAGCGGGGGAGGTGACGCGTCGCGCAGCGACGTGACGGAGGGGGCGTCAGGCCTCAGCTGGAACCGCCGCGACCTTCACCACCTTCTTCCGCCGCTTGGGGTTGCCCACCGGGTTACCCCAGAAGGTCACCACCGCCAGCGTGCCCAGCAGGGTCAGGGTCACGCCCGACACCGTCATGACCAGCCGGTACGGCAGGCCGCCGACCTTGGCCGCGTGCAGCGGGTAGTCGAGGTTGGCGATGCGCGAGCCCAGCGGCAGGCCCTGGGCGTCGCGGTCGGCGACCATCTTGCCTGTGGCCGGATCGAACCAGGCCATGGTGCGGCCGTTGGGCAGCCACTCGGCCTGCTGGCGCAGCCGCACCGAGATCAGCGCGCCCGGCTTGGCCGGCAGGCCTATCGTGCGGATTTCCACGCCGGGATAGCGGGCCTGGGCCTGGGCGATCACCGCCGTCCAGTCCAGGTCCTTGGCCAACTTGCCGCCCTTGATCTTCGGCGGGGCCGAGGCGGCCTTCATCACGGCCGCCGACGAGAACGGCGCCCGGATCGCGTCGGAGAACCATTTCAGGTTCATCGCCGCCCCGGTGGTCAGCGACAGGATCAGCAGCGGCGCCACCAGCACCCCGAGGTCGCGGTGGTGGTGGACGATGGCCGCCCGCTTCATCATCCGCGGCCACAGCCGGACATGGAACATCCGCCGGGTCGGCCACCAAAGCCACAGGCCGGTGCCCACGAAGCCCAGCCCCGCCAGGCCGGCGATCCCGCCGACGATCTCGCCGGTGTCGCCGTTGAACAGGTGGTGGTGCAGGTCGAACAGCCAGGCCTCGGGCCGGGTCCAGTTCGAGGTCCAACTCTGGACGATCGCGCCGTCCTGGTCGGCATAGGCGGCGTGCTCGCCCTTGTAGCTAAGCTTGTGCAAGCCCAGCCGCTCGGTCGCCAGCACGATGGAGCGCGGGCGGTCCTTGGCGGCGAAGATCCGCGTCGCCGCCGCACCCAGGGTGGCCACGTCCTGCCGTTGGGCGTCGGCGGCGTGCGGCACGGTGGCGCGCAGGAAGGCGTCCTCGTGCAGAAGCAGCGTGCCGGTCAGGCCCATCACGGCCAGCAGCAGGCCGATCAACCCGCCGGTCCAACGGTGGATGAGCCGGACGATCTTCATCAGAAGCGGGCTTCCCAGCCCAGGGTCGCCGCCCGACCGCGCCCGGCGAAGAACCGATCGTTGGCCGGCGCCGTCGTGTCGGAATTGTACGAGATGTACTGCTCGTCGAACAGGTTCTGGACGCCCAGCGACAGCGCCCCGACCGGCAGCTGGTAGCGCACGAACACGTCGGCCAGCGTGTAGCCGGCGAAGTCGTCCTTCACGAGGGCGTTTTGCATGTCGCGCTTGATGTACGACTGGATCTGGAAGCGCAGGCCCCACTTGTCGCCCTGGTAGTCGGCGGCCAAGTTCAAGCGATCGGGCGAGATGTTGGCGCCGTCCAGGTCCTTGTCGACCTTGCCGTCGGCATTGGTGTCGGTCCGGCCCTCCAGGTGGGCGTAGCCGGCCGAGACGACCAGACCCTGGATCGGAGTGCGAGCCTTCAGATTGGCTTCCAGCCCCTCGATCTCGACCCGCTGGCGCTGGACGTCGAAGATGCCGCCGCTGTTGCGCACCAACAGCTGGCCCAACTTCGAGGCCGACCAGAAGTAGCTGAGGCTGGCGTCGAACGGCCCGCGCTTCAGTTCGGCGCCGATCTCGCGGTTGTTGGACACGATCGGCTCGATGTTCAGGAAGGTGTCGACGTCGACGTTGTCGACATTGATGCCGCGCAGGATCCGGCCGACGTCCGGCACGGTGTAGCCCTCGGCGTAGCTGGCGTACACGCGCAGGCCGCGGACCGGCTCGACCACGACGCCGCCGTTGGCCAGGGTCGCCTTGAACTCGGGATTGCCGCCGCTGACCTTGCGCGAGCCGTAGAAGGCCAGGGTGGTGAAGTCGTCGACCTTCAGCTCGACGTTCTCGAAGCGCACGCCGCCGGCGAAGTGCACCTTGTCGTCGAGCAGCGAGAGGTTGCCCTGCACGAACGGCGCGACGCTCAGGAACTCGGTCGGCGGCACCCAGGCGCGGCCGGTCTCGATCAGCACCTGCTCGGTGCGGTCGTTGATGCTGTCCAGGCCGACCGTTCCGGTCAGACCCTTGATCCCCGGAATGACCCGCTCGTAGCTGACCCGCGCGCCCAGCTTGCGCGAGCGGTTGGACGACTGGTCGAACAGCGTGCCGACCGGGGCGATGGCGGGGTCCTGGAAGGTGGCGTTGACGTCGCCGCCGAACGTGTCGCGCGTGCGGTTGAAGAACAGCTGGGCGATCAGGTTGCCGCCGTAAAGGTCGCTGTTGACCAGCGAGGCCGACACGGTCTCGACGCGGTTGGCCGCCGGCTCGCCGGGCTGGACGCCGCGGAAGCTGGTGGTCGGCACGTGCATGATGCGGTTGCCGTTGGTCGGCGGGTTGGGCCGCGCGGCGGTGATGACGGTCGTGACGTAGTCGCCGTCGCCCTTCAGCTCGAAGCGGTTGGCCACCACGTCCAGGCGGGTGTTGTCGCCCAGTTGCCAACCCAGGCGGGTGAAGAACGACAGGGCCTTGGAGTCCTGGACGTCGCCTTGGGTGCCGTCCATGCCCAGACGGCGGCCGTCGCCGTCGTAGAACGCGCCGCGCGCGTCGTAGGCGACGCCGGCGGTGGCGTCGAACTGGCCGCCGCGCCAGGCCACCAGGCCCGCCAGCTTGCCGCCGACGCTGTCGCCCAGATCGTTGCCGGTGGTGACCTGGGTCAGGATCTTGCCGCTGACCCCGTCCGCCTTGGGCGGGCCGACCGTCACCTGATTGACCACGCCGCCGGTGGCGCCGATGCCCTGCAGGGCGTTGGAGCCGTAGATCACCTCGACGCGGTCGATGAAGAACGGATCGATCGTATAGCCGTCACGCGAGCCGTCGCGGATCGGGGTCGACTGCGGGATGCCGTTGATCGCGTACAGCGGCGAGCGGCCGCGCAGGGTCTCGCCGGCGCCCGACAGCTTCTGGCGGGTGGGCGAGAACGACGGCGACAGGGTCGAGACGGCGTCGACGATCGAGCCGCTGACGCTGACCTGCTGCGACAGGGCCTCGGAATCGATCACGTCGACGGTCAGCGGCAGGGCGCTGGCCGGCAGGATGGTGCGGGTGGCGGTGACCACCAGCTGGTCGACGTCGGTCGCGTCCTGGGCGTGAGCGGCGGTCGCGACGGACAGGGCCAGCAGGCTGAGACCGGCCAGGGCCGACGCACGACGACCAAGGCCGCAGGTTGAGATGGTCCGCATGTTGGTCGACGCCCCGGCAGTACAAAGATGGCGCCGTATAACTGCTGTTGAGAGTGATTAGCAATGAACCGTAACGTGTACCTTCACCGCGACTGAAGTTCGATCCGCCGCTCCACCCCCACCGCGTCGAGGAAATCCTCGTCGTGGCTGGCGATCAGCAGGGCGCCGTCGTAGCCGGCCAGGGCGCTCTCCACGGCCTGGACGGAGTCGAGGTCCAGGTGGTTGGTCGGCTCGTCCAGGATCAGCAGCTGCGGTGGATCGGCCGCCATCAGCACGCAGGCCAGGGCCGCGCGAAGGCGCTCGCCGCCGCTGAGCGTGGCCACCGTCTGATGGGCGGCGACGTTGCGGAACAGGAACCGCGCCAGGGCGGCGTGGGCCTCGTTGGCGCCGGCCGCCGGGTTCAGGCGGCGGAAGTTCTCCAGGATGGTCTGGGTCTCGTCCAGCACCGCCGCGCGCTGGTCCAGCAGGGCCGCCGCGACGCCGCGGTTCACCGTTCCGGTCGTCGGCGCCAGCCCGCCGGTCGCCAACCGGATCAGGGTCGACTTGCCCGCCCCGTTGCCGCCGACCAGCGCCACCCGCTCGGGACCGGTCAGGCGGAAGCTGACGTCCGACAGCACCCGCGGTCCGTCCGGATAGGCGAAGCCGACGCCGTCGAAGTCGAGAACGGTCCGTCCTGCGGGCAGGTCGCAGGACGGCAGGTCGAAGGCCAGGCGGCGCAGGCGCTCGACCCGGGCGTCGGCGGCCTCGCGGGCCTGGGCGGCGTCCTGGGCGGCGCGGTCGGCCAGCCGCCCGTCTCGCGCGCCGCTCAGCTCGGCCCGCTCGGCTTGGGCGCCCAGCAGGATCTTCGGCTCGCTGCCCTTGGCGGCGAACTTGCGGCCGGCGGCGTCGCGACGGGCTTTGCGTTCACGGGCGACCTGGGCCTCGCGGGCCGCCTGGCGCACCTGACGCTCGGCCGCCTCCAGGTCGTGCTCGGCGGCGGCCACGGCCTGGGCCTTGCGCTCGGCATAGAGATCGTAGCCGCCGCCATAGCTGGTCGCGCCCAGGCTGGTCAGCTCGACGATGCGGTCCATGCCGCGCAGCAGGCTCCGATCGTGGCTGACCACCACCGCCCCGCCCTTCCAGCGTCGCAGCACGTCGGCCAGCAGGCCGCGGGCGCCGGCGTCCAGATTGTTGGTCGGCTCGTCCAGCAGGATGACGTCGGGCGCGGCGATCAGCAGGCCGGCCAGGGCCGCGCGGGTCATCTGGCCGCCGCTAAGGGCGGCGGCGGGATCGGAGGCGTCCCGGCGCGACAGCCCGACCTCGGCCAAGGCGGCGGCGACGCGGCCCGGCAGGGTCCAGTCGGCCTCGATCAGGTCCTCTTCGGTCCCCTCCTCCGCCTCGATGCGGCACAGCCGGTCCCAGGCGGGTCCGACGCCCAGCAGGTCGGCCAGGCGCGCGCCCGGCGGCGGCGCGTGCAGCTGCGGCAGCACGCCAACCACGCCGGCGCGATTGACCGTCCCCGAGATTGGAGCGGCGATCCCGGCGATCAGCGACAGCAGCGTGGACTTGCCCACGCCGTTGCGCCCCACGAGGCCGATACGTTCGGCCCCGATCGTCAGGTTCAGATTGTCGAAGAGAACGCGGCCGTCAGGGGTGGCGGCGCTGACGGAATCCAGTGTGATGAAGGCAGGCATGGGAAACCACGGTCAGGTCAGTGGGAAGGGCGAAACGGTCGTCCATCGCAATGTCCATGGTGGCCTCCATCGGTTGGCTCGGGATTTCGAGCACGGACGTTCTAGGCGATCGAACTTCGTTCGACAAGATTGGGTTCGGCAAGTTTCACGCTCATCGCAAGGATCGGGTGTCCGGCCGGCCCGGCGGGCGCCAAAAAGTCCTCAGCTTATGGAGCCCATCATGTCCTTCACCGTTTCCAGCCTGCCGATCGAGCCCTTCGCGCCGCTGTTCGCCCTCGACGACGCGGCCCTGGCCGAGCGCGGCATGCTGCGTGTCGTCGCCGACGCGCCGTTCGCCTTCCCCTGCCGCGTCACCCTGGAGGACGCCGCGCCGGGCGAGACCCTGATCCTGCTGAACCACGAGCACCAGGCCGCCGACACCCCCTTCCGCTCGCGCCACGCGATCTACGTCCGCGAAGCCGCCCAGGCCCCCGCGTCGACGACCGACGCCCTGCCCTCGGCCTTGCGCCGCCGGTTACTGTCGCTGCGCGGTTTTGACGCGGCCGGCATGCTGCTGGACGCCGACGTGGTCGAGGGCGCGACCGCCGCGCCGGTGATCGAGCGCATGCTGGAAAACCCCGCCGTGGCGTACCTGCACGCCCACTACGCCAAGCCCGGTTGCTACGCCGCCCGCATTGATCGCGTGGGCCAAGTATAGGTCCAAGTATCGTATGGGAGCGGTAGCGGTCTCAATCGCAACTTAACCTTGATCTCCTATGGTTCGCTTCAAGTCAGAGGGCTGACGAAGGCGCGCGGGGGCTCATGAAGCGGACGATCGGCAGGCCAGAACCGATACCCACACAGGAAATCGTCGGGTCGTACCTGCCGATCCTGCGCGGCTATCTGGTGGCCGCCGCCGCCTATTACAGCCTCATCAGCCTGTCCCATCCCTTCTACGAGAAGGGTCTGGCCCTGATCGTGCTGGAGGGGCTGGCGGCGGTGGCCGCCGTGGCCGGGTTCTGGCTGTGGCGCTGGCTGAAGGTCCGGTCGCCGACGATGCCGGCGATGGAAGCCGCCGCCCTGGCGATGAACACGCTCTTCATGGCCAATGTCGCGGCCTACCAGTCCATCCACTTCGAGCCGGCCAAGCTGGTCTATTTCGTGCTGATGGCCTTGGTGTTCGCCACCTCGGCCCCGACCCGCCGCGTGGCCTTCGTCAGTGTCGCCGCGGCGACCGTCGGCCTGGTGCTGATGGCCCGCAACGCGCCGGGCGACCTGGTCAGCCAGTACGGCTTCATCGGCGTGGCCGGGGCCTTCGCCGCCCTGGGCATGTCGACCCTGATGCGCGGCGCGGTGATGCGCGAACTGCGCGCGCGCCTAGCGTCCGACGCCCTGAACCGCAAGCTGGAGGCCGAGCTCGAGGAGAACCGCCGCCTGCGCACCGAGGCCCAGGCGCTGATGGTGGTCGCCCAGACCGCCAGCCGCGTGAAGACCGAGTTCCTCGAGACCATGAGCCACGAGATCCGCACGCCCCTGAACGGCGTGCTGGGCATGGCCCAGGCCATGGAGCGCGACGCCCTGTCGGCCAAGCAGCGCGCCCGCCTGGCCATGATCCACGACAGCGGTGCCACCCTGCTGGACGTGATCAACGCCGTGCTCGACATCTCGCGGATCGAGGCGGGCAAGATGGAGATCGTCCGGGCGCCGTTCGACCTGGACGCCCTGACCGACACCCTGCGCCAGCTCTATGGCGGCCTGGCCCACGACAAGGGCCTGGACTTCAGCCTCGAGATCGCCCCCGGAGCCGGCGGCTGGCGCGACGGCGACGCCGCACGGCTGCGCCAGGTGTTCAGCAACCTGATCTCCAACGCCATCAAGTTCACTGACGCGGGCCAGGTCGCCGTGCGCATCGGCGGCGACGCCCAGACCCTGACCTGCACCGTCACCGACACCGGCGTCGGCGTGCCCGAGACCCGCCGCGCCCAGATCTTCGAGAAGTTCGTCCAGGTCGACGGATCGAGCACGCGCCGCACGGGCGGCAGCGGGCTGGGCCTGGCCATCTGCCGCGAGCTGGTGACGCTGATGGGCGGCCAGATCGGCTTCGAGAGCCCGGCGCAAGGCGGCGCCTGCTTCACCTTCGAGGCGCCCTGCGCGGCCCTGGGGGCCCCGGTCCGGCCGGCGCCCGTCGAGGCGGCCGACGACGAACCGGCGATGAACGGCGAGTTGAAGATGCTGGTCGTCGACGACAACGCCACCAACCGCACCGTCCTCCAGGCCATGCTCGGCCACATGGGCGTCGCCTGCGGCGTGGCGCGCGACGGCCACGAGGCGGTGGCGATGTGGGAATCCAGTCCCTGGGACGCCATCCTGATGGACATCCACATGCCGGGCATGGACGGGCTGGAGGCCGGCCGGGTCATCCGCACGCGCGAGGCGGCCGAGGGCCGAACCCGCACGCCGATCCTGGCGGTCACCGCCAGCGTCCTGACCCACGAGACCGACCGCTACCTGGCCGCCGGCATGGACGGCTTCGTGGCCAAGCCGATCGCCGCCCAGCGCCTGGTGGCGGCCCTGGACGCGGCCCTGAGCGGTCCGCCGGAGGGCGTCGCAACGGCCGTGGGCTGAGGCGAGGCCAAAAGGCCCAGATCGCGGACCACGACGACAACCTTGCTTCGGCGTCTCGGTTAACCTTCCTTGTTGGGCTCAGCTTGACTACAAGGGCGCCCAGTACCGCAGGCGGGGGCGTTCGATGGTGGCTTCAACGGAAACAGGCCCGGCCGAACCGGGCGCCTGGCGCCATGTCCTCCGCTCGGCCCGTGAGATCTTCCTCGTGTCGCCCCGCTGGGCCAACGGCCTGGCCGCGCGGCTGGTGTTCTCCGCGGTCGTCTTCCTGGCCACCATCCCCTATTCGGACTGGCCGATGCCCTGCGCCTGGATGGCGGTCATGGCGCTGCTCGCCGTCGCCGAAAGCCGGAGCACGTCCTGGACCGGTTCCGGCCAGGGCGACAACTGGTTCGCCTGGCTGCAAAGCGCCGGCTACGCCGCAGCCGGATTCTACCTGACCTTCGTCCAGTCCGGCGCGGCCCAGACCTTCGGCGTCACGCTGTACGGCATCGTGATGTTCGAGATCCTGGCGCGCGACTATGTCCAGCCCCGGCGCATGGTCACCAACCTGACGCCGATGCTGATCTCGATGATGGTGGTGCAGTCGGCCGCCTGCATCATGATGGTGTACCGGGGCGAGCCCTGGCGGATCCTGACCGTGCTGGCCACGACCTACCTGGTGTTCCGGGGCCTGCGCTCGGTGCAGGTCGACCTGACCCAGACCCGTCACGAGCTGGCGCAGGCGTCGGTCCTGGCCGAGGCCTCGGCCCGCAAGATCCGCGAGGCCCACCGCATCGCGCTGATGGCCGAGACCATGGCCGGCATCGGCCACTGGCGCGTGGACATCGCCAGCGGCGTCACGACCTGGTCGGAAGGGGTCTACCGGATCTACGGCCTGGACCCGGCCACCGCGCCGCCGCCCCTGGAGACGCTGCTCCTGCACTATGATCCCGCCGAACGGGACGAACTGAGAGCCCGGCTGCAGGCCGCCGCGGCCCTGGGCGAGCCGTTCGAGCTCGAGCGCCGGCTCACCCGGCGCGACGGCGCGGTGCGCCACGTCGTCTGCCACGGCGCCGGCGAACTGGACGCCAACGGCCGCGTGGAGACCCTGTTCGGGGCTTTCATGGACGTGACCGAAGCGCGGGTCCGCGAGGAGGCCTTGCGCGACGCCAAGCTGCGCGCCGAGGCGGCCGCCGAGGCCAAGTCCGAGTTCCTGGCCAATATGAGCCACGAGATCCGCACGCCCCTGACCGCGATCAACGGGTTCTCCAGCCTGCTGAGCGAACTGGAAGACCTGCCGCCGACGGCGGGCGCCTACGTCCGGCGGGTCAACACCGCCGGCCAGACCCTGCTGGCGGTCGTCAATGACATCCTGGACTTCTCCAAGCTGGGGGCCGGCCACGTCGCGCTGGATCCCCAGCCCTTCGCCCTGAAGCCGTTCTTCGACGATTTGACGGCCATGTTCACCGCCCAGGCCAAGGGGCTGACCCTGCGGCTCGACATCGACCCCGCCGCGCCGCCGGCGCTGATCGCCGACGCCGGCCGGTTGCGTCAGGTCGTGGTCAATCTGGTCAGCAACGCCATCAAGTTCACCGACGAGGGCGAAATCCGGATCAGCGTGGCCTATCACGCAGGGTTCGACATGCTGAAGGTCGCGGTCTCGGACACCGGCTGCGGCGTGCCGCCCGACAAGCGCGAACTGCTGTTCCAGCGGTTCTCGCAGGTGGACGGCTCGCTGAGCCGCCGTCACGGCGGCGCGGGCCTGGGGCTGTCGATCTGCAAGGGGCTGGTCGAGTTGATGGGCGGGACCATCGAGATGATCCCCTCGGCCGGCGGCGGCTCGATCTTCCGGTTCTATGTCGGCGCGACGATCGCGCCGCTGGATCCCGTGGCCGCGCCTCGCGGCCTGAGAAGCGCGGCGTCGCCGACCTCGGCGGCGCGGATCCTGGTCGTGGACGACCTGGACGCCAACCGCGAGCTGGTGCGCGCGATGCTGGAGGCGACCGGCCACCAGGTGTCGGAGGCCGACAGCGGTTCGGAGGCCCTGCGCCTGGCCGCCGACCGGCCGTTCGACCTGATCCTGATGGACCTGCAGATGCCGGGCATCGACGGCTTCGCCTCGGCGCGGGCGATCCGCCAGCAGGACGTCCACAATCGCGAGACGCCCATCATCGCGCTCAGCGCCGACGTGCTGCCCGAGCATATCCTGGCCAGCGCCGACGCCGGCATGAACGGGCATATCGGCAAGCCGATCTCGGCCGCCGAATTGCTGGACACCGTCGCGCGTTGGTCGGGGGTCCGCCTGGGCGGCGAGCCCTAGCGGCTCAGAAGCTCAGCGCGCCCAGGTCGACGATGATCTTGAAAGCCCAGATCGTGCAGGCGATGCAAACCACCAGCGTGATGATGTCGTCGATTTCGGTGCGCTGACGGGCGACCTTGGCGGGCTTGCCGCCCTTGCCCTTGGCCGAAGCCTCCGGCGCCGCCGGCTTCGCAACCTCTTTCGCCGCCGCCTTGGCCACGCTCGATCATCTCCGTCGGCGCGCCCCATGCGCGTCTGCCCGGCCATAGACACCGGCGGTGCTGAAGGTTGCGCTTCCAAAGGCGGTTTATTGTTCGTGAACGCTGTAACCTTGGCCCGTCCCGCCGCGAACTGATCCCCGACGATCACCTGATCGATAGGGATGCGCGACATGACACGGACGATGATGCGGAAGACGGCCTGGGCCAGCCTGGCGGCGGGGACCGCCCTGGCGGTCGCCGTGGGCGCCTGGTCGATGTCCGGCGCGGGCGGCACGCCGCGGCGCCCGGTGGTGCTGGAGCTGTTCCAGAGCCAGGGCTGCTCGTCCTGTCCGCCGGCCAACGCCAATCTCAACGCCATCGCCGACCGACCCGACGTCCTGGCCCTGAGCTTCGGGGTCACCTACTGGGACCAGCTGGGCTGGAAGGACACCTTCGCCAAGACGGCCTACACCGACCGCCAGAAGGCTTACGCGCGCGGCCTCGGCGCCCAGCTCGGCACGCCGCAGATGGTGGTCGAGGGCCGCGAGGACCTGATCGGCACGAACGCCCGTGAGTTGGAAGCGGTCCTGCGCCGCGCCCGCCCGACCATGGACGCCACGGTCGCCCTGTCGCGCGGCCGGGTCGAGATCGGGGCGGGCCAGGCCCCGAAGGCCGGGGCCGACGTCTGGCTGGTGCGCTACGATCCGCGCGTCCAGCAGGTGGCCATCCAGCGCGGCGAGAACAACGGCAAGACCCTGCCCCACCGCGACGTGGTTCGCGAACTGACCAGGCTGGGCGGCTGGAACGGCGCGCCGGTGGGCTTCAGCACCCTGCCGCCCGCCGATCCGGCCTTGCGCACGGCAGTGCTGGTCCAGGCCAGGAACGGCGGCCCGATCCTGGCGGCGGCCCGGCTCTGACACGTTCCCGGGCGCCTGCTGACACCTGATGTCAGCAGTCTGCCGCCACGTCCCGCCACAGCGACATTTGTTCGCACCTTGTTCTTGTGTTAATCGCGGGTCTGCGCCCTACATATAGCCGTCTCGCCGTGGCTCTCCCCACGGCCTCACGCGTTCCGGAAAACATGGCTGAACAACTGAACTTCATCCGCGTGCGCGGCGCGCGGGAGCATAATCTCAAGAACGTCAGCGTCGACATTCCGCGCGGCGAGCTCGTCGTGCTGACCGGCCTGTCGGGCTCGGGCAAGAGCTCCCTGGCGTTCGACACCATCTACGCCGAGGGCCAGCGCCGCTACGTCGAGAGCCTGTCGGCCTACGCCCGCCAGTTCCTGGAGCTGATGAGCAAGCCGGACGTGGACCTGATCGAGGGCCTGTCGCCGGCCATCTCGATCGAGCAGAAGACCACCTCGCGCAACCCGCGCTCGACGGTGGGCACCGTCACCGAGATCCACGACTACATGCGCCTGCTGTGGGCGCGCGTGGGCGTTCCCTATTCGCCCGCGACCGGCCTGCCGATCGAGAGCCAGACCATCAGCCAGATGGTCGACAAGATCACCGCCCTGCCGGAAGGCACGCGCCTCTACCTGCTGGCCCCCGTCGTCCGCGACCGCAAGGGCGAGTACCGCAAGGAGATCGCCGAGTGGCAGAAGGCCGGCTTCCAGCGGCTGAAGATCGACGGCGAGTTCTATCCGATCGAGGACGCCCCGGTTCTCGACAAGAAGTTCAAGCACGACATCGACGTGGTCGTGGACCGCATCGTCACCAAGCCGGGCATGGAGCAGCGCCTGGCTGACTCCATGGAACAGGCGCTCCGTCTCGCCGACGGCCTGGCCGTTGCCGAGTGGGCCAATGTCGAGGAAGGCGAGAAGGAGCCGCGCCGGCTGCTGTTCTCCGAACGCTTCGCCTGCCCGGTCAGCGGCTTCACGATCGCCGAGATTGAGCCGCGGCTGTTCTCGTTCAACAATCCGGCGGGCGCCTGTCCGGCCTGCGACGGCCTGGGCGCCAAGCTGGCCTTCGACGCCGACCTGATCATCCCCGACAAGGACAAGAGCCTGCATAAGGGCGCGGTGTCGCCGTGGGCCAAGGGCCCCTCGCCGCTCTACACCCAGACCCTGCAGGCCCTGGCCCGCCACTACGGCTTCTCGATGGACGAGCCCTGGCACAAGCTGCCGGAAAGCGCCCGCCAGATCGTGCTGCAAGGCTCCAAGGGCGAGAAGATCAAGTTCGTCTACGACGACAACGCCCGCAAATACGAGGTCGCCAAGCCCTTCGAGGGCGTGCTGCCGAACCTGGAGCGCCGCTGGCGTGAGACCGACAGCTCTTGGGTCCGCGAGGAGCTGGGCCGCTACCAGTCCGACACGCCTTGCGAGGTCTGCCACGGCAAACGCCTGAAGCCCGAAGCCCTGGCCGTGAAGATCCACGGCCTGGACATCGCCGCTGTCTCGAACCTGGCCATCCGCCCGGCCCGCGACTGGTTCACGGCGCTGGAAGGCCACCTCTCCGACAAGCAGATGGAGATCGCCCGGCGGATCCTGAAGGAGATCAACGACCGCCTGCGGTTCCTGGTCGACGTGGGCCTGGACTATCTGAATCTATCGCGCGGCTCTGGCACCCTGTCGGGCGGCGAGAGCCAGCGCATTCGCCTCGCCAGCCAGATCGGCAGCGGCCTGACCGGCGTGCTCTACGTGCTGGACGAGCCGTCGATCGGCCTGCACCAGCGCGACAACACCCGCCTGCTGCAGTCGCTGCAGGGTTTGCGCGATCTGGGCAATTCCGTGCTGGTCGTCGAGCACGACGAAGAGGCCATCCTCACCGCCGACTATGTGATCGACATGGGCCCGGCGGCGGGCGTGCACGGCGGCGAGATCGTCGCCGAGGGCAAGCCGGCCGACATCATGGCCAATCCCAACAGCATCACCGGCCAGTACCTGACAGGCGCCCGCGAGATCGAGGTGCCCGAACAGCGCCGCCCGATCAACAAGAAGAAGACGCTTCGCGTCATCGGCGCCACCGGCAACAACCTCAAGGGGGTGACCGGCGAGATCCCGGTCGGCACCTTCACCTGCATCACCGGCGTGTCGGGCGGCGGCAAGTCGACCTTCACGATCGAGACCCTGTACAAGGCCGCCGCGCGCCGCCTGAACAACGCCAGCGACGCCCCGGCCTCGCACGAGCGGATCGAGGGGCTGGAGAACTTCGACAAGGTCATCGACATCGACCAGTCGCCGATCGGCCGCACCCCGCGCTCGAACCCGGCGACCTACACCGGCGCTTTTGGCCCGATCCGCGACTGGTTCGCCCAGTTGCCGGAGAGCAAGGCGCGCGGCTACGGCCCCGGCCGCTTCAGCTTCAACGTCAAGGGCGGCCGCTGCGAGGCCTGCCAGGGCGACGGCCTGATCAAGATCGAGATGCACTTCCTGCCCGACGTCTACGTCACCTGCGACGTCTGCAAGGGCCAGCGCTACAACCGCGAAACCCTGGACATCCTGTTCAAGGGCAAGACCATCGCCGACGTGCTGGACATGACGGTCGAGGAGGCCGCCGACTTCTTCAAGGCCGTGCCGCCGATCCGCGACAAGATGGAGACGCTGAAGCGCGTTGGCCTCAGCTACATCAAGGTCGGCCAGCAGGCCACGACCCTGTCCGGCGGCGAGGCGCAACGCGTGAAGCTCTCCAAGGAGCTCAGCAAGCGCGCCACCGGCCGCACGCTCTATATCCTCGACGAGCCGACCACCGGCCTGCACTTCGAGGACACCAAGAAGCTGCTGGAGGTGCTGCACGAGCTGGTCGACCAGGGCAACACCGTGGTCGTCATCGAGCATAACCTCGACGTCGTGAAGACCGCCGACTGGCTGCTGGACTTCGGTCCGGAAGGCGGCGACGGCGGCGGCGAAATCGTCGCCGTGGGCTCGCCCCAGGACGTGGCCAAGGTCGAGGCCAGCTGGACCGGACGCTATCTGAAGGACGTCCTGGCCCGCCACGAGGAGCGGCGGCTGGAACGCGTCGCGGCGCTGAAGGCGGCCAAGCGGGCCTAGTCGAACACGGCGGCCTGATCGACGATCGGGTCGCCGGCCAGGCGACGCCAGGCGTAGCCGAGCGGCGCGACCTGCACCGCGAAGGCCACGACGTGGATCATCGCGCTGAACGCCATCAGCAGCAGGCTCCGTGGACCAAGGGCGGCGTTCATCGCTTCGGCGACCGACGGATATCGCGTCGCGGCGCGTGGCGCGTTGACGGCAAGCGCATCGGACAACAGGTCTCGGCCGTAGCTGGCGATCTCCTCGATCAAGCCGGCCAGGACCAGTGTCGTGACCAGGATCGCCGCCAATCGCAGATGGCGTCCGCGCGTCAGGTCCCCGGACTTGGCCAGGCGCACCCGGCCATCGGCGACGGTCAGGGGCGCCGCCAGGGCCAGCCGCGCGCCGAACAGCACCAGCACGACGGCCGCCAACCGCCCCAACGCGCCCATGCGCGAGACAATCGGCTCCGGATTGATGGAATACATCATCAACGCCGACATCATCATCGCCGAACCGATCAGCGTCACCAACGTGAACGGGATCGTCAGGGCCAGCAGGCGAAGCTCGTCACCACCGAACCGGGGCCAGGCCCGCCGCTGATCCTCGGGCCGCATTTGAGCGCGCAGCACGGCCGCCAGGGCTACGACCACCGCGATCTGGCCCACGACCAGGCCGCCGGCGGAAAGCTTCAAGGCGATCGCCCCGAACCCCGCTTCCGGATTGGAGCTTTGCACGGCCCAGATCCGCGCGGCGGCGGACGCCACGCCGCTGATCAGGAACACAAACGCCCAGGACAGCGCCGCCGCCGGTCGATGCGCGACCAGCCGGAAGCCGGACAATACACCGTCGCGCCAAGACAGGGTCTGGGATGTCATCGCAGGCCCCTAGTCGAACACGGCGGCCTGGTCGGACGCGCGGTCCTCGGCCAACGCCCTGGCGATGACCGTCGCCGGCGCGGCCTGCAGAACCACGCCAAGGCCGAAGATCAAGCCCTGCAGGAGCAACTGGCCCAGCTGCAAGGGATGGAAGGCCGACTTCAGCACGGCGGTCGTGGCGCCGTAGGCGCTCCATCGCATGGCGGGAAGCTGCTTCACCACGTCGTTCACGGCGATGTTGCCGCCGACGCCGATCAAGAGCGCGACCGCCGTCACCAGGCAGAAGAGGGCGAAAATCTTCCAGCGCCTCTTGCGTGTAAGCCGCCACGCGGCGCGCAGTCGCATTTCCCCGGCCCGCACGGTCATGACGCCCGCCGGCCACAGTCGGCCGGCCAGGCCGAACATCAGGATCACGCCGACCGAACCCGCCGACAACATGATCGCGTCCTGGGTCGCCCCCTCGCTGACGCCCGCCGCCACGCTGATCGTCATGCCGATCGCCATGGTGAGCAGCACGACGAGCAGGCCGGGAACCAGCAGCAGGCTCAGGATGAACAGGCGGGCTTCGTCGCCGCCCAACCGAAGTCCGGAGCCCCGGGCGTCCGGCTTGGCGTCAAGCCGGGCGACCGCCGCTCCGATGATCGCGATCGTCGCGCCGACCACGGCAAGCATCAGGATGACCGTGGACGCCATGCCGGCGAAGTTTGACGACTGGCGGGAGAGATGGACGTTCATGATCGTCATGATCCGTCCGCCGAAGCTGATCAGCGCTCCGACCAAGGCCAGGCCCAGCGTCGCCGCCGGGCGGCGACGCAGCAGGTCAAAGCCCGCGAACGCCGCTCGCGCGAAACCGAAGTCCCCCAACAGCAACGCTCCTAGCCGAAGGTGTCGGAGACGTCGCGGCCCTTCAGCTGGGCGTAGATGGTCGGAGCCGGGGCGAAGACGATCAGCAAGACCAGGATCGACACCACGCCCGAGAACAGCGTCCGCACGATGCCGGCCGGGGTGAAGAACGAGGCCAGTGAACTCATGTCGGGATTGAAGGCGTCGGCCATGGCCGTGAGCCCGCCGCCCAGGCTGGCGCCGATCACCGCGATGATCACCAGCAGCAGCGCATAGACGACGACCGCCAGGACCAGGGCGACGAAGTAGGCGCCGAACAGCGGCCAGAACTGGCCCTTGGTCAGGTCCCAGGAGTCCCGGATGCTGACCTTGCGCGTATCGAACGTCAGGACGCCGGCGAACGACAGCCGCACCGCCAGGAAGACCATCGCCGCCAGCACGCCGAGGAACAGCAGCACGCCCAGGATCACGCCGATCGCGGCTCCGCCGACGGCGATGCCGATGCCGATGACGACCCCCGCCACGATCACCAGGCCGAAATAGGCGGCCAGCAGGATCAGGTTGACCAAGAGCAGCACGGCGGCCTGCCGCAGCTCGTCGGCGCCGATGCGCAGGTGGGCGCCGGCGCTGTCCTGGGGCCGCAGCACCAGGCGATTAACGCCGGCCAGCAGGATCGAATAGACCACCAGGCTGTAGAGGGCGGAGAACAGGAACAGCGGCCCCATGCCCTCCATGGCCTTGAGGGTGGCCTGGGGATCGGTGCTCTGCTCGGCGCTGAGCTCCAGCATCGCCGCCATCTGCGGACCGGCCAGCTTGATGGTGGCGATGCTGACGATCACCGAGGCGACCGTCATCAGCACCACCCATACGCCCACCGTCTTCAGATGCTCGCGCACCAGACGAAAGCCCGACAGCGCCGCGTCGGTGGCCGAGAATTGTTGTTGCATGGTCTGTTTCGCCCCTCAAAGCCCATCACGCCTAACAAGGTTCGCGGCCGCGCGACAGTCCCGCTTGGATGTTTGCCCGCCAGGATGTTTGCACTGTGCAAACGCGTCGGCCAATTCTAACGTTCGTTTGAAGCGGTCGAAACAGGCCGCGCGAAGGTCGCTCGAGGAGGATGTCATGAAGCTCTATGGCGAGGCCAATCCGGCCCCCAATCCGCGCCGGGTGCGCATCTTCGCGGCGGAGAAGGCGCTGGACCTGCCGGAGATCCGGATCGGCATGCGCCAGGGCGGCCACAAGTCGCCCGAGCACAAGGCCCGCAACAGCCTGGGCCAGGTGCCGGTGCTGGAGCTGGACGACGGCGAGATGATCAGCGAGAGCGTCGCCATCTGCCGCTATCTGGAAGCCCTGCATCCGGCCCCGCCGATGTTCGGGACCTGCGCCCTGACCCAGGCGCGGACCGACATGTGGGTGCGCCGGCTAGAGTTCCAGGTGATGGTCCCGGTCGGCATGTACTGGCGCCACGCCCACCCGCTGACCGCGTCGCTGCTGGTCCAGAACCGCGAGTTCGGCGAGTCCAACAAGCCGATCGCGGCCAAGTCCATGAACTGGCTCGACCGCGAACTGGCCGACGGCCGCGAATGGATCGCCGGCGACGCCTACGGGATCGCCGACATCGTGGCCCTGACCACGATCGACTTCGCCGGCTTCATCGGTCTGGACGTCCCGGAAGAGGCCGAGCGCCTGAAGGCCTGGCGCGAGCGGGCAAGCGCGCGGCCGAGCGCGGCGGCTTAAAATCCATTGTCATCCCGGACGAGCGCGCAGCGCGAAGATCCGGGACCGACGCCTGAGCGCATGCGCTTCCGGCGGTCCCGGATAACGGCTTCGCCGTTTCCGGGATGACAGCCCTTTTGAGAGGCGAACCTAGGCGGCGGCCGGCGCCAGTTCGCTTTCGTGCAGGTCGTAATAGGCCCTGGCCGGCGCGGCGGTCAGGATCACCATCTGCACGGTGAAGAAGAACGGCGCCAGCAGCAGGGTGGCCAGGCCGGACAAGGCCAGCATGATCGGGTTGGTGATGCCGCCGGAGAAGGTCAGGATCAGCCCCGAAACCACGGTCTGCGCCACGCCGACCAGGATCGTCAGCACCACCGCCAGGGCGTACATGCCCAGCAGGTGCCAGAAGTGGTGGTCGGTCAGGGTCCAGGTCCGGCGCAGGTCCAGCTTGCCCTCGGCGAAGGTGGTGATCGACAGCAGCGACAGGCGGATGCCGGCCCAGATCGACAGGCCCGCCACCGCGATGGCCCCCAGCACCTCGACCCAGCGGTTGGTCTCGACCGCGCCCAGGCTGATCAGGCCGGCGCCGATCAGCACCAGCACGGCGCTGGGCAGGGCGGTGACGACCAGGGCCACGACCCAGCCGACCAGGGCGACGACGAACTGCCGCCCTTCCTCGGGACCGACCCGCAGATAGGCCAGGCGCCGTTCCTGCGGTCGCACCACCGCGCGCATGATCGCCACGCTGATCACCGACTGCAGGGCCACGGCGAAGGCGATCAGCGGCAGCAGCGTGCCCTTGCGGCGGGCGACGATGTCGAACAGCTCGCGCAGGTCGTTTGTCCGCGACAGCAGCGCCAGGTCGGCCCGCACGGTGCCGCCGAACGCGAAGGCGACCACCAGTCCCAACACGACCAGCATCGCGAAGTAGCAGGCGGCCCAGGCCAGCACGACCAGCGGCTTGCGGCGCGTCATGCGGACGCCTTCGAGGGCGGCTTGGACGGGCGAGAAGGTGGTCATGTCCGGAGGGTTCCAGGGGTCGGGGCGGGCTGCAGTCGATAGACGTCGACCAGGGCCGCGGTCCAGACCGGGATGAGGTAGAAGAAGACCAGGGCGACACTGACCAGTTCGGGGACCAGCGCGCCCTCCGAAAAGCCGGCGATGGCCCGCAGATAGCCGATGGCGACCACCAGGATGACGGCCGGCGCGGCCAGGACCGCCCCCGCCGCCGCCAGGACCAGCACCACGCCGCGCGTGCGACCGAAGGCGCTGAGCACCTGGATCCTGTCCAGGTCGACGGTGGCGGCCGGGGCCAGGGACAGGCGCAGGAACAGCCAGATCATGATCGCCGCCGACAGCAGCGGCGGCAAGCCGGCGGCCAAGGCGCCGGGCCCGTCCAGCGCGCCGCGCCAGGCGTCCAGCGAGGTGATGTCCAAACCGGGCGCGTTGCTCTTGGCCACGCCCACGACCACCGCCCCGACCAGCACCGCCAGCACGGCCATCACGACAGTCAGGATGACGGTGACCAGGGCCTGGACCGCCGCCAGCCGCCACTCCTGGGCGCCCCAGCGCAAGCCCTTCCAGCCGGCGGGACCGCCGAACGCGGCGCGGTACAGAGCGCCGTAGGCCAGGGTCGTCGCGGCCAGTTCCAGCGGCAGGCCCAGGAAGGCCAGGGCCGGCGGCAGGGCGCGGGGCAGCAGGCCGAGCGCGGCGCCCACGACGAGCGCGCCCCAGCAGCCCCGCACGCCCGGCGCCCATCCCGCCATCCCGGCGCGAACGGTCCGCCCGATCGCCGCCGATCCCTCGCCCATGAAGCCCTCTCCCGTCCGCTGCCCGCGCGGACCCCAATCCCAGGAGTCATAAGCGGTTCGCCCCCCCGCTTGGCGACGAGTCGCGGCGGGTGTCACGCTGAATTTCACCGGACGTGGCCCTGGCGCCGCGCCCGTACGCTCCGATAGCGGACAACACGCGGGTTCCGCCGCGCGACCGCCGGGGGTATGAGGGCGCCCATGAGCACTTCCCCCCATTCCGCCTCCCCCGTTCACGTCATCGGGGGCGGCCTGGCCGGGTCCGAGGCCGCCTGGCAGATCGCCCAGGCCGGCGTCCCGGTCGTCCTGCACGAGATGCGTCGCGACGTGCCCTCAAGCAGCGAAGCGATAGGGCCGACAAAAGTGCGGACCGACGCGCATCAGACCGACGGCCTGGCCGAGATGGTGTGCTCCAATTCCTTCCGCTCCGACGACTGGCAGTTCAACGCCGTCGGCCTGCTGCACGCCGAGATGCGCAAGCTGGACTCGCTGATCATGTCGGCCGCCGACCAGCATCAAGTGCCCGCCGGCGGCGCCCTGGCCGTGGACCGCGACGGCTTCTCGGCCGAGGTCACCCGTCGCATCGAGGCGCATCCGCTGATCACCATCGCCCGCGAGGAAGTCGCCGGCCTGCCGCCGGAAGACTGGGACAGCGTGGTCGTGGCCACCGGCCCCCTCACCTCGCCCGCCCTGGCCGACGCGATCCTGGAGCTCTCCGGCGAAGGCCAGCTCAGCTTCTTCGACGCCATCGCCCCGATCCTCCACGTCGAGTCGATCGACATGGACATCGCCTGGCGCCAGTCGCGCTACGACAAGGAAGGCCCCGGCGGCGACGCGGCGGCCTACATCAACTGCCCGATGAACAAGGCCGAATACGAGGCCTTCATCGACGCCCTGCTCGAGGGTCCCAAGGCCGAGTTCAAGGACTGGGAGCACGTGCCCTATTTCGACGGCTGCCTGCCGATCGAGGTGATGGCCGAGCGCGGCCGCGAGACCCTGCGCCACGGTCCGATGAAGCCGGTCGGCCTGACCAATCCGCGCGATCCGACCGTGAAGTCCTACGCCATCGTCCAGCTGCGCCAGGACAACGCCCTGGGCACGCTGTGGAACATGGTGGGCTTCCAGACCAAGCTGAAGCACGGCGCCCAGGCCGACGTCTTCCGGATGATCCCGGGCTTGCGGAACGCCCAGTTCGCCCGGCTGGGCGGCCTGCACCGCAACACCTTCATCAACAGCCCGCGCCTGCTGGACCGGTCGCTGCGGATGAAGGTCGCGCCGCGCCTGCGCTTCGCCGGCCAGATGACCGGCGTCGAGGGCTATGTCGAAAGCGCCGCCACGGGCCTGTTGGCCGGACGCTTCGCCGCCGCCGAACGCCTGGGCAAGACGCTGGACGCCCCGCCGCCGACAACGGCTCTTGGAGCCCTGGTCGACCACGTCACCGGCGGCCACCTGGAAGGCGGCCCCGAGGGCAAGACCTCGTTCCAGCCGATGAACATCAACTACGGCCTGCTGCCGCCGATGGACGCTCCCAAGGTCGGCGACGACGGGACCAAGATCCCGCTGAAGGAACGCGGCCGCGCCAAGAAACGGCTGATGAGCATCCGGGCGCTGGCGGATTTGGACAGCTGGATGAGCGGAGCCTCGTAAGACCCTCCCCATCCTCGTAAAACCCTCCCCCTGTGGGGGAGGCGGCCGAAGGCCGGTGGGGGGAGTCTTAGGACCGTAGATCAGGGTTGTGGTCGCCTGCCGATCACTTCCCCACCGTCGGCTTCGCCGACACCTCCCCCACAGGGGGAGGACCTCACCCGCGTTTCAGGCGTTGTGAGGTCATGTCCGCCTCCCCTCCCTGGCTCACGGACCTGGCGCTGCGCCTGGCCTGGGCCCCGCCGTGGGCCGTCAGCCTGGGCCTGATCGTCGTCGCGGTGCTGGTCGCCCTGGCCGCGCATTGGGCGGTCGTGCGGGTCGTCCGCCGCTCGCTGGAGAACGACGCCTTCTGGGCGGCCCTGGCGGTGCGGACCCGGCGGCCGACCCGCCTGGCCTTCATCACCGCCGCCCTCAGCCTGGCCGTCGCCGTCGCGCCCCTCACGGCCGACCAGGCGGCGGTGAGCAAGCGCGCGCTGCTGGTGCTGTTCATCGTGCTGGTCGGCTGGATCGTGATGACCGCGCTCGACATCGCCGCGGCCCTGCACCTGCGCAAGTTCAAGATCGACGTCGAGGACAACCTGCTGGCCCGCAAGCACCTGACCCAGGTGAAAATCCTGCGCCGCGCCTGCGCCGTGGTGGTCGGGCTGGTGACGGTGGGCCTAGCCCTGATGACCATTCCCGGCGTGCGCCAGTGGGGCGTCAGCCTGCTGGCGGCGGGCGGCGCGGCGTCGCTGATCGTCGGCCTGGCCCTGCAGCCGCTGCTGACCAACCTGATCGCCGGCATCCAGATCGCCATCACCCAGCCGATCCGCATCGACGACGCCGTGATCGTCGAGAAGGAGTGGGGCAACATCGAGGAGATCAACGCCACCTATGTGGTCGTGCGGCTGTGGGACTGGCGGCGGATGGTGCTGCCGCTCAGCTACTTCATCCAGACGCCGTTCCAGAACTGGACCCGCGAGAGCGCCGCCCTGATCGGCACGGCCATGCTCTATGTCGACCACGCCGCCCCGATCGACCGCCTGCGCGCCAAGCTGGACGAGATCGCCAAGGCCTCGCCCCTGTGGGACGGCAAGGTGGTCAACCTGCAGGTCACCGACGTCACCGCCCAGGTGCTGGAGGTCCGCTGCCTGGTCAGCGCCCGCAGCGCGCCCAAGACCTTCGACCTGCGCTGCGAGGTCCGCGAGAAGATGATGGCCTTCCTGCGCGACGAGATTCCCGAAGCCTTGCCGAGGCAGCGGTTGGGGCTGTCGGAGACCGCGCCGGCTACGGCGTGATTTCCGGCGGCGGACGAATGCGCCGGTAGCGCGCCTCGATCAGGCCGAACAGGCCGAAGGCGACAAGACCGGCGGCGACCAGGCACAGGGCCGAGCTTCCGAATGGCCGCCCCTCGATCGCCTGCAGCGCCCCGCCCCAGCTGCGCGCCTCGCCGGCCCGAGCCTCCAGACCGGCCAGCACCAGGAACACGCCCAACGGCAGGCTGGCCAGGCCGCGCGCGCCGTAGCCGATCTTGGCCAGCGGCACGACCCGGCGACAGGTCTTGTCGTCGCAATCCAGGCGCTTGCTGAAGTCCTGCATCACGCCCTGGATGACGTTGCCCACCCCGAACGCCACGACCACCAGGCCGGCGGCGATCAACAGGGTGTCGCCATAGGGCAGGTCCAGCACGGCGCCGGCGGTGTGATGGGCGGTCTGCTCCTCGTCGGCCTCTCCGACATCCTCCAGTTCGTCGAGCACTTCGAACGCCGAGAACGCCAGGCCGCCATAGACCAGTCCGCTGACCGCCTGGCCGATCCGCACCGCCCAGGCCTTGGGCGAACGGCCGTGCCGGTCGGCGTCGAACACCGCCTGCAGGATCCGCCAGGCGGCGAAACCGGCCAGGCCGAAACCGATTCCGCCGATCAGCGCCCAGCCCAGCGGCCATTCCGCCCAGGCGCGCAACAGGCCCTTGGCGCCCTTGGCGCGCGGCGTCAGGTCCAGCGCGGCCAGCAGGACGATGGACCCCAGGCCCAGATAGACCAGGCCCCGCGCCGCGTAGCCCAGCCGCGACGCCAGCTCGATCGCCTTGGAGACGTTCGCCCGCCGGACGCGCTGCACGAGCCTGCGGGGCAAGGCGATCGGCGATGTCGACATGGTTCGTGCCCGGAACAGCCCAACTTGGATGAACCAACGGCGGCTCGGCCCAGGCGTTCCGCTTGCCCCATCGAGGGCGGCGCTGTCTTTCGCTAAGTAAGTGATTTATGACTTAGCTGCAGGCGCCGCCGGTTCGGTCTGGCGCTTGTCGAGGCAGACGCGCGGGGAAGCCGTTCCGCGCCGCCGAACATCGAGGGCTTTGCCGCTCGCCGATGTTAGGCAAGCATGTCACGGATGGCGTGTACGGCAAAGGGGAGCCCGGCAGGGTGGCGGAGGCCTTCGAGATCGGCGACTTCAGACCCGGAGTTCGGGCCAAGGCGCGCTGCGACCTGATGGGCGTGGAGCCCTTCAGCGAAGTCGACGGCATGCTGGTGCGCCGCTTCCTGACCCCCGCCCACGACGAAGCGCTGAAGACCCTGGCCTTCTGGATGGAGGAGGCGGGCATGACCGCCCGTCGCGATCACGCCGGCAACCTGATCGGCCGCTATGAGGGTGAGACGCCGGACGCCCCGGCCCTGCTGATCGGCTCGCACATCGACAGCGTCCGTAACGGCGGCCGCTATGACGGCGCGCTGGGCGTGATGCTGGGCGTCGACGTGGTCGAGGCCCTGAACGCCGCCGGTCGCCGCCTGCCCTTCGCCGTCGAGGTGATCGCGTTCGGCGACGAGGAGGGCTCGCGCTTCCCCGCCTCCATGACCTGCAGCCGGGCCGTGGCCGGAACCGTCAAGCCCAGCGTCATGGAGATGACCGACGGCGACGGCGTCAGTCTGGCCGAGGCTTTCGCCGCCTTCGCCCTGGACCCCACCCGCCTGGAGGAAGCCGCCCGCAAGCCCGGCGAGGTGTTCGCCTTCCTGGAGGCCCACATCGAGCAGGGCCCGGTGCTGGAGGCCGAGGGCCTGGCCCTGGGCGTGGTCACCGCCATCGCCGCCCAGAAGCGGCTGATGGTGCGGTTCACCGGCATGGCCGGTCATGCGGGCACCACGCCGATGAACCTGCGCAAGGATCCCGGTCCCGCCGCCGCCGAGGCGATCCTGGCGCTGGAGCGGATTTGCGCCCCTCAAGGTGATTTTGGCGGCAAGGACGGCCTGGTCGGCACCGTGGGCCGGATCACCGCCCTGCCCGGCGCCTTCAACGTCATCCCCGGCGCGGTCGAATATTCGATGGACGTCCGGGCCGAGGTCGCCGCCACCCGCGACGCGGCTGTCGAGGCCGTCACCGCCGAAATCCAGGCCATCGCCGCGCGGCGCGGCCTGGAGGTCGGCGTCACCCTGATGCAGGACCTGGCCGCCAGCCCCTGCGATCCCGGCCTGACCGCCCTGCTCGAAGACGCCGTCGCCGCCACCGGCCAGGCCCCGCGCCGCCTGCCCAGCGGGGCCGGTCACGACGCCATGGTCATCGCCGACCTATGCCCCACCGCCATGCTGTTCATCCGCTGCGAAGGCGGGATCAGCCACAATCCGCGCGAGGCCGTGACCGAGGCCGACTGCGCCCTGGCGGCGACCGCCATGCTCCATTTCATCGACCAGCTAGAACGACGCGAACGCGCATGACCCAGACCTTCGGCGAACTCGACCATCCCGCCCGCCTGCTGATGGGCCCCGGCCCGATCAACGTGCATCCGCGCGTGCTGCGGGCCATGTCCGTACAGTTGCTGGGCCAGTTCGACCCCGAGTTCACCGGCTACATGAACGAGACCATGGCGCTGTACCGCCAGGTCTTCCAGACCCAGAACCGCTGGACCTTCCTGATCGACGGCACCTCGCGCGCCGCCATCGAGGCGGCCCTGGTCTCGGTGCTGGCGCCCGGCGACGACGTGGTGGTGGTCAACGCCGGGCGGTTCGGCCTGCTGCTGTCCGAGATCGCCGAGCGCTGCGACGCCAAGGTGACCCTGGTCGAGGGCGAGTGGGGCAAGGTCGTCGATCCTCAGGCGGTGGAGGACGCGGTCAAGCGCGTGCGCCCGCGCCTGGTGGCCTGCGTGCACGGCGACACCTCCACCACCATGGCCCAGCCCATCGAGGCGATTGGCGAGATCTGCCGCCGTCACGACGCCCTGCTCTATGTCGACGCCACGGCCACGATCGGCGGCATGTCGGTCCCGGTCGACGCCTGGCAGGCCGACATCGTCACCGGCGGCCTGCAGAAGTGCCTGGGCGGTCCCTCGGGCTCGGGTCCCATCACGATCAGCGACCGCGCGGCCGAGCACATCAATGGCCGCAAGCACGTCGAGGCCGGCATCGCCACGGCCGGCGTCGTCAGCGGCAACGGCCGCCGCATCGCCTCCAACTATTTCGACCTGGCGATGATCATGGACTACTGGTCCGACAAGCGCCTGAACCACCACACCGAGGCCGCCTCGATGCTGTACGCGGCCCGCGAATGCGCCCGCGTGGTGCTGGAGGAAGGGCTGGAAGCCCGCTTTGCCCGCCACGCCCAGGCCGGAGCCGCCGTGGTCGCCGGGGTCGAGGCGATGGGGCTCGAAGTCTACGGCGACCAGGCCCACAAGATGGCCAACGTCACCGCCGTGCTCGCGCCCGCCGGTGTCGACTACGACCGGGTGAAGGCCCGCATGCGCACCGAGTTCGAGATCGAGATCGGCGCCGCCTTCGGACCGCTGGCCGGCAAGGTCTGGCGGATCGGGGCGATGGGCGTCAACGCCCGCAAGCACGCCGTGCTGCAGACCCTGGCCGCGCTGGAGGCCGTGCTGCGCTGGGAGGGCTTCGGCGCTCCGGCCGGCGCGGGCGTGGATGCGGCGGCGAAGGCGTTCGCATGACCTACCCCCGCGACCTGATCGGCCATGGCGAGCACCCGCCCCACGCCCAGTGGCCGAACGGCGCCCGCGTGGCCGTGCAGTTCGTCCTCAACTACGAGGAAGGCGCCGAGCGCAGCGTGCTGCACGGCGACCCGCAGGCCGAGCACTTCCTGTCGGAGATGGTCGGCGCGGCACCGATCCCCGACATGCGACACATGTCGATGGAGAGCCTCTACGAGTACGGCTCGCGGGCCGGCTTCTGGCGCATCCGGCGCCTGTTCGAGGAATTCGGCCTGCCGCTGACCGTCTACGGCGTGGCCCAGGCCATGGCGCGCAATCCCGACGCGGTCGAGGCGATGCTGAAATCCGGCTGGGAGATCGCCAGCCACGGCTATCGCTGGATCGACTACCAGCATTTCCCCGAGGCGCTGGAACGCGAGCACATCGCCCAGGCCATCGAGATCCACGAAGCCCTGACCGGCGAGCGGCCGCTGGGCTGGTACCAAGGCCGCACCAGCCCCAACACCGCGCGGCTGATCGCCCAGGAAGGCGGCTTCGTCTACGACGCCGACAGCTATGCCGACGACCTGCCCTATTGGGACGACCAGCACGGCAAGGCCCAGCTGATCGTGCCCTACACCCTGGACGCCAACGACATGCGCTTCGCCGCGCCCCAGGGCTTCAACAGCGGCGACCAGTTCTTCGCCTATCTGCGCGACAGCTTCGACGCCCTCTACCTGGAAGGCGAGACCGCGCCGAAGATGATGAGCGTCGGCCTGCACTGCCGGATCGTCGGCAAGCCCGGCCGGATCATGGCCCTGCGCCGCTTCCTCGAGCACATCACCCGCCACGACAAGGTCTGGGTGGCCAAGCGCATCGACATCGCGCGCCACTGGATCGCCACTCATCCCTATAAGGAGAGCGCCCAATGAGCGCCCCGCCCCTGACCCTGGCCGACCTGAACCGGATGAACCGCACCGGCTTCGCCACCACCCTGGGCTTCGCCTTCGAGCTGTCGCCGTGGGTGGTGCAACGCGCCTATGACGCCGCGCCGTTCGACAGCGTCGAGGCCTTGCACGCCGCGACCATGGCCGTTCTGGAGGCCGCCTCGGAAGACCAACGCCTGGCCCTGATCCGCGCCCACCCGGAGCTGGCCAGCAAGGCCGCGATCGACAAGACCCTGACCGCCGAGAGCAACGCCGAGCAGGCCAGCGCCGGCCTCGACAAGCTGACGCCGGAGGAGTTCGAGCGCTTCCACGCCCTGAACGCCGCCTATCGCGAGCGCTTCGGCTTCCCGTTCATCATCGCCGTGCGGCTGAACGACAAGACCTCGATCCTGGCCGACATGCAGGCGCGCCTTGCCAACGAACAGGCCGGCGAGATCGCCGAGGCGATCCACCAGATCGGCCTGATCTCGAAACTTCGACTGCAAGACGCGGTGACCGGCTGAGATGGACTATGACGTCACCACCTGGCTGAACCTGGGGCTCCGCTGGCTGCACGTGATCGCCGGCGTCGCCTGGATCGGCGCCTCGTTCTACTTCGTCTGGCTGGACGACAACCTGCGTCCCCCCGTGCCTGAAAAGGACGGCGTGAAGGGCGAGCTGTGGGCCGTGCACGGCGGCGGTTTCTACCACTCGCAGAAGTACATGACGGCCCCGGCCCACATGCCCGACCACCTGCACTGGTTCAAATGGGAGGCCTACACCACCTGGCTCAGCGGCTTCGCCCTGCTGATCGTGCTCTACTACGTGGGCGCGCCGGTCTATCTGATCGACGCCTCCAAGCACGCCTTCAGCCAGGCCGGCGCCATCGCCACGGGCCTGGCCTTCATCTTCGGCGGGCTGGCCGTCTACGAGGGCCTGTGCCGCTCGCCGCTGGGCGGGAAACCGCGCCTGTTCGGCGTCGTCTGGTTCCTGACCCTGACGGCCGCGACCTGGGCCCTGACCCAGTTGTTCAGCGACCGCGGGGCCTTCATCCACGTCGGCGCGATCATCGGCACCTGCATGGTCGGCAACGTGTTCCTGATCATCATCCCCAACCAGCGCAAGATCGTCGCCGACATACTGGCCGGCCGCCCGGTCGACCCGCGCCTGGGCGCGATGGGCAAGCAGCGCTCGGTGCACAACACCCACATGACCTTGCCGGTCATCTTCATCATGATCAGCAACCACTATCCGGCGGTGACGGGCCACCACCTGGCCTGGCTGCTGCTGGCCCTGATCAGCGCGGGCGGCGTGTCGATCCGGTACTTCTTCATCCTGCGCCACCACGGGGTCATCAAGCCCGACTATCTGATCCTTGGGGCGTTCCTGATCTTCGGCGTCAGCATGATCGCCAGCATCAAGCCCAAGACCGAAACGGTGTCGAACGTACCCTTCCCGGTCGCCCAGGCGATCGTCCAGAAGCACTGCGTGGCCTGTCACGCCGCCGTCCCGACCCACAAGGGCTTCACCGCCCCGCCCAACGGCGCGGCCTTCGACACGCCGGTCGGGATGGCGCGCTATGCGGGCAAGATCCGGGAACGCGCGGTGGACTCGACCAGCATGCCCCTCGGAAACGAGACTCACATTACCGATCACGAACGCGCCCAGTTGGGCGCCTGGATTGAAGCTGGAGCAAAGACGCAGTGACCACCCTGGTAGAGACGCCTTCGGCCGCACCGACCGACGACGCCGCTCCGGCGCCCCGCAAGCGAAACGCCGAGCGGACGCGCAAGGCGATCCTGACCGCGGCGCTGCGGGAGTTTTCTCAGGCGGGCTACGCCGGCGCGCGGATCGAGAAGATCGTCAAGGCCGCCAAGTGCAACATCCGCATGCTCTACCACTACTTCGGCGACAAGAAGGGCCTGTACCTGGCGGTGCTGGAGGCCGCCTACGAGGACCTGCGCGGCCGCGAGGCCGAGCTGGAGATCGACTTCGACAAGCCGCTTGAAGGCTTCCTGGCCCTGCAGCGCTTCACCTTCGACTATTTCGAGAAGAACCCCCGCATCGACGGCTTGCTGCGCAACGAGAACCTGATCCAGGGCAAGTTCGTCTCGCAGTCGCGCAAGGTCACCGAGACCGCCTTCCCGCTGCGCCGGACCATCGAGCACCTGATCGACAGCGGCCAGAAACAGGGGATCTTCCGCGACAACCTGGACTGGGCCCAGATCTACGTGACCATCGCGGCCATGAGCCGGTTCCACCTGGCGAACGGCTATTCGCTGTCGGTGACGCTGGATACGGACATGAGCAAGCCGGAGTGGCGTCGGCTTCGCCGACACCCCTCCCACAGGGAGGGGATCTGAACCTAGAACAACACCCCCTTCTCCAGCATCCCGTGCACCCCCTTCTCGCCGTTGACCGTCTGGGTCACCCGGAAATCCACGGCCAGCGAACAGAACTGATAGGCCTGCACCCGCGTCAGCGACGACCGCGAGACGATCAGGTCGATCATCGCCCGCAAGGCCTGCTTCATCGCCAGGTCCAGGTCCTCGTTGAAGCCCAGCGTCAGGTAGTGGGTCGGGCTTTCCGCGCTCGGCCAGGTCCGAACCCCGACGTCGGCGGCCTTGTGCAGCACGAAGGTGAAGGTGCCGGTCAGGCCCATCTCCAGGGCGTTGACGCAGACCTCGCCGTCGCCTTGCCGTCCGTGGCCGTCGCCGGCCGAAAAGTTCGCGCCCGGAACCCAGACCGGCAGGAACAGGGTCGAGCCGGCGACCAGTTCCTTGCAGTCCATGTTGCCGCCGTGTTCGCGCGGCTCGCGGCTGGACAGGCGTCCGTAGCGGGCCGGCGGGGCGACGCCGGTGGTGCCGAAGAACGGCCGCAGCGGCAGGGTCGGGCCCCAGGCCGGCTTGCAGGTCCCCGCCGCGGCGTCGACGGCGATGTGGCTGACATAGCGCTCGGGAAACTCGTCCGGCAGGGTCCCGGCCAGCGGCCGGACGGCGCAATAGCCCCAGGTGTTGTTCGGCTCGATGGACTCGATCCGCACCTCCAGGGTGTCGCCCGGCTCGGCGCCCGCGATCGCCACCGGACCGGTCAGGATGTGCGGGCCGATGCGCTCCAGCCTGGCGTCGTGAATGGCCCGCAGGGCCGGCGGGATGACCAGGCCGGACTCCGGAGCCGGCATGACCTCGGGGCCGCCCGACACGCAGTCGATGACCACCGTGTCGCCGGGCGCGACCGTCAGCACCGGGTCGAAGGCGGCGTCGAAGATCCCGAAACGCACGGTGTCCGGGGTCGAAGCCAGGTGATGCAGCATGAAGTAAGCCCTCTATTACCAGGGCCCAGTTGGCGCGCGCCGCCCTTGCCGCCCTAGCCTCGACCACCGCGCGGGTCGGCGAAGCGCGCCGGCGCCCACCTGMCGGGCGCCGCGACGCCCGGCATGGCGCGGACGTGGGCGTCGGCGCGTTCGAGGCCTATGTTGCTGGCGGCGACGGCCCATCCCGGTTATGAAGATTTTTCTTACTTGTGGAGCTCGCCCGCATGGCGACCGATCCGGCCCTTGCAGCGTTCCTGGCCCTCGACGACGACGCGGTCGCCGCCTATGCGGACGCCCGGGCCGAGACGCTGGGCTTGACCCTGCCGCCGGAGACCCGCGCCGGGGTCGTCGAGAACCTGGCCCTGCTGCGCCGCCAGGCCGCGACCTTCGCCGCCGATCTCGACGACACCACACCGCCCGCGCCCGAGGTGTTCGAGCCATGAGCGCCGCCGATTTCCGCTCGGCCCTGGCCGTCGCCGCCGACATCCAGTGGGGCAAGACCACCGCCCGCTCCGAAACCGAGGCCGCCCTGGCCCGGGCGGCCAGCGACCCGTTCAACGCCTACACCGCCATCTTCGCCGAGCGCGCCCTGGCCCAGGCCGAGGCCATCGACGCCGACCTCGCCGCCGACCGCCCCGTCGGTCCGCTGGCCGGCGTGCCGTTCGCGGTCAAGAACCTGTTCGACGTCGAGGGCGTCACCGCCATCGCCGGCTCGAGCATCCGCCGCGACGCGGCCCCCGCTCCCCACGACGCCACCGCCGTCCAGCGCCTGACCGCTGCCGGGGCGGTGCTGATCGGCGCGCTGAACATGGACGAGTTCGCCTACGGCTTCGTCACCGAGAACGCCCACGACGGCCCCACCCGCAATCCGCACGACCCGACCCGGATCGCGGGCGGCTCGTCCGGCGGTTCGGGCGCGGCGGTCAGCGGCGGGCTGGTCCCGCTGACCCTGGGCTCGGACACCAACGGCTCGATCCGCATCCCGGCCAGCCTGTGCGGGGTGTTCGGCCTGAAGCCCACCTTGGGCCGCCTGTCGCGCCAGGGCGCCTTTCCCTTTGTCGAGAGCCTGGACCATGTGGGGCCGTTCGCCCGCACGGTCGCCGACCTGGCCCTCGCCTACGACCTGATGCAGGGCCCCGATCCGCTGGATCCGCTCTGCCGTCGGCCCGCCGAACCAGCCGCCCCCCGCCTGCAAGCCACGGCCGATGCGCCCCTTCGCGTCGGCGTGCTGGGCGGCTGGTTCGCGCAGGGGGCTTTTCCCGAAGTGCTGGAGGCGCTGGAGATCGTCGCCGACGCGCTGCAGGCCAAGCGCGGCGTCGAGCTGCCCGGCGCCGAGCTGGCCCGCGCCGCCGCCTTCTGCCTGACCCCAATCGAGGCGGCTCATCTACACTCGCCCGATCTGAAGGCCCGGCCGCTGGACTACGACCCCGCCGTCCGCGACCGCCTGCTGGCCGGCGCGCTCGCGCCCGAGGCCGTCGCCGAGGCGGCCCGCCGCTATCGCCCGGTGTTCCGCGACGCCGTGCGCAAGGTGTTCGAGGATTTCGACGTGCTGCTGGCCCCGGCCTCGGTATGCCCGGCGCCGGGCATCGGCCAGACGACCATGGAGATGGGCGGCCAGCAGGTCTCGGTGCGCAAGAACCTCGGCGCCTACACCCAGCCCATCAGCTACATCGGCCTGCCCGTCGTGGCCGCGCCGGTCAACCGCCCCGGCAAGCTGCCGATCGGCGTGCAGATCATCGCGCCGGCCTGGCGCGAGGACCTGGCCCTGGCCGCCGCCCTGCGCCTGGAGCGATCCGGCGTGCTCGCCGCCCATCGCCCGCCGGAGCCGACACGATGACGACCGTCAACGAACCCGAGGTCCTGGCCGAGGTGACCGCCGCCGTCGACGCCTACGAGATCGCGTTGATGACCAACGACGTCGAAGCGCTGGACGGCTTCTTCCGCGATGCGCCCGAGACCGTGCGCTACGGCGTGGCCGAGAATCTCTACGGCTTCGAGGCGATCGCGGCCTTTCGAATCGGCCGCTCGGGCGGCTCGCCGCAGAGGTCGCGCCTAAGGACGGAAATCACTACGTTTGGGCGAGACTTCGCAATCGCCAACGTCGAATTCCTGCGCGAAGGGGCAAAACGTCCCGGCCGCCAAAGCCAAGCCTGGATCCGCACCGAAAAGGGCTGGAAAATCGTCTCGGCCCACGTCTCGCTTCTCCAGGACGGCGTCGATCAACGCCTTGCGCCGTAAGCGATCGATCATCAGAGCCATGACAATAAGTAATAAACCTCTGACTTATGATCTGCTTTTGAGCAGTCCTGTCGCGGCGTGGTCAAATAGTAACAACCAGAGCAAAAATTTCACCAAACGGCGGTCGGGACGTCATCAAACCTTTGGATTCGTCTCAATCATTGTGCATTGCACCCTCAAGCGTCGGGCCGCCGACGCATGAAGGGGATACTTCAATGACCACCGCCACCAAGCTGCGCAGCCGCCTCCACCGCGGCGCCGCCCTCACCGCCCTGGCCCTCGCCGTCGGCGTCGCCGCCCCGGCCTTCGCCCAAGACAACACGGGCAATGTCACGCTGGACGACGTGATCGTCACCGCCCAGAAGCGCTCGGAAAACATCCAGGAAGTGCCGGTCTCGGTCGCCACCATGGGCGGCGAGAAGCTGGACGCCCTGTTCGCCGGCGGCGAGGACGTGCTGGCCCTGTCGAGCCGCGTGCCCGGCCTGTTCGTCGAAAGCTCCAACGGCCGCGCCGCCCCGCGCTTCTACATCCGCGGCCTGGGCAACACCGACTTCGACCTGGCCGCCTCGCAGCCGGTCTCGGTGATCATGGACGACGTGGTCATGGAAAACGTCGTGCTGAAGAGCACGCCGATCTTCGACGTCGAGCAGGTTGAAGTGCTGCGCGGCCCGCAGGGCACGCTGTTCGGCCGCAACACCACCGCGGGCATCGTCAAGTTCGACAGCGTCAAGCCGAGCCAGACCTTCAAGGCCAACGGCACGGTGACCTACGGCTCGTACGGTTCGTGGACCGCAGAAGCCGGCGTCGGCGGCCCGCTGGTCGCCGACAAGCTGGCCGGCCGGATCGCCATCCTGGGCCAGCACCGCGACGACTACATCGACAACACCTTCACCGGCGTGAAGGACGCGATGGGCGGCTATGACGAATACGCCATCCGCGGCCAACTGCTGTGGACCCCGACCGCCGACCTGAGCGTCCTGCTCAGCGCCCACAACCGCTCGCTGGACGGCACGGCCGCGATCTTCCGCGCCAACATCCTCACGGCCGGCAGCAACAAGATCAACGGCAACTTCGACCGCAAGGAAGTCTTCTACAACGGCGGCGCCAACAACCCGCAGAAGTACGACGGCAACGGCGAGTCGATTAAGGTCGACTACGACTTCGGCGACGTGACCCTGACCTCGATCAGCGCCTACGAAACCACCAACGGCTACAGCCGCGGCGACATCGACGGCGGCGTGGCCGGCACCGGCCCGGGCTTCATCCCCTTCGATTCCGACACCAAGGACGGCATCGACGACCTGGACCAGTACACCCAGGAACTGCGCCTGGCCTCGGACACCGAAGGCCCGTTCAGCTGGCAAGTCGGCGGCTACTACTTCAAGTCCGACTTCCTGGTGACCACCGACGCCGGCTTCGCCAAGGCGACGCTGAATCACAAGAACACCGCCTGGGCCGGCTTCGGTCAGGCCGCCTACCAGGTCACCCCGGCCCTGAAGATCACCGCCGGCGCCCGCTACACCGACGACAAGAAGACCATGACCGTCGTCGGCTCGACGGCGCCGGAAGTCGAAGTGTCGGACAGCAAGGTCTCGTGGGACCTGTCGGCCTTCTACACCGTCACCGACGACTTCAGCCTGTACGCCCGGGCCGCTCACGGCTTCCGCGGCCCGACCATCCAGGGTCGCGACGTGGTGTTCGGCGCCTCGCCTTCGGTCGCCCAGTCGGAAACCATCCAGTCGTACGAAGTCGGCTTCAAGAGCGAACTGCTGGACCGCCGCGTCCGCTTCAACGGCGCGGTCTTCACCTATGAAGAAAAAAACCCGCAGTTCAGCGCCATCGGCGGCGCCACCAACGGCACCCTGCTGATCAACGCCGACAAGGGCGAAGCCTACGGCGTCGAGTTCGACGGCGAGTTCAAGGTCACCGAGAACCTGCTGCTGACGGCCGGCTACAGCTACAACCACACCAAGATCAAGGACAGCGATCTGGCCGTGGCGGTCTGCGCCCAGTGCACGGTCACCGATCCGCTGAACGGCTCGGGTCAGGCCCTGGTCAACGGCAACCCGTTCCCGAACGCGCCGGAATACGTGCTGAACTTCACGGCCCGCTACAGCTACCCGATCGGCGACGGCGAACTGTTCGCCTACACCGACTGGTTCCGGCAGGGCTACACGAACATCTTCCTCTACCAGAGCAAGGAGTTCTACTCGAAGGGCGACTTCGAAGGCGGTCTGAAGCTGGGCTACGCCAAGCAGGACGGCAGCTACGAAATCGCCGCGTTCGCCCGCAACATCACCAACGAGGTGAACCTGCGCGGCGGCATCGACTTCAACAACCTGACCGGTTTCGTCAAC
The DNA here is from genome assembly GCF_056406095.1 of Caulobacter sp. P1_D6. Lineage (NCBI taxonomy): Bacteria > Pseudomonadati > Pseudomonadota > Alphaproteobacteria > Caulobacterales > Caulobacteraceae > Caulobacter > Caulobacter sp. P1_D6. The sequence goes on along the minus strand of NZ_JBFUAW010000014.1, from coordinate 11,269 downwards.
GAGCCTCGGATCGTCGGCATCTCGATCAGCGCCAAGCGGTAATCTGAAAGACCCCGCCCGGCCTTCGCGCCGGGCGGATTGCCCGAAGGATTGCCATCGTCCCGCCATGCTCCCGGTTCGCGCCGGGAGCATGGTTCGTTTCGGAGGGTCTCCCCCTCCATCACACGATGAGATAAGTCCTTCGGATGACGACTTCCCCTATGCCCAGCAAGATCATCTTCGACACCGACCCCGGCATCGACGACGCCATGGCGCTGCTGTTCATCGAGGCCAGCCCCGCGCTTGAGCTGGTGGCCGTGACCACGGTCTACGGCAACGCCGACATCGAGATCACCACCCGCAACGCCCTCTATCTGAAGGACCGCTTCGGCCTGAAGGCCCCGGTCTTCAAGGGCACGGACAAGCCGTTGACCCGGCCGCGCAATCCCTCGCCCACCTTCGTGCACGGCGAGAACGGCCTGGGCGATGTCGAACTGCTGGGCCTGGTCCCCGCCAAGCCCGAGGCCAAGCCGGCCTATCAGGCGATCATCGACCTGGTGCGCGCCAACCCGGGCGAGATCACCCTGGTCGCGGTCGGTCCGCTGACCAACCTGGCCCTGGCGCTGAAGGCCGATCCCGGGTTCGCCCCCCTCGTGAAGGCCGTGGTGATCATGGGCGGCGCGTTCGGCGTGGCCGGCAAGCCGGGCAACGTCACCCCGGTGGCCGAGGCCAACATCTGGAACGACCCGGAAGCCGCCGACCTGGTGTTCACCGCCCCCTGGCACGTGACCGCCGTCAGCCTGGACGTCACCACCCAGGTGGTGATGACCCCCGCCTACATGGACGCCCTGGAAGCCTCGGCCGGCCCGGCCGGCGAATTCCTCAACGCCATCTCCAAGCCCTACGCGGCCTTCTACGGCGGCCGCGACGGCATCGTCGGCTGCTGCGTGCACGACGCCGCGGCCGTGGCGTACGTGATCGATCCGTCGCTGTTCGAGGTCCGGGCGGGTTCGATCCGGGTGATCACCGACGGCATCGCCCTGGGACAGACCTGCCAGAAGGTCGACGGGGAGCTGTTCGGGCCGTCGGCCTGGGATGATCAGCCGGTCCAGGCGATCACCGTGGGGGTGAAGGCCGAGGGATTGTTGAAGCTGTATGCGGAGACAATGGGCGTTTAAGCGGCGAGCACTTGCCCCCTACGGGTCGCTTCGCGACCGTCTTCCCCCACAGGGGGAAGAGGAGCCGCGCTTGACGTCCTCCGCCCCCTATGGGGGCGGACAGACCGCGAAGCGGTCAGATGGGGGCAAGTGGGGTGAGCCCTAACGCCGGTACCGCTCCACTCCGGCCACATACGTCCGCTCGACCACCCGGTCATCCCCCAGCACCGTCAGCGCGAACAGCCTGTCCTCCAGGCTCCGCGCCGCCGGCATCCGCCGCGCCAGCAGCGGGGTCGCCGCCAGGTCCAGCACCAGGAAGTCGGCGATCTTGCCGGGCTCCAGGCTGCCGATCTCGTCCTCCAGCCCAAGGGCCCGCGCCCCGCCCAGCGTCGCCAGGTACAGCGCGTGGAACGGATCCAGCGCCTCGCCGCGCAGCTGGCCCACCTTGTAGGCCTCGCCCAGGGTGTGGAGGATCGAGAAGGTCGTCCCCGCCCCCACGTCCGTGCCGATCCCCACCTGCACCCCGTGGGCGCAGGCGGTCTCCAGCGGGAACAGACCCGAGCCCAGGAACAGGTTCGAGGTCGGGCAGAAGGCGATCGCCGAACCCGCCTGCGCCAGCCGCTGGAAAGCGTCTCCCTGCAGATGGACGCAGTGGGCGAAGACCGAGCGCTTCCCGACCAGGCCGAAGCGGTCGTAGACGTCGAGATAATCCGTGGCGTCCGGGAACAACTTGGCGGTGTCGACGATCTCGCGGATGTTCTCCGACAGGTGGGTCTGCATCCACACGGTCGGATGCTCCGCCAGCACCTCGCCGGCCATGGCCAGCTGTTCGTCGCTGCAGCTGATCGCGAAGCGCGGGGTGACCGCGTAGCCGAGACGCCCCTTGCCGTGCCAGTCGGCGATCAGGCTCTGCATGTCGGCGCGGCTGCTCTCGACCGTGTCGGTCAGCCCGGGCGGGGCGTTGCGGTCCATCAGCGACTTGCCGGCGATCACCCGCATGTCGCGCTTCAGGGCCGACGCGAACAGCGCCTCGACCGAAACCTTGTGCACCGATCCGAACACCAGGGCGCTGGTCGTGCCGTTGCGCAGCAACTCCTCGACGAAGAACTCAGCGGTCTCTTCGGCGTGTCCCTTGTCGGCGAAGGCCGCCTCGGCCGGGAAGGTGTGACGCTCCAGCCAGTCCAGCAGCTGCTCGCCATGGGCGGCGATGATGTCGACCTGCGGGAAGTGGATATGGGTGTCGACGAAGCCCGGGACGATCAGCTTGCCGCTGAGATTCTCGACGGTGACGTCGCCCAGCTCGTCGGCCAGCTTGGCGTGGTCGCCGCAAGCGACCACGCGGCCGTCCTCGACCAGCAGCAGGCCGTCCTCGTGGAAGGCGTGCGCCTCACCATCGGTGATGCTCGGGTCGGCCTCCAGCTGGAGGATCGACGCCCTATAGGCTTGCAAGCTGGAGATCCTTCGTACGTTCGCGGCGGGCGGCCTCGAGCCGCATCAGCAGATCGGCGACCACCGAGACGGCGATCACCTCGGGGGCCTTGTTCTTCAGGTGCGGCAGGCCGATCGGGCAGGTGACGCGGGACACCGTCCCGTCGCCGAAGCCGTCCTTGCGCAGCCGGCTCAGGAACCGGGCCTTCTTGGTGTCCGACCCGATCAGGCCCAGATAGCCGAACGCCCCGCCGGCCAGGGCCGACGAGGTCAGGGCGTAGTCCAGATTATGGTCGTGGGTCATGACAAGGATGTAGGCGTCGGGGCCCGCGCCCATGGCGGCGGCGGCCAATTCGGCGGGTGTTCCCACCGTCACGCCCGGAAACTCGGCGGTCTCGGGGCGGGTGTCGTACCAGGCCAGGCGGAACGGCAGCGGCTCCAGGGCCCGGGCCACGGCCTGGCCCACATGGCCGGCCCCGAACAGCAGCACCGGCGGGCGCGGCAGGTCCTGCGGCTCGACCAGCACGTCGCCCAGCGTCGGCCGGGCCCCGCGCGCCGTCGCCGGTTCGCCGGCCAGCGTGATCGTCGCGCCCTCGGGGCTGGACGCCGCGACCGGGGCGATGGTCTTGGACAGGGCGCCGGGGTTGAAGCGGGTGCGGACCTCGAAGGGCTGATCGGCATCCAGGCGGCGCGCCGCGTCGGTCAGCCAGTCGACGGCGGTCTTGTCCAGGCGCTCGATCAGCAGGCGCACCCGGCCGCCGCAACACTGGGCCAGCAGCGGACCCAGCGGATAGTCCTGCAGGGCGAAGTGGACCTGGGTCAGCAGCATCCGCCGCGCCTGGTCGGCGACCTGGTGCTCCAGATTGCCGCCGCCGATCGTGCCGGCCTGACCATCGGCCCAGACCACCATCTTGGTCCCGGCGTCGCGCGGGGCCGAGCCCTCGGTGGCCAGGATGGTCACCAGGGCGACGGTCTCGCCGAGGGCGAGTTGGGCCAGAGCTGAGCGGGCCCAGTTCACGACGCCGCCCTCCGCTTGACGTCCTCGACCGCCATCAGGATCCGCTCCGGCGTCGCCGGCGCGTCCAGATCGGGGAACACCTTGTGGTCGACCGCCGAGGCCACGGCGCGGTTCACCGCCGACAGCACCGACAGGGCCAGCATCAACGGCGGCTCGCCCACGGCCTTGGAGCGGTGCACCGTCTCCTCGACATTGCGCCCCGGCTCCCACAGCGCCACGGTCAGCACCGCCGGACGGTCGCCGCAGGTGGGGATCTTGTAGGTCGAGGGGGCGTGGGTCAGCAGGCGGCCGTCGGCGGCGAACACCAGCTCCTCGGTGGTCAGCCAGCCCATGCCCTGGATGAAGCCGCCCTCGATCTGGCCCAGGTCGATGGCCGGGTTCAGCGAACGGCCAGCGTCGTGCAGGATGTCGGCCCGCGTGACCTTCATCTCGCCGGTCAGGGTGTCGATCAGCACCTCGCTGCAGGCTGCGCCGTAGGCGAAGTAGTAGAACGGCCGGCCCGTATGGGTGGCGCGGTCGTAGTGGATCTTGGGCGTGGCGTAGAAGCCGGTGGACGACAGCGACACCCGGGCCAGATGCGCCTGGCGGCACAGCGTGGCGAACGGGATCAGCTCGCCCCCAGCCCGCAGGCCTTCGGGCGTGAACTCGACCTCGCCCTCGTCGCAGCCCCATTTCTTCGCCGCGAACTCGACCAGCCGCGCCTTGAGGGTGTTGGCCGCGTTTAGGGCAGCCATGCCGTTCAGGTCCGTGCCCGACGAGGCCGCCGTGGCCGAGGTGTTGGGCACCTTGTCGGTGACGGTCGAGGTCACCTTGATCCGCGACACGTCGACCTTGAAGGCCTCGGCGACGATCTGGGCGACCTTGACGAACAGCCCCTGCCCCATCTCCGTCCCGCCGTGGTTCAGCAGGATCGAGCCGTCGGCATAGAGATGGATCAGCGCCCCGGCCTGGTTCAGATGGGTGGTGGTGAACGAGATGCCGAACTTCACCGGCGTCAGGGCCAGGCCCTTCTTCAGCACCGGGCTGTGGGCGTTATAGGCGTCGATCTCGCGTTGGCGGGCCTCGTAGTCGCAGGACGCCGCCAACTCCGACAGCAGTTGCGGCGCGACGTTGTCCTCGACGGTCTGGTGATAGGGCGTGAGGTTCCGCCCCTCGCCGCCATAGAGGTTGCGGCGGCGCACCTCCAGCGGATCCAGCCCGACAGCCTGGGCGACGGCGTCCATCACCCGCTCGATCGCCGCCATGCCCTGCGGCCCGCCAAAGCCTCGGAACGCGGTGTTCGATACCGTATGGGTCTTGAAGCGGTGCGAAACGATCTCGACGGCCGGCAGGAAGTAGCAGTTGTCGGCGTGGAACATCGCCCGGTCATTGATGGCCATCGACAGGTCGGTGGTCGAGCCGCAGCGCGAGGCCAGCTCCAGGGCCAGGCCCGTCAGCCGCCCCTCGTCGTCGAAGCCGACGTCGTAGGCGACCTCGAAGTCATGCCGTTTGCCGGTCATGACCATGTCCTCGTCGCGATCCGGACGAGCCTTGGCGGCGCGGCCGGTCTTCACGGCGACCAGCGCCGCGGCGGCGGCGAACAGCGAGGCCTGGGTCTCCTTGCCGCCGAACCCGCCGCCCATCCGCCGCACCTCGATGGTCACCGAGGTATGCGGCACGTCCAGCACGCGGGCCACCAGGTGCTGGACCTCGCTGGGATGCTGGGTCGACGACCAGATGTGGACGTCGCCGCCCTCGCCCGGCGTGGCCAGGGCGACCTGGCCCTCGAGATAGAAGTGGTCCTGGCCGCCGATCGCGAACGCGCCTTGCAGTCGCCGGGGCGAGGCCGCCAGGGCGGCGGCCGCGTCGCCGCGCGCCATGCGCTGGCTGGCCTCGATCTTCAGGTCGGCCTCGCGGGCCTGGGCGATGGTGATCGCGGCCGGCAGGTCCTCGTACTCGACCACGGCCTTGGCGGCGGCGGCGCGGGCGGCGGCGATCGAGGTGGCGGCCACGGCGAACAGACTCTGGCCGACGCAGATCACCTCGCCGTCGGCGAACAGCTTGTCGTCGTGGATCACCGGGCTGACGTCGTTCTCGCCGGGGATGTCCTGGGCGGTCAGCACCGTCACCACGCCGGGCGAGGCGCGCACGGCCGACAGGTCCATCGACACGATCCGTGCATGGGCCTTCCTGCTCATGCCCAGGTGGACGTGGAGCATGCCGGCGGGCTCGGGGATGTCGTCGACATAGATCGCCGCGCCCGAGACGTGGCGCAGGGCGCTGTCGTGCGGCAGCGAGGCGTGGACGCCCTGGAAGACGACCGGCTCGACCAGCTTGGCGCCGGAATCAGGCATTGGCCGCCTCCGGCGCTTGGGGGGCCGCCTCCGGCACGCGAGTCTCCAGGTCCGGCCGGGCGGACTCGATGAACACCTTGCGCAGCATGTTGCCGGCCGTCAGGGCGCGATAGGCGGCCGAGGCGCGGGCGTCCGTCAGGGGCGTGAAGTCGCCGGCCAGGGCCTCGACGGCCGCGTGGATCGTGGAGCGGTTCCACAGCTGGCCGACCAGGGCCTCCTCACAGGCCGTGGCCCGTTTGGGCGTGCCGGCCATGCCGCCATAGGCGATGCGGGCGCTGACGACGGTCTCGTCGACAATCTGGATGTTGAACGCCCCGCACACGGCCGAGATATCTTGGTCGAAGCGTTTGGACAGCTTGAAGACCTTGAACATCGCGCCCGGCGTCGGATCGGGGACCAGCACCGCCTCGACGAACTCGCCCGGACGGCGGTCCTGCTTGCCATAGGCGATGAAGAAGTCTTCCAGCGGCACGGCGCGCCGCTCGTTCCACTGGCGCAGGACCAGGGTCGCGCCCGCGGCGATCAGAGCGGGCGGCATGTCGCCGATCGGCGAGCCGTTGGCGATGTTGCCGCCGATCGTGCCGCTGTTGCGCACCTGGGTCGAGCCCAGGCGCCGCATCATCGCGCCGACGTCGGGATAGAGCGCGCTCAGCGTCTCCAGGGCGTCGACATAGCGCACGCCGGCGCCGATCCGCAGGTTTCCATCCTCGCGGGTGACGGTCTTCAGTTCGTCGACCCGGCCGATGTCGATCAGGGTCTTCAGCGGCTTGCGAAGCTTGGTCACCCACAGGCCGATGTCGGTGGCCCCGGCCACGACGACGGCGTCAGGATGTTCTGCGTAGGTTTGGGCCAACTCGTCCACGCTCAGCGGCGCGAACCAGCGACGGGTGAGGCCGGCGATCGGATCAGCGTAGTCGAGGCGCAGCGCCTGCTCACGCCGCAGCGCCGCCAGCTTGTCGGCCACGTCCGGCGCCGCCTCGGGAACGATCGCCTCGGCCGCCGCGATAATCGGGCCATAGCCGGTGCAGCGACACAGGTTGCCCGCCAGCACCTCGTCGATCGGCGCTTCCGCGCCCTTGGCCGCCACGGCCCGGCCGTACAGCGACATGACGATGCCCGGCGTGCAGAAGCCGCATTGCGAGCCGTGATGCTCGACCATCGCCGCCTGCACGGGATGCGGCTTCTCCTCCGCCCCATCCTTTTTGGACACGCCCTCGACGGTGATCACCGCCTTGCCGTCCAGCATCGGCACGAACTGAATGCAGCTGTTGACCGCCCGCCAGGCGGTCCCGCCCTGCGCGTCCAGCTCGCCGACCAGCACCGTGCACGATCCGCAGTCGCCCTCGGCGCAGCCTTCCTTGGTCCCCGTGCGCCTCAGGTCGCCGCGCAGATGCTCCAGCAGCGTGCGGGTGGGATCGACGCCCTTGGCCTCGACCACCTCGCCGTTCAGCAGGAAGCGCACGGTGTGAGCCATCAGCTGCGGTGCGGGTTTCGCTCAGCAGGCTGACCTTTTCGCCGCGCCGAGCGGAAACCCGCACAACGACCCCCGCCGCCGGGCGGCCGGCCGCCGTGTCGAGGATGTGGGTGGTCAGGCCGCTCATGCGTTCGTGGTTCCTTGCTCGACGTCGCCGCGCGCCATTCTAGACCCCTGGGCCTTCTGAGCGATGCTGAAACCGCCTCGCCCGCAAGTCCAGCCCGGACGCTCCATCGCCCCGCCAAGACGGCTAACCGCCTTGCATGGCGGCGCTGGGCGCCCGCCGGATAGGCGTTATATAAGTCTTTTATTACTTAGTGAGCCACCCGCGATCGCCCTCGCGGCGCCCCGAACCGCAAAAAACGTGGCCTGACCTTGGGTAAGATTGGAAATACCGCGCCAACACCGGTAGCTAGGCCCTGACGGATCGCACAGAACGCCGCACCAGACGATCCGCGCCGCTCCCACCTTGCGCAGTGACCGAGGAACGACCCAATGGACGAGGATTTCCGTAAAGCCGCCCTGGATTACCACCGTCTGCCGCGGCCCGGAAAGTTGGCGATCGAAGCCACCAAGCGCATGGCCACCCAGCGTGACCTCGGCCTGGCCTATTCCCCCGGCGTCGCCGCGCCCTGCGAGGCCATCGCCGCCAATCCCGACCTGGCCCGTGACTACACAGCCCGCGGCAACCTGGTGGCCGTGATCTCCAACGGCACCGCCGTGCTGGGCCTGGGCAATATCGGCCCGCTGGCCTCCAAGCCGGTGATGGAAGGCAAGGCGGTCCTGTTCAAGAAGTTCGCCGGCATCGACGTCTTCGACATCGAGGTCGACGCCGAGGACCCCGACCGCTTCATCGAGGTGGTCGCGGCCCTGGAGCCCACCTTCGGCGGCATCAATCTGGAGGACATCAAGGCCCCGGAATGCTTCGTCATCGAGCGCAAGCTGCGCGAGCGGATGAACATCCCGGTCTTCCACGACGACCAGCACGGCACCGCCATCGTCTGCGCCGCGGCCGTCCGCAACGCCCTTCTCGTCCAGGGCAAGCAGCTGAAGGACGTCAAGCTGGTCACCTCGGGCGCCGGCGCCGCCGCCCTGGCCTGCGTGGACCTGCTGGTCTCGATGGGCCTGCCCGTCGACAACGTGACGCTGACCGACATCAAGGGCGTCGTCTACGCCGGCCGCGACGACGACATGCTCGACAACATGGCCCGCTACGCCCGCAAGACCGACGCCCGCACCCTGTCGGAAGTGCTGGCCGGCGCGGACATCTTCCTGGGCCTCTCGGCGCCCCGCGTGTTCAAGGCCGAGTGGCTGCCGCTGCTGGCCCCCAATCCGCTGATCCTGGCCATGGCCAATCCCGAGCCGGAAATCCTTCCCGAGCTCGTCGCCGCCCAGCGCCCCGACGCCATCATGGCCACCGGCCGCAGCGACTATCCCAACCAGGTCAACAACGTCCTGTGCTTCCCGTTCATCTTCCGCGGCGCGCTGGACGTCGGCGCCTCGGAGATCAACGAGGCCATGAAGGTGGCGGCCGTCGAGGCCATCGCCGAACTGGCCCGGGCCGAGGCCTCCGAGGTCGTGGCCAGCGCCTATGGCGGCGTCGCCCCGATGTTCGGCGCCAGCTACATCATCCCCAAGCCGTTCGACCCGCGCCTGATCCTGCAGATCGCCCCGGCCGTGGCCCGGGCGGCCATGGACAGCGGCGTGGCCACCCGGCCGATCGCCGATTTCGACGCCTATCGCGCCGAGCTGGAGCTGTTCGTCTATCGCTCGGGCCAGCTGATGCGTCCGGTGTTCGAGCGGGCCCGCAAGGCGACCAAGGCCTCGACCATCCGCGTGGCCTATGCCGAGGGCGAGGACGAACGCGTGCTGCGCGCCGTCCAGACCGTGCTGGACGAAGGCCTCTGCAAGCCGGTGTTGATCGGCAAGCGCGAGACGATCGTCGCCAAGGCGACCGAAATGGGCCTGCGGCTGGACTTCGACAACCGCGTCGAAATCTTGGATCCCTCGGCCGACAAGGCGCTGTTCGCCCCGCTGGTCGAGCGCTACCAGGGCCTGGTCAGCCGTCGGGGCGTTCCGCCTTTGGCCGCCGAGCGCCGGGTGACCAACCGCCGAACGGTCTCGGCCTCGATGCTCCTTCAGGCCGGCCATGTCGACGCCGCCCTGGTGGGCGGGGCCGGCGACTGGTGGCAGCACATGACCTACGTCCTGCCGATCATCCCCAAGCGCGAGAACGTCGGCCGCGTCTACGCCTTGTCGGCCCTGATCATCGACAACGGCACGCTGTTTTTCTGCGACACCCACGTGAACGTCGACCCGACCGCCGAACAGGTGGCCGAGATGACCCTGCTGGCCGCTGAGTCCGTGCGCCGCTTCGGCCTGACGCCCAAGGCGGCTCTGCTGTCGCACTCCAGCTTCGGCGCCTCGAACTCGCCGACCGCCCGCAAGATGCGCGAGGCCCTGGCCCTGGTGCGCGAGCGCGCGCCCGAACTTGAGGTCGACGGCGAAATGCACGCCGACGCAGCCCTATCCCAGGCCCTGCGCGACCGCCTGGTCCACGACAGCGCCCTGAAGGGCTCTGCCAACCTGCTGGTCATGCCGACCCTGGACGCGGCCAACATCGCCCTGACCCTGCTCAGCGCCGCCACCGAAGGCCTGCTGGTCGGGCCGGTGCTGCTGGGCATGAGCCGGCCGCTGCACGTGCTGACGCCCAGCGTCACCGCGCGCGGCATCGCCAACATGACCGCCCTGGCGGTGAACCAGGCGGCCGCCGAACGCGACAATCGAGGGGCCTAGAAGGTCCCCTCACCGCCCCATCCCAACGGCGAAAACCAACACGAAAAAAGGCCCCGCAGGAGCCCCTCCGCCGTCTCAGCGACGGGGAAAGGCTCCAGCGGGGCCTGATTTCCAGGTCGAAAGGTCGGCTGAACGCTCCGCGTCCGGCCTGATTCCGATCCTTAGAGGATGCGCAGGTTGCCGGCCGAGGTCTTGCCCGAGCGGCGGTCCTGTTCCAGTTCGTAACCGACTTGCTGGCCTTCGTTCAGGCCGCGCAGGCCGGCGCGTTCAACGGCCGAGATGTGCACGAAGATGTCGCCGCCGCCGTTGTCCGGCTGGATGAAGCCGAAGCCCTTGGTGCTGTTGAACCACTTCACCACGCCCGTGCCGGCTTCGCCCGAACCGCCGCCACCGCCGCCGCCGTAGCCGCCGCCGCGGGGAGCATCGTAGCCGCCGCCGCGCGGGGCGTCGAAGCCGCGCGAGGCCGGACGGCGGGGAGCCGACGGAGCCGCGCCCTGGCCGGTCACGCGCAGATTGCCGGCCGAGGTCTTGCCCGAACGGCGGTCCTCTTCCAGCTCATAGGCGACTTGGTCGCCTTCATTCAGGGCCGACAGGCCCGAACGTTCAACCGCGGCGATGTGGACGAACACGTCCTGGCCGCCGTCCTCGGGCTGAATGAAACCAAAGCCCTTGGCCGGGTTGAACCACTTAACGACACCGTTCGCCATCTTATCCTCAAAACCTTATTCAGCGGGCCAGTTGCCGACCCGCGTCCTTCCATCCTGCTCTCATGACGCAAATCTGAGGAACGCGCTACGGGGTTTGATGGCAGAATCTCAAGCCGAGGCGGGTCCAGGCGATAAATTTTCGCGTGACACGGGTCGATAGCGACCGAAACGCCACCGGAAGTGGCGCCGAGGCCACATCGCGAGACGCTCGAAAACTTGACTTTAAGGCTTGGGTGCGGGGACAGGATTTGAACCTGTGACCTTCAGGTTATGAGCCTGACGAGCTACCGGGCTGCTCCACCCCGCGGCGAAGTGGGTAGTTTGTGTATCGTGGGTAGGGTTGGACTTTGGAGCGTGAGCTCTACAAGAAGCATCCT
>NZ_JBFUAW010000013.1:0-144577 GCF_056406095.1 Caulobacter sp. P1_D6 | reverse complement strand
CCTCCCCCAGAGGGGGAGGATCTAGTGCGGCCAGAAGCTCCCCCTCTGGGGGAGCTGTCGCGGAGCGACTGAGGGGGTGCGCCGTTAGGCCGTCGGCTTCGGCCCGATGTACCGCGCCCGGGGCCGGATCAGCTTCCCCGTCTGCAGCTGCTCGATCGCATGCGCGTGCCACCCCGCCATCCGTCCCACCGCGAACAGGCTGAACGGCGCGTCGGCGGGCAGGGCCAGGGTCCGGGCCATGGCCACCAGAGCGAAGTCGATGTTCGGCGCCAGGCCGGTGGCGGCCTCGGTTTCGCGGCGCAGGTCCGCCAGGACGGCCGGAGCCTCGAACGCGGCCAACAGGGCCGCCGCGCGCGGGTCGCCGTCCGGATAGAGCGGATGGCCGAAGCCCGGCATGGCCGAGCCCTGGGCCAGGCGCTCGGCCACGGCCTTGGCCGGCCCGCGCCGCTCGGCCTCGTCGACGAACATCTCGACCCGCGCCGCCATGCCGCCGTGCAGGGGTCCCGACAGCGCCGCCAGCCCGGCCAGGGACGCGGCCGCCAGCGAGGCCCCGGTCGAGGCGGCGACCCGCACCGCGAAGGTCGAGGCGTTCAGCTCATGGTCGGCCAGCAGCACCAGGGCCCGGCGGACCAGGTCCGCGCCCGAGGCGTCCAGGCCCCAGGCGTTGGCCAGCCGTCGATGGATCGGGCCGTCGCCGATCGATCCCGCCACCGCGTCGGCGGCGGCCTCCAGCAGGCCGGCGGCCTCCATGGCCAGGGCCAGGGGCGCGCGGCCCCGGGCCGGCGGGTCGATCCCGGCTCGGGCGGCCAGGGTCGAGAACAGGCGCGCGCGCGGCGTCTCGCCCTTCTTGGGCTTCTTCGGCTCGGGTCCGGTCAGCGGCGCGCCGTGGCCGCCGCGCAGCAGGCGGGCGACCTGCTCCAGGCTGTGCATGCGGGCCAGGTCGACGGCGTCCTGGCCGCGATAGAACAGCCGGCCGTTGATGACGGTGGTGATCGCCGAGGGCAGCACCGGCTCGCCCCAGGCGATGGCCTCGGCCGCCACGTCGGCGGCGCGCCGGCCCCGGGCCTTCCTGGCGGCCAGGGCCGCGATGTCGGAGGCTCGGTACAGGCTGCGGCGCGGATCGTCAGGATGGGCGGCCGCGCCCACCCGGCCCCGGCTGACATAGGCGTACAGCGTCTGGGCCCGCACTCCCAGAGTCGCCATCGCCTGTTCCGCGTCGATCCATTCGGCCATTTATATTGATTACATTGATCAAGATTGACGATCAAGCATGGTGGGCGTGGAGTTGGCGGCGAAAGGAGACCTAATCCCATGTCCAAGGGTCTTTCCACCGTCCCCGCTGCTGAAGGCTTGGAAGGCGTCGTCGCCGCCCACACCGTGTTGTCCGACGTCGACGGCCAGGCCGGCCGCCTGACCATCCGGGGCTACGCCGTCGAGGACCTGGCGCACCGCACCGGGTTCGAGGACGTCGCCCACCTGCTGCTGGACGGCTTCTTCGACGCCCCCCTTTCAGCAAATGGGCCTTCCGACCTCGCCCCGGCCTTGGGCGCGGCCCGGGTCCGCGCCTTCGCCGAGGTCGCGGCGCTGGACGAAGGCCTGGCCCGGCGCGAGCCGGTCGAGGCCGTCCGCGCCCTGATCGCCCGCCTGCCCGACGGCGACGGCCTCGACACCGCCCTGCTGCTGATCGCCGCCCCGGCCGTCTTCACCCCCGCCGTGCTGCGGGTCGCCGCCGGCCAGTCGCCGGTCGCTCCGGACGCGGCCCTGTCGCACGCCGCCGACATGCTGCGGATGACGCGGGGCGTTCCGGCCACGGACGGGGAGGCGAGGGCGCTGGACGCCTATCTGGTCACGGTCTGCGACCACGGCCTGAACGCCTCGACCTTCGCCGCCCGCGTGGTGGCCTCCACCCGCGCCGGCCTGACCTCGGCGGTGCTGGCCGGGATCTCGGCCCTGAAGGGTCCGCTGCACGGCGGCGCCCCCGGCCCGGTGATCGAGATGCTGGACGCCATTGGAACGCCCGACAACGCCGAGGCCTGGTTGCTGGGCGCCCTGGCGCGCGGCGACCGGCTGATGGGCTTCGGCCATCGCATCTACCGGGTCCGCGACCCGCGCGCCGACGCCCTGAAGGCGGCGATCCGCCAGCTGGCCCAGACCTCCAACACGGTTCCCGGCCGCCTGGCCTTCGCCGAGGCGGTCGAGCAGGCCGCCCTGCGGATCCTGCGCGATCACAAGCCCGACCGGCCGCTGGAGACCAACGTCGAGTTCTACACCGCCATTCTGCTGGAGGCCCTGGGCCTGCCGCCGGCCAGCTTCACCTGCGTGTTCGCCATGGGCCGCACGGCCGGCTGGATCGCCCACGCCCGGGAGCAACTGGCGACCGGCAAGCTGGTGCGCCCGCAGTCGGTCTATGTGGGGCCGCGGACGAAGGCGGCGGCATAGGGCGCTCGCGGCTTGAGGTGGGGACACACGCTCACCTCACGGTGCGGCCGGTCTTGCGCGGCCTTGCCATGAGTGTGTGTCCCCGTCTCCGTCCACGGCGTCGCGCTCTGCGAACCTGTCGCGCGAGTCGTTCTCGCTGGGGCTGTGGGGCCGCCCTTGCTAAACAGCGTCCATGTCCACCGCTCCCACACCCGCCCTGACCGCCGCCGAGTCCCTGGTGCTGACCCGCCGGGTCACCACCCTGTCGGTGGGCGTGGCGGCGGTGCTGATCGCGATCAAGGGCGCGGCGTGGCTGAGCGGGCACTCCGTGGCCATGCTGGCTTCGCTGGCCGACAGCGGCCTGGACCTGGTCGCCTCGCTGGTGACCTTCTTCGCCGTGCGTTACGCCGCCGCCCCGCCGGACGCCGAGCACCGGTTCGGCCACGGCAAGGCCGAGGCCTTCTCCAGCCTGACCCAGGCGGGCCTGGTCTTCGCGTCCGGAGCCCTGATCGGCCAGGAGGCGATCAAGGGCCTGCTGAACCCCAGACCGATCGCCGCCGAGGGGCTGGGCGTGGCGGTCATGGTCGTGTCGATCCTGCTGACCCTGGCCCTGATCCGCGCCCAGGCCGAGGTGATGAAGCGCACCCGCTCGGTGGCCGTGTCGGGCGACAAGGCCCACTACGCCGCCGATCTGGCGTCGAACGCCGTCAGCCTGATCGGCATCGCGGCCGCCGGGTTCCTGGGCCTGACCTGGGTCGACGCCGCCGCCGGCCTGATCGTCGCGGTCTGGCTGATCTGGGGGGCGATCGGGGTGTTCCGCGAGGCGTCGCACCAGCTGATGGACCACGAGCTGCCCGACGAGGATCGCGCCCGCATCCTGGCCCTGTTGACCGCCGACCCCCGGGTGATGGGCGTGCACCAGCTGCGCACCCGGGCCTCGGGGCCGTTCGTCCACGTCCAGGCCCACATGGACTTCGACGCCGAGACGCCCCTGGCCCTGGCCCACACCCTGATGGTCGAGGCCGAGGCGCGGGTGCTGCAGGCCTTCCCGACCGCCGACATCCTGATCCACCCCGATCCTCGCGGCGTCGCCGAACCCCACGCCGGGGCGTTCAGCGAACGCGAGCCGCTCTAGAGCCTACCGATGTTCAGCGTCGCGCTTGGTCCTCGTCCTTCGACAAGCTCAGGATGAGGACCATTTGGTGAGCCTTGGCAGTAGAAAACCTCATCCTGAGCTTGTCGAAGGACGGGGTTTTCGCGTCCGAGGCTCGAATACCGATACGCTCTAAGGCTTGCCCACACGCCCATGCAGGGCCAAATGGCGCTCTTGCCTAGAACGTTACGAGCGACCGACCTGATGGACGACACCCTGGCCAAGCTGCCGCGAGCCTTTTCGGGCGCCACCGTGCTGGTGCTGGGCGACGTGATGCTGGACCGCTTCGTCTATGGCGCGGTCGATCGCATCTCGCCCGAGGCGCCGGTGCCGGTGATCGCGGTCGAGCGCGAGACGGTGATGCTGGGCGGGGCCGGCAACGTGGCCCGCAACGTCGCGGCCCTGGGCGGCCGGGCGGTGCTGGTGGGCGTGGTCGGCGACGACGACGCCGGCCGGGTCCTGACCGGCCTGATCGACCGCGAGCCCAGCCTCGACTCGGCCCTGATCGTCGACGCCAAGCGCCGCACCACCGAGAAGACCCGCTACATCTCCGGCTCGCACCAGATGCTGCGCGCCGACCGCGAGGACAGGGGCGAGGCCGACGGCGTGGCCCTGCTGGCGGCGTTCAACGCCCACCTGCGCGAGGTCGACGTGGTGGTGCTGTCCGACTACGCCAAGGGCGTGCTGACGCCGGTGGTGCTGAAGGCCGCGATCGCCGCCGCCAACGCGGCCGGCAAGCCGGTGATCGTCGATCCCAAGAGCCGCGACTTCACCCGCTATGACGGCGCGACCCTGATCAAGCCGAACCGCCGCGAGGCCGCCGAGGCCACCGGCGTGACCGGGGCCGGCGACGAAGCCGCCGCCGAGGCCGCCGACGCCATCCTGACCACCGCCCCCAACCTGGCCGCCGCCCTGATCACCCGGGGCGGGGCGGGCATGACCCTGGCCGTGCGCGGCGAGGCGCCGGTCCACCTGCCGGCCACCGCGCTGGAGGTGTTCGACGTCTCCGGGGCCGGCGACACCGTCGCCGCGACCCTGGCGCTTTCGCTGGCGCGTGGGGCTTCGCCGCTGGACGCGGCCCGCCTGGCCAACCTCGCCGCCGGCCTTGTGGTCGCCAAGCTGGGCACCGACGTGGTCACCGCCGACGAGCTGGTCGGCCTGGCCCATGGCG
Organism: Caulobacter sp. P1_D6; assembly: GCF_056406095.1. NCBI lineage: Bacteria > Pseudomonadati > Pseudomonadota > Alphaproteobacteria > Caulobacterales > Caulobacteraceae > Caulobacter > Caulobacter sp. P1_D6. The sequence goes on along the minus strand of NZ_JBFUAW010000013.1, from coordinate 139,835 downwards.
AGCACGGCGATCCGGTGGCCGACAAGATCGCCGACCTCGACGAGGCGCTGGCCATCGTCGCCGGCTGGCGGGCGCGGGGGCTGAAGGTGGGCTTCACCAACGGCTGCTTCGACCTGCTGCATCCCGGCCACGTCTCGTTGCTGGCGCAAGCGAAAGCCGCCTGCGACCGGCTGATCGTCGGCCTCAACACCGACGCCTCGGTCCAGCGCCTGAAGGGCCCGACCCGGCCGGTGCAGAAGGAAGGCGGCCGCGCCACCGTGCTGGCCTCGCTGTCGGCGGTGGACCTGGTGGTGCTGTTCGACGAGCAGACGCCGCTGACCCTGATCAAGGCCTTCCGCCCCGACGTGCTGGTCAAGGGCGCCGACTATACGGTCGAGACCGTGGTCGGCTCCGACGTCGTTCTCGGCTACGGCGGCAAGGTGGTGCTGGCGCAGCTGAAGGCCGGCCAGAGCACGACCAGCCTGATCGGTCGGATGAACGCGCCGGAGAGCGCGAAAGGCTAGTTCAAGAGTTAACGCGGCCCCTCAAGGTGAAGCTTGAGGAAGAATGCCCTCATTTTGACCACGAACGCGGTCGAGAAACAGCGTTCAGCAAGTTCTTGTTAAACAAAACGGCGCATCGATCGAACGATGCAGCCTGAATGCGCGTGGGCATGAGCGTCGAACGAACCCTTCACCACTTCCCCCTGGACCCGGCCTCGCGCCAGGTGCGCCTCGCCCTGGGCGAGAAGCGCCTGCCGTTCGTCGAGGTGCAGGTGCGCTACTGGGAAGGGCCGGCCGAGTTCCTCAAGCTCAACCCGTCGGGCGTGCCGCCGGTGCTGGTCGAGACCAAGCACCAGCGCACCACGGTGATCGCCGAGACCCGCGCCATCCTCGAGCACATCGAGGAGCAGGACCCCGAACCGGCCCTGCTGGGCCGCGAGCCGGGCGAACGGGCCGAGGCGCGCCGCCTGCTGCAGTGGTTCGACCGCAAGTTCGACAACGAGGTCAACGGCTTCCTGCTGCACGAGAAGATGGAGAAGCGCCTGCTGCGGCTGGGCGCGCCGGACCTGTCGTCGCTGCGCCGGGGTCGCGACGCCCTGCGCCAGCACATGGACTACATCGAGGGCCTGCTGAACACCCGCGACTGGCTGGCCGGCCGCCGGATGAGCTTGGCCGACTTCGCCGCCGCCGCCCACCTGTCGGTGATCGACTATTTCGGCGACGTGCCGTGGAAGGACTTCCCGATCACCAAGACCTGGTACATGAAGCTGAAGTCCAGGCCCGCCTTCCGACCCATCCTGGCCGATCGCTGGCCGGGCCTGGCGCCGGTCGCGCACTATGACGATCTCGACTTCTAGCCAAGACACCGCCGCCCAAGAAAACGGGGGGATTCGGGGCGAAATCCGCGCCGAGGCCCTTCGGCTGGGTTTCGACACCTGCGGCTTCGCCAGCGCCAGCGAGGCCTGGCCCAACGGCGGCTGGCTGCGCGAGTTCGTGGCCGAGGGCTTCCACGGCGACATGGGCTGGATGGCCGAGACGCTGGACCGCCGCGCCCATCCCACGGCCATGTGGCAGGACGCCAGGACGGCGGTGGTGCTGGGCGTCAACTACGGTCCCGAGCACGACCCGCTGCTGGCCCTCGAAGATCGGTCGCGCGCGGCGATCAGCGTCTACGCCCAGGGCGACGACTATCACGAGGTGATCAAGAAGCGCCTTAAGCAGCTGGCCCGCTGGATGCACGGCCGGTTCGGCGGCGAGGTGAAGGTGTTCGTCGACACCGCGCCCCTGATGGAAAAGCCCCTGGCCCAGCGCGCCGGCCTGGGCTGGCAGGGCAAGCACACCAACCTGGTCTCGCGGCAGTTCGGCTCGTGGCTGTTCCTGGGCTCGGTGCTGACCACCCTGGACCTGCCGGCCGATCCGCCCGAGCGCGACCACTGCGGCTCATGCCAGGCGTGCCTGGACATCTGCCCGACCAACGCCTTCCCCGGCCCCTACCAGCTGGATGCGCGGCGTTGCATCTCGTACCTGACCATCGAGCTCTCGGGCCCGATCCCGGTCGAATTCCGCCCGGCCCTGGGCAACCGCATCTACGGCTGCGACGACTGCCTGGCCGCCTGCCCGTGGAACAAGTTCGCCAGCCTCTCCAGCGAGATGGCCTTCCACGCCCGCGAGACCTTGAAGGGCCCCTCCCTGGCCGATCTGGCCGGACTGGACGACCCGGCGTTCCGGGCTCTGTTCAGCAAGAGCCCGGTCAAGCGCATCGGCCGCGACCGCTTCGTGCGCAACGTGCTCTACGCGATCGGCAACAGCGGCGACGCGGGGATGATGACGACAGTCGAGCCGCTGCTGGCCGATCCCTCGCCGACGGTGCGCGGCGCGGCCGTGTGGGTGGCGCGGCGGCTGCTCGACGCGGACGCGTTCGCGCGCCTGGCGGGGGCGGTGGTGGAGGGGGATGAGGCGGTGCGCGCGGAGTGGGCGGCCGCGTCCCAGGACCCATGGTCCGGCGCCGTGCCTGGTCCTCGTCCTTCGACAAGCTCAGGATGAGGACCATTTCAGGCCTCGGCATTAGAAATGCCTCATCCTGAGCCTGTCGAAGGACGAGGTTTTCGTCTCAGAAGCCGGATGTCGACCGGCCCTCAGCCCCGCGCCAGCCGCAGCAGGTACTGGCCGTACTCGGTCTTGCCCATGGCCTCGCCCAGCGCGGCGACCTGGCTCGCGGTGATCCAGCCCTGGCTGAAGGCGACCTCCTCGGGACAGCCGACCTTCTGGCCCTGGCGCTTTTCGATGGCGCGGATGAACTCGGTGGCCTCGACCAGGCTGTCGTGGGTGCCGGTGTCGAGCCAGGCGAAGCCGCGACCCAGCTTGGCGACCGACAGCTGGCCCTTGTCGAGATAGAGCCGGTTGATGTCGGTGATCTCCAGCTCGCCCCGAGCCGAGGGTTTCAGGTTGCGGGCCATCTCGACCACCTGGCGGTCGTAGAAATAGAGCCCCGTCACCGCCCAGTTCGAACGCGGCGTCTCGGGCTTTTCCTCCAGCGACATCGCCCGGCCCTCGGCGTCGAAATCGACCACGCCGTACCGTTCCGGATCGGTGACATGGTAGGCGAACACCGTCGCGCCGGCGTCCGAGGCGGACGCCTGGGCCAGGGCCTCGCTCAGGCCATGGCCGAAATAGAGGTTGTCGCCCAGCACCAGGGCGCATGGGTCGTCGCCGATGAACGCCTCGCCGACGATGAAGGCGTCGGCCAGGCCGCGCGGGGTTTCCTGGATCGCGTATTCGAAGCGTACGCCCCAGGCCGAACCGTCGCCCAGCAGCTCCTTGAACAACGGAACGTCGCGGGGGGTCGAGATGATCAGGATGTCGCGGATCCCCGCCAGCATCAGGGTGCTGATCGGATAATAGACCATCGGCTTGTCGTAGATCGGCAGCAACTGCTTGCAGACGGCCAGGGTCAGGGGATGGAGGCGCGTGCCGGATCCGCCGGCGAGGACGATGCCTTTCATGGGCGACTAGAACTCCATCTCGTTCATGCAGGCCGCCAGGCTCTCGCGCCAGGGGCGCGGGGTCCAGGAAAGGGCGCCTTGGATCTTGCCGCAGTCCAGGCGGGAATTGGCCGGACGCTTGGCGGGGGTGGGATAGTCGTCGGTGGTGATCGGGCGGACCCGGGCGGTCGGGCCGCCGCGCCGCGCCGAGAGGGCGAAGGTCTCGGCGGCCAGGTCGGCCCAGCTGGCGTCGTCCGGCCCGCTGAGATGATAGAGGCCGGCCAGGGCGGGGTCGCGTCGCAGGCCGTCGACCGCCAGCAGGGCGGCGCGCGCGCCGTCGCGGGCCCAGGTGGGGCGGCCGATCTGGTCGGCGACGACGCTGACCTCTTCACGGTCGGCGGCCAGGCGCAGCATGGTCTTCACGAAATTGGTCCCATGGGCGCTGTAGACCCAGGCGGTGCGCAGGATGATCGCAGGCCCGCCGGCCGCCGTCACCGCCTGTTCGCCCGCCAGCTTGCTGGCGCCATAGACGCTGGTCGGGCCGGTGGGATCGGTCTCGACATAGGGCCGGTCCAGCGCGCCGTCGAACACGTAGTCGGTGGAGAAGTGCACGAACGGCAGGTCGCGGGCCACGCAGGCCCGGGCCATGGCGGCCGGGGCGTCGCGGTTCAGGGCATGGGCGGCGTCCGCCTCGCGCTCGGCCCGGTCGACGGCGGTGTAGGCGGCGGCGTTGATCACCGCGCTGGGCGCCAGGTCGGCGATCAGACCGTCGATCCCAGCGGAATCGGTCAGGTCGAGGGTTTCGCGGCCGGCGAACACCATCGCGCGCCCGGCCGCGACGCGGGCCAACTCGCGCGCCACCTGGCCGTTGCGGCCGAAGACGAGGACGGGTCCCGTCAYGAACCTCAGCCGGCCTTCGCGGTCAGCAGGCCCAGTCGCCGGCCGTCATAGGCCGCTCGCAGCGGTTCCCACCAGTCGGCGCGGGCCAGGTACCATTCGACCGTCTTGCGGATGCCGGTCTCGAAGGTCTCGCGGGCCCGCCAGCCCAGCTCGGTCTCGACCTTGGTCGCGTCGATGGCGTAGCGCTGGTCGTGGCCCGGACGGTCGGCGACGAAGGTGATCAGGTCGCGGTGCGAGCCCTCGGCGTTCGGGGCCAGCTCGTCCAGCAGGTCGCAGATGGTCCGCACGACCGCCAGGTTGGAGCGCTCGTTGCGGCCGCCCACATTGTACTTCTCGCCCGGACGGCCCTTTTCCAGGATCGTGCGCAGGGCGCGGGCGTGGTCCTCGACGAACAGCCAGTCGCGGATATTGGCCCCGTCGCCGTAGACCGGCAGCGGCCGGCGCTCCAGGCCGTTCAGGATCATCAGCGGGATCAGCTTCTCGGGGAAGTGATAGGGCCCGTAGTTGTTGGAGCAGTTGGAGACCAGCACCGGCAGGCCGTAGGTGTGGAACCAGGCCAGGGCCAGATGGTCGGCCGCCGCCTTGGAGGCCGAATAGGGCGAGGTGGGCGCGTAGGCGGTGGTCTCCTCGAACAGCCCCTCGGCGCCCAGGCTGCCATAGACCTCGTCGGTCGAGACGTGGACGAAGCGGAAGGCGTCCTTGGCCGCGCCTTCCAGGCCCCGCCAGTAGTCCAGCGCGCAGTCCAGCATCACGTACGTGCCGACGATGTTGGTCTCGACGAACGGTCCGGCGCCCGAGATCGAGCGGTCGACGTGGGATTCGGCGGCCAGGTGCAGCACGGCGTCGGGCCTGTGAGTCTCGAAGACGGCCCTGATCGCGGCGCGGTCGGCGACGTCGGCCTGGACGAAGACGTAGTCAGGCGAGTCCGAGACCTCGGCCACCGAGGTCAGGCTGCCGGCATAGGTGAGCTTGTCGACATTGACGACCTGGTCGCCGGTTTCGCCGAGCAGAAGACGGCAGACCGCCGAGCCGATGAAGCCCGCGCCGCCGGTGACCAGTATCTTCACGCCCTATTCCTTCCAGGCCGACGGCGCGGCGTTTCCGAAGCCAGGTCCGGTCGCCGGCGCCCGATCAGCATGCGCACAAAAAGCGGAATATCATCTGCCGCGGGGCTTCGATAGCCGCACGCGGGCTCACTCGAAAGGACTGTCCAACTGCGTCAGCAGCGGCGCCTGGCCGTCGCGGGCGTTGGTGGTGATCTCGGCGGCCGGGACCCGCCAGTCGATGGCCAGGGCCGGATCGTCCCAGCGCAGGGTCCCTTCGGCTCGCGGCGCGTAGTAGTCGGTGACCTTGTAGATCACCTCGCAATCGTCGGTGAGGGTGCAGTAGGCGTGGGCGAAGCCCTTGGGGGCCAGCAGCTGGACGCCGTTCTCGGCCGAGAGCTCGGCCCCGACCCAGCGGCCGAACGTGGGCGAGCCCTTGCGGATGTCGACGGCCACGTCGAAGACCGCGCCGCGCACGCAGCGCACCAGCTTGTCCTGGGCGTGCGGCGGCCTTTGGAAATGCAGGCCGCGCACCACGCCGCGACGGCTCGAACGGGCGTGGTTGTCCTGCACGAAGACGCCGCCGGTGAAGCCCGCCTCGTCCAGCGCCGACTGACGAAAGGTCTCCGAAAACCAACCGCGCTCGTCGCCAWGGCGCTCGGGCGTGATAAGCAGCACCTCGGGAATCGCCATCGACGTGATTTTCACGAACTAAACCTTCTCAGGAAACGAGTGCGCCACGCATGGCTCGCCCCACCGGCAATGGCAATAGCGCCAAATCGGCGATGACCGGTTCGTCCCCGCTCGTCAGCGTGATCGTCGTCTCCTACCAGAGCGGTCCGACGCTCGCGCGCTGTCTCGACGCGCTGAAGGCCCAGAGCTTCACGGACTTCGAGATCCTGCTCGTCGACAACGCCTCGACCGACGGCGCCCCGCAGGCGGCCGCGGCCGCCGATCCGACGATCCGCTTCCTTCGACCGGGGGCCAATCTCGGCTTCGCGGCCGGCAACAACCTGGCGGCGCGCGCGGCGCGAGGGCGCTGGCTGGTGCTGGTCAACCCCGACGCCTATGCCCGCCCCGACTGGCTGGAGGCCATGGTCGCCGGCGCCGCGCGCCATCCTGAGGTCCGCTGCTTCACCTCGCTGCAGATGGCCGCCGACGAGCCGGGCCTGATGGACGGGGCGGGCGACGTCATGACCTCGGCCGGCATCCCGTTCAGGGGCGGCTATCGCCGACGACGGCCCTCGGATCTGATCGAGGGCGAGGTCTTTTCCGCCTGCGGGGCGGCGACCCTGATCGACCGCGACCTGTTCCTGGATATGGGCGGCTTCGACGAGCGATTCTTTTGCTATTGCGAAGACGTCGACCTGGGCTACCGCCTGCGGCTGGCCGGCGAGCCGACCCTGCTGCTCCCGGGCGCGGTGGTCGAGCACGTAGGGTCGGCCAGCACCGGGGTGCGATCGGAGTTCTCGATCTTCCACGGATCGCGCAACCGGGTCTGGACCTTCCTCAAGAACACCCCGCCGCTGCTGCTGTGGCTGACCGCGCCGCTGCACGTGGCGGTGACCGCCGGCCTGCTGCTGCTGCACTGGCGGCGGGGCGACGCCGGGCCGGTGGTGCGCGGCATCCGGGCGGCGTTCAAGCGCGAAGCCCTGGATCCGATCCTGGCCTCTCGGCGCGAGGTGCAGGCGGCGCGAAAGGCCGGCTCCTGGGACATCCTGCGGGTCATGGCCATCGATCCGGTGGCCTTCTTCGGCCGGCGGATCGTCATCCGGCGTTATCGACCCTAGCCCATCAGGCCTGGGAAAGGTCCTCGATCAGCCGGCGCATGAAGGCCGCGCCACGCTCCATCTGGCTGATCTCGACATATTCGTCGGGCTGGTGGGCCTGGTCGATCGAGCCGGGGCCGCAGATCACGGTCGAGAAGCCCGCGCCCTGGAACTGGCCCGCCTCGGCGGCGTAGGGCACCACGCGCGGCGGGCCGTTGTCGCCGGCGATGCGGCGGGCGAAGGTCTCGGCCGCGCCGTCGATCTCGGGGGCGAAGGCCGGGGTCATCGACCGCGTCTCGACCACCACGCCGCCTTCGGGGGCCTTGGCCTTGATCTGGGCGTCGAGCCTGTCGGTCAGGGCGAAGAAGTCGGCCAGGATCGCCTTGGGCTCCATACCCGCCGGCACGCGCAGGTCGAAGATGAACACGCATTCCCGGGCCAGGATGTTGACCGCCGTGCCGCCGTTGACCTGGCCGACGGTCAGGGTCGCGCCCTTGGGGGTGAACAGCGAGGCGGGATCGGCCTCGCGTTCCAGCCGCTCGGACAGCTCGACCAGATGGTGCATCATCTTGATGGCGACCATGTTGGCCGAGACGCCCAGGTGGGTCAGGCTGGAATGGGCCTCGCGGCCGGTGACCGTGACGCGGAAGCTGGCGATGCCCTTGTGGCCGCGCACGGCGACCATGTCGGTGGGCTCGCCGACCACCACCAGGGCGGGGCGGGGCAGCTCGTTGGCGATCACCGCGATCATGTCCGGCGCGCCCAGGCAGCCGATCTCCTCGTCATAGGAGAAGGCCAGGTGGACGGGGCGCTCGAGGCTCGCCTTGGCCAGGTCCGGCGTGGCCGCCAGGGCCAAGGCCAGGAACCCCTTCATGTCGCAGGTTCCGCGACCGTAGAGCCGGCCGTCGCGCGGGGTCAGGACGAACGGGTCGCTGGTCCAGGGCTGGCCGTCGACCGGCACCACGTCGGTGTGGCCCGACAGTACGACGCCGCCCGGAATGGCCGGGCCGATGCTGGCCAGCAGGTTGCTCTTGGTCCCGTCGTGATTGGGCACCCGCCGCGAGGCGACGCCGAGGTCGGCCAGATAGGCCTCGACCCATTCGATCAGGGCCAGGTTGGACAGCCGCGAGGTGGTGTCGAAGGCCACCAGGGTGGAGAGGATGTCGACGGCGCGGGCGGCCAGGACTTCGGACGAGCTGATTGCGGAGGACGGGACCATGGGCGCGACCCTAGCGCGGCCATCGGCGCGCGCCTACCGGGGCGTGGTCCGGATCGGCCCGGTTCGCGTTCTATGCTGCGAACACGAGCGGAGACGCGCGCCATGATCGACCTCTACACCTGGACCACGCCCAACGGCCGCAAGATCCCGATCGCCCTGGAGGAGATGGGGTTGGAGTATCGGGTCCATCCGGTCGACATCGGCCAGAACCAGCAGTTCGCGCCCGACTTCCTGAGCATCTCGCCCAACAACAAGATCCCCGCCATCGTCGACCACGACGCGCCAGATGGGCCGCAGTCGGTGTTCGAGAGCGGGGCGATCCTGGTCTATCTGGCCGAGAAGACCGGCAAGCTGCTGGCCCCGTCGGGTCCGGACCGGGTGGCGGCGCTGGAATGGACCTTCTGGCAGGTCGGGGGCCTGGGGCCGATGGCCGGCCAGCTGGGCTATTTCGCCCTGCGCGCGCCCGAGCCCATCGAGCTGGCCATCGACCGCTTCGCCGACGAGGTGCGGCGGCTGCTGGGGGTGATGGAGGGGCGGCTGGAGAAGGTCCAGTACCTGGCCGGGACGGACTATTCGATCGCCGACATCGCCAGCTACGCCTGGACCAAGGCCTCGCTGGAGGTGCTGGAGAAGATCCAGCCCGACCGGCCGCCGTTGCCGTCGGTGCGGCGCTGGCTGGACCTGGTCGGCGAGCGCGCGGCCGTGCGCCGGGGCATGGCCGTGCCGAAGGTCTAGACCGGCGCGCGTTGCTTGGGGGCCTGGATCTTCGAGGGCAGCACGTCGATCAGCTCGATACGGAAGATCATCACGCTGTTGCCGGGGATCGGGCCCTTGTCCTGGGCGCCGTAGCCCAGTTCCGGCGGCACATAGAGGGTCCATTCGTCGCCCGGGCGCATCATGACCAGGGCTTCCTTCCAGGCCGGCACTAGGCCTTGCAGCGGGAACGAGGCGGGCACGCCGCGCTCGTAGGAGCTGTCGAACACCGTGCCGTCGACCAGCTTGCCCTCGTAGTTGACCTTGACCTCGTCGGTCGGGTTCGGCTTGGGGCCGCTCGCCGGACCCGAACGGACGATCTTGTACTGCAGGCCGTCGGCCAGGGTGACGACGCCCGGCTGCTTGGCGTTTTCGGCCATGAAGGCCTGGGCGACGGCCAGGCTTTCCTGCTGCTTCTTGCTGGGACCGCAGGCGGACAGGGCCAGGGTCGCGCCGAGGGCGAGGGCTGCGAGGGCGAAGCTTAGGGGGCGGATCATGGGACGGCGGACTCCGACGAACATTCGTCCGTGCTAGACCATTTCGCGCTCGCCCGCGCGCCGATTTTGGGCGCTCCCCGGTTTGGCCCAGGTTTGAGACGCATAGTCACAGAACAGTGGTGGCGCGAGAACGCGGCGCGCCCTAGAAACCGTCCCCACCCAGTGACCGCTCACGAGGCCTTCATGAAACCCGTCCGTAAAGCCGTCCTTCCCGTCGCGGGCTTCGGCACCCGGGTCCTGCCCGGCACCAAGACCACCCCGAAGGAGCTGCTCAACGTCGTGGACAGGCCGATCCTGTCCTACATCGTCGAGGAAGGCCGCGCGGCGGGCATCGAGCACTTCGTCTTCGTGACGGGCCGCAACAAGGGCGCGATCGAGGACTATTTCGACCACCAGGTCGAGCTGGAGGCCGCCCTGGCCGCCAAGGGCAAGACCGCCCTGCTGGAAGAGCTGCTCGGCGAGCTGCCCAAGCCCGGCGAGATGAGCTTCGTGCGCCAGATGGCCCCGCTGGGCCTGGGCCACGCGGTGTGGTGCGCCCGCGACATCATCGGCGACGAGCCGTTCGCGGTGATGTTGCCCGACATGGTGATGTCGGCCAGCACGCCGGCCCTGGCCCAGGCCATCGAGGCCTACGACCAGAAGGGCGGCAACATCGTCGTCGTCGAGCCGGCTCCGGAAGGCATGGCCCACCAGTACGGCATCGTGGCGCTGGACGGCCAGGACGGCCGCCTGAACCGCATGACCGGCATGGTCGAGAAGCCGCCGAAGGGGACCGAGCCCTCGAACCTGTTCATCTCGGGCCGCTACATCCTGCAGCCGGAAATCTTCGACCTGCTGGCCCAGCAGGGCAAGGGCGCCGGCGGCGAGATCCAGCTGACCGACTCGATGCTGTCGCTGCTGAAGACCCAGGACTTCCACGCTCTTGAGTACGAGGGCGAGACCTATGACTGCGGCGACAAGATCGGCCTGCTGCGGGCCAACGTGGCCCTGGCCCTGAAGCGCCCCGACCTGGCCGACGCGGCGCGCGAGATGATCAAGGGGCTGCTGTAACTAAGCGCTCCCCCTTGTGGGGGAGCAGTCGGCGAAGCCGACGTGGGGGGAGTTGGCTGAGGTTCAGCACGACTCCCCCAACGGCCCTTCGGGCCGCCTCCCCCACAGGGGGAGGGGTGTTATCATCACACCGCGCGCGGCGGGTAGCCCTTCTCGCGCAGGGCGTCCATGACGTCCTGGGTGTGCTGGGCGTCGCGGGTCTCGATGGTGATGTCGAACTCCGCGCCCTTGGCCGGCACGTCCAGGGCCAGGCGGTTGTGGTTGACCTCGATGATGTTGGCGCCCATCGAGCCGATGACGCTGGCCACGGTGGACAGCAGGCCCGGACGATCGTCGCCGACGATGCGCAGGGACACCAGGCGCTGGGCGCGAACCAGCTCGCGGGTCAGGACCGAGGCCAGCAGGCGGGTGTCGATATTGCCGCCGCACAGGATCAGGCCGCACTTCTTGCCGCGGAACCGCTCGGGATAGGCCAGCAGGGCCGCCAGGGAGGCCGCGCCGGCGCCCTCGGCGATGGTCTTCTCGACGTTGCAATACAGGGCCACGGCCTGCTCGATGTGCGGCTCTTCCAGCAGCAGCACGTCGTCCAGCAGCGGCCGGGCGACGCCGTAGGTCAGCTCGCCCACCGTCTTGACCGCGACACCTTCCGCAATGGTCTGGCCGCCGCAGTGGGCCGCGACGCCGCGCATCTTGGCGGTGAAGGACGGGTACATCGCCGGCTCGCAGCCGATGATGCGGATGTCGGGCTTCACGGCCTTGGCCGCCGTGGCCACGCCGCTGATCAGGCCGCCGCCGCCGATCGGCACCGGCAGCACTTCGAGGTCGGGCGCGTCTTCCAGCATCTCCAGGGCGATCGTGCCCTGGCCGGCCATGATGTCGTAGTCGTCGAACGGGTGGACGAACGTCAGGCCCTGCTCTTCCTGCAGCTTGCGGGCGTGGGCGTTGGCGTCGTCATAGGTCTCGCCCTCGATGACCACGTTGGCGCCGAAGTCGCGGGTGTGCTGCACCTTGATGAACGGGGTGGTGCGCGGCATGACGATGGTCACCGGCACGCCCAGGCGGGCGCCGTGATAGGCCAGGCCCTGGGCATGGTTGCCGGCGCTGGCGGCGATGACGCCCTTGGCCTTCTCCGCGTCCGACAGCAGCATCAGCTTGTTCAGCGCGCCGCGCTCCTTGTAGGCGGCGGTGAACTGCAGGTTCTCGAACTTCACCCAGACTTCCGCGCCGGTGATCTTGGACAGCGTCTTGGAATAGCGACAGGGCGTGCGCTCGATCTGGCCGGCGAGGCGGGCGGCGGCGGCGCGGATGGCGGTGATGTCGAGGGTCATTGCGGACTCGGCGGTGGTGCGGCGAAGAAGGCCGCAGCGTCTATCAATAGACCAGATCGAGGTCGGCGATCTTGATCGTCTCGTTCCGGGCCACGTCGTAGACTGGAAGGTCGGCGATGAGCTCGGCGCCCGCGGCGACGTCGAGGAAGCTCAACGTACCGTCGGGATTGCGGCTCTCGCGGAAGGCCGGCTTGCGATACGGCGTCGCGCTGGGCTGGATGTCGCCGGCCGCCAGGACGTCGTCGCGGACGAAGAAGGCGTTGTTGCCGCCGGCGTTGCAGCCCACCAGCGTATAGCCCTTGCGGGCCGCCAAGTCGGTCAGGGCGCCCAGCGAGGTTCCGGAGTACAGCCAGCTGAAGTGCTTGGCTCGGCGATCGAAGTCGGGCTCGTAGGGCACGGTGACCTTGGCCTTGGACCCAAAGAGGCCGTTGTACTCGCAGATCACGATCCGGGGACTGATGACCTCGACGGCGTTCCAGATCCAGTAGTCGACCCCGTCGACGTCGATCGACAGCAGGCCGATGTCGCCCTTCAGCCCGCCCATGGCGATGATCTCGTTGACGTTCTCGGCGGTGACGAAGCTGTTGATGGCGGTCAGCGGATAGCGCCAGTAGGCGTCGCTGTCGCGCAGCTTCTGGATGTCCTTGCTCGTGGCGTCCACGACCAGGCCCGACCAGGCCCGCTCGGTCAGCAGGAAGCGGGTGTTGGCCTCTGTATAGTCGCCGATGCCGATCTCGACGAAGCTGTGATCGGGGATGTCGCAGCGCGACACGAGGTAGTCGATCAGCCCGTCCTCGTCCCATTGGGAGAAGACCTTCACGCCGCTCTGTTCGAACGCGACGTCCGCGCGCCGCTGCAGTTGAATCCGGCCCAGATTGGCCCGCACGTCCATCAGTTCCTGCTTGATGCGCGCGTCGCCCTGTTCCGACAGCGTGGCGTAGCGCAGGACGGCGTTGCTGGTCGACTGCAGATCGGTGGACAGCTGGCCCGTCGTGTTCTGCAGCGCGTCGGCGTAGCTCTCGAGACTGTGGGCGACCCTGTCCGCCCCGGCCGCCGTTTGGTCGTGCACCGAGACCAGGGTCGCGGCGAAGGCCTGCAGGTCGGCGCCGATGTTGTTGAGCAGCACGTCGTGGCCGCCGATGCGGTCGGCGACGCGCTCGACGCCGTGGCTGATCCTGTCCGTGCCGGCCGCCGYYTGGTCGTGCACCGAGACCAGGGTCGCGGCGAAGGCCTKMAGGTCGGCGCCGATGTTGTTGAGCAGCACGTCGTGGCCGCCCATACGGTCGAAGACCCGGTCGACGCCCTGGCCGATCCTGTCCGAACCGGTCGCGGCCTGCTCGCGCGCCAGGGTCAGGTTGGCGTCGAGAGCCTGCAGGTGGGCGCCGATCTTGTCGAGGCGAAGCGCGACGGGTTTGAGCGTCGATTCCTTGCGCAGGGTCACGATCAGGTCCTGGACGCTCTCGAGCGTCTCCTGGATCGCGGTCACGGCCACCTCGGCGGACAGCTGGTCCAGCCGGGCGACCAAGCTGGACTTGACGCGCGAGAGATCGGCCTTGCGCCGCGCTTCCAGCAGCGCGATGTCTTGGCGGATCTGCCCGATGTGGCCCTTGGTCTCGGCCAAGTGGGCGCGGAAGTTGGCTTCCACGCCCATCAGCAGCGCGTGGGTCTGGGCGTCGCCGTGCTGCCGCGCGGCGTCCAGCTGGACGGCGAGCTGGTTCGCCACGCGGGCGGTCATGCCGCGCGCCAGACGGTCGTAGATCTTGAATGGCGGCAGCGCCTTGATCCGCTGCTTGAGCAGCGTGCGGCGCTCGATCCGGTTAAGGGGGCGCGCGACCGGGGCGTGCCGGAACTCCAGCTCGTCCTTGATCCGCACGCTATCCACGCTGGGATAGTAGAGCGAGCGCAGGATGTCGCGCGCCTTGACGTAGCGCGCCCATTCCTTCTCGAAGTTGCCGGTGCTGATGCCCCCCAGGGCGAAACGCGATATCGGCAGGGGGATGTGCTTGACCTTGGCGCCGTGCCTCATGACGGCCTTGAGCAGGACGTTGTACTCGCCGGTCGCTTCGGGCTGCACGCAGGCGTAGGCGCACTTCTTGACCACCCAGCGCCGATAGAACGTGGCTTGGTGGTGGATGGACTCGTTGTAGAGGTTGCGACGGTTGACCACATAGCTCAGGTCGAGCACCTGGCCGCTGGTGAAGGCCGCGTGGTCGTGGGTGTCGCTGGTCTTCAGATAGACCGGCAACAGGTCCCCGAACACGATGTCGGCGCCGCTCTCGTCGAAGAAGGCGGCGACCCGTTCGCAGACCTCGTCGTCGTAGAAGGTGTCGCCCGCGTTCAGGAAGATGACGATGTCGCCGGTGACGGCCCGCGAGCCCTTGTCCATCGCATCATAGACGCCCTTGTCCTTCTCGCTGGACAGGTAGGCGACGGGATATTCCCTGACGATGTCGAGCGTGCCGTCGGTCGAGACGCCGTCGATGATGACGTGCTCGATGTTGGCGAACGTCTGGCGCGCCACCGACTCTAGCGTCAGTCGGATCGTGTCCCTGACATTGAGGCACACCGTAACGACACTGATCTTGGCAACGGCCATGCTCTGTCCCCTATCCGCCGTGCGAGATCGCGTAGTCGATGGCCTGGTAGAGCCGCGTCGACAGCTTCCGCGCCGACTCCTTCGACTGCTGATAGAGATCCTCGAACGAAGGCCCCTTGTTCGGGGACGCCATCATCTTCTGCATCTTGTCCGCCAGGTCCTTGGCGTTGCGCTTCTTGAACAGCACCAGGCGCTGGGGGTCCAGCGGCAGCTCGTGGTTGATCGGAATGTCAGAGGCGATCGCTCGGACGCCCAGGCTGACCGCGTCGTAGATCGAGCCGCCGCCCGGTCCGCCTTCGAACAGGGTCGGCTGGATCACGGCGATGGCCGAGCGCATAAGTTCGAGCTGATCGTTCTTGGGGATGTAGTCGAGGAACCGCACGATGTCCCCAAGGTCCTTTTCGATCACCATCTCCCTGAGCATGGTGATGTACTGCGGGCGCCTGGGCTCCTGCATCTTGCCTGTGAAGACGATCTCGATGTTCAGCTTGCGCTGCTTGGCGATGGCGGCCGCCTCGATCACCGTTTCAATGGACTTGTGCACCCAGAACTGGTTGCAGACCATGAAGTAGGGCTTGGTCAGGCCGTAGGGACGCGCCAACTCCGGATGGGGGGTCAGCCGGTCGAACTCGATGATCGGCGCGAAGGGCAGCTCGAAGATTTGGTCCGGGTTGGCGCCGTAGAACCGCATCATGTCCGACTTGGCGTCGCGGGAGTTGATGATCATCGGCTTGCCGGTGGCGAACAGGCCGTTGATCCGCTCGTCGCGGACCCGCTGGGATTCGTCGTCGAAGAATTCCGGATAGTGCTTGGGCTGACAGTCCGGCCAGTAGGTGACGTAGGGAATGTCCTTGGGCAGAATGTGGATCGACGGCAGAAAGACGTCGATCTGATGCTCGACCTTCAGGCGCCGCAGCGACTCCACGTCCAGATCGGTCTCGATGAACCGCATGCGCGGGCAGGCGTCGCGATAGAAGCTGTAAGGGCCCGGATCCGGCTTGACGATCTTGGCGCGCGCTTCCCGGGTCTGCCGGAGGACCGCCCGCAGGACGGCCTCGACGACGGGATTCTTCTTCAGGATGGTTTTGGCCGCGGTCGGCACCTGATGCTCGATGCGGCCGTCGCCGCGCGGGCACAGGAAGATGATCTCATTCTGTTCCTGCAGGGCGAGACCGCGAATGATGTTCTTCAGAAAATCATTTGCGCCGATGTTGATCAGGAACTCGTGCGCGAGAAGGGCGACGCGAAGGGGCCGGGTCATGGGCTATCCGTTGCGGCTGAAATAGGCGCGGATATGGCCGCAGATCTGGCTCACATCGTTCTCGGTCAGATCGGGATAGCTGGGAAGGTTGAGGCCCCGCTGCGACAGGTAGTCGGCCACGGGATATTCGGCCGCGCCGCCGCTGCCGTACATTTCCATGGTGTGGACCGGATAGAACAGCGGGCGGGTTTCCACGCCGGCGGCCTTCAGGTGCTCGCGCAGGGGATCGCGATCCTCCGCCTGATCGGTCACGACCGACACCATCCAGAAGCTGTGGAAGGTGCCCGGCTTGACGGCGTGGCGGGCCAACGGAAGGCCGGCCAGACCCTGGCCGTACCATTCGGCGATCTTTTGCTTCTGCGCGATGACGCCTTCGACGTCCTCCATCTGGGCGCAACCGATCGCCGCGCAGATGTTGGTCATCCGGTAGTTGTAGCCGACGATGTCGTGCCAATATTCGCGGTTCGCGGCCAGGCCCTGGCCCTTCAGGCGGCTGATAAGGCTGGCGACGGCCGGGTCCTTGGCGACGACCATGCCGCCTTCGCCGGTGGTGATCGTCTTGTTGCCGAAGAAGCTGAACGTGGCCACGTCGCCGAAGGTGCCCACGAAGCGATCGCCGATCCGCGTGCCCAGGGCCTCGGCGCAGTCTTCGACCACGTAGATCGAGCGCTCGGCCGCTAGGGCCATCAGGGCTTCCATGTCGCAGGCCTGGCCATAGAGGTGGACCGGCATGATGACCTTGGTGCGGTCGGTGATCTTGGCGCGGACGGCCTCCACGTCCAGCTGCCAGTAGTCGCGCTCGCTGTCGACAAACACCGGAGTGGCTCCGGTGTAGAGGATCGCGTTGACCGAGGCGATGTAGGTCAGGGTCGGGACGATGACCTCGTCGCCCGGCCCGACGCCCAGCGCTTCCAGCGCCACGTGCAGCGCGACCGTGCCGTTGGAGACGCTCAGGGCGTGCTCGGCGCCGAGGAAGCTGGCGAACCGGCTCTCGAACTCGCCGATGAACTTGCCCTTGGAAGAAATCCAGGTGGAATCGATGCACTCCAGCACCAACTCCCGTTCGCGGCCAGTCAGGCGCGGGCGATAAACCGGATATTGGTAGCTCACCGGCCACCCCCCTGTGAAATGAGCTCAAATAAGCCGACGCGCTGTTCGCCTTCCTCGGCGAAGAACACATAACCCAGCCGTTCATACAAGTTCACGGCTCGGAGATTGTCTTTATAGACCTTCAGTCTGACCTTCCGGGCGCCGTTCTCGCCGGCGCGACGGTGAAG
The DNA here is from genome assembly GCF_056406095.1 of Caulobacter sp. P1_D6. Lineage (NCBI taxonomy): Bacteria > Pseudomonadati > Pseudomonadota > Alphaproteobacteria > Caulobacterales > Caulobacteraceae > Caulobacter > Caulobacter sp. P1_D6. The sequence continues at coordinate 122,679 of NZ_JBFUAW010000013.1, read as the reverse complement.
GTCTTCCATCAGCATCCTGGCCAGGCCCCGGCCCCGCGCGTCGGCGCTCAGATAGATGCCGAGCGAAGGCGTCTCGTAACCCGCGTCCCAACCCCGCAGCATGCCGTAGCCGACCAGCCTGTCGCCGAGGAACTGCCCCAGGTACAGATCCCGTCCCCGATGCTCGGCGATCATGCGCGCGGCGTCGGCCGTGAACGGGTGGGGATGGAACCGGTCCGCGGCCGGATCCGCGGCGATCTCTCCGAAGAACGTCGTCAGGCGGTCGACGTCAGGGGGGGCCAAGAGGCGCACCGCCAGATCCTGGCCCGCGACGGCGTTCGGCGTTTCAGCCATAGGCGGTCTCGTACAGCGAGATCACCTCGTCGACGGGACCGTCGGCGCGGATTTCGCCGCCGTCGATGAAGATCGCGCGATTGCAGAACTGCCGGAGAATGGCGTTGTTGTGCGAGGCCAGCACCAGGATCTTGGCGTTGTCGACATAGCTCGAGACGCGTTCGCTCGCCTTGGCCGCGAACGCCATGTCGCCGGCGCCGATCATCTCGTCCATCACCAGGATGTCCGGGCTCATCGCCGTCGACGCCGCGAAGCCCAGGCGCACGAGCATGCCGGTGGAGTAGGTGCGCGCCGGCAGGTCCAGATAGGAGCCCAGCTCGGTGAACGCCTCGATCTCGGTGGCCTTCTCGCGCGCCTCGGCATGGGTCATGCCCAGGAAGATGCACCGCATCAGGATGTTCTCGCGGCCGGAGGCTTCAAGATCCATGCCCATGGTCATGTCGGTCAGCGAAGAGATGCTGCCCGAGATCTTGATGCGCCCGGTCGGCGGTTCGTAGATCCCCGCCAGAACCTTTAGCAGCGTCGTCTTGCCGGCTCCGTTCTGGCCCACCAGGGCCACGCGGTCGCCGCTGTTGATCTTCAGGCTGATGTTCGAGAGGGCCCGAACCTCCACGTGGTCGCCCTTGCCGTAGATCCGGCCGCCGACCTTCCGCATCACGGTGTTCTTAAGGGAGCGACTGCGTGAGTCGAAGATGGGGTAGAAGAGCGTTACCCCGTTCAGTTCAATCGACGCCATTCGTCCTCACAGATAGAAGGCAATTCGCGCGCGGAGGCGGGAATAGAGCAAGAGGGCCACGGTCCAGCCCACGACGCACAGAACGATCGCGAACGTCCAATGGTATGCCGACGGCATCCGTCCCAGGAGGGGATCGCGCAACAGTTCGAGGAAGACGGCGAACGGATTGGCGTTGACCAGCAACTGGCCCTCGGCGCTCAATTGCTTGCGCTCCCACATGACCGGCGAGACGAAGAACGCGATCTGGGTGAGGCTGGACACCATCAGAGGCATGTCGCGGAAGCGGGCCGAGATCGGACCCAGGATCAGGGCGATCCAGACGGCGTTGAGCAGGACCAGGAGGAAGGCCGGAACGAAGAGGATCAGGTGCCAGTTCGGCACGATCCGGAAGATCACCATCACGATGGGGATGAGGATCAGGTTGTGCGCGAAGATGATCGAGTTGCGCGTGATCATCCGGTAGACGAACGTCGCCTTGGGCAAGGTCGACGTCCGGATGTAGCCCTCCGCGTCGAGGAACGCCATGGCGCTGTCGTTGACGAACGAGGCCAGAAGACCCCAGCAGATGAAGCTGATGGTGATCAACGGAACATAGACGCTGAGCGAGATCTTGAAGATCTGGGAGTAGACGACCGCCAGGGCGGCGATGGTCAGGCCCATCGAGATCGTGATCCAGAACTGGCCGATCAGAGAGCGCCGATAGCGCGTCTTGATGTCGGTCAGGGCCAGCGCGGTCCAGATTCTCCAGGAGCCGATACCCGAGGATATGTCGCTGACGGCGCTCGACAGACTAGCACGCGACATACGCTCTCCAACTCCTGTGACGACATGTTTGCGCCGCCGATCGGGAGGCGCTGATGTCTGAAAAATAGATCGATCACGCCAACCGGGCGACGCCTGGACCCAGCGCATAAGACCAGCCAACCAGGCTTCGCCGCCGCGCAATCGTGAGCCTCTCTAGCACACGGCGGCGGGTTGTAAAGCCTGCTGGGTCGCGCCCGAGACGTCTCCGGAAAGCTGTTGTTTCGCAAAGAATTGCGGCCTGAATACGCAAGACCTGGGTCATCTTTCGACCGGCAAACGCACGCGTCCAAGGTCGGTGATCTCGAAGGGCAAATCGAGGGCGACGGGCGCGAAGGCGTCGGTCCGCGCGACGCGAACGCGGATCGCCAGATCCTCCCCGTTCGCCGCTCGGCGCCAGACCTCGGCTTCGCCTTCGGCCACGGGTTCGAGGCCGAAGACATTGACCCGCTGTCCGCCCGCGACGGCCGGCGCCCGCTCGGATCCGTGCTTGTGCGCCCAGACGGTGAAATAGGGGTGGCCGGGCGTATCGCCGCGCAGTTTCCACAGCAGGGCCGTCTTCATGGATTCGACGATCAGGGTCGTGCGTTCGCCGAAACCGGCGCCGCTGCGCGACAGGAAGCCCTGGATCTCGCGCGCACGGCTCAGCGACAGCTTGGCGGTCTTGGCGTCCGGGTCCAGTGTCACGCCCGACAGCAGGGCGGGGGCGTAGGTGAACGCCGCGCCGGCCTGGGCCATCCTGATCCAGAGGTCCCAGTCCATCGTGTAGTGCAGGTCGTAGTTCAGCCCGCCGATATCCTGGTAGAGCCCGTTCTTGAAGAAGCAGCTCGGCTGGGCGACGAGGTTCTCCTGGCCCAGGCGGGAAAGGTCGTCCGAAACGTTCGGATGATAGCCGACGATGTCACCGCGCATGTCCAGAAACTGGGCTTCGCCATAGACCACGTCGTGGTCGGCCAGCGCCCCGCGAACGGCCTCGGCGCCGTTCCGGACCAGGAAGTCGTCGTGGTTGAGCCAGCCGACGATCGGGCTCTTTAGGGCGCGGAACGCCTTGTCGAGGCCGTGCGACTGCCCTTTGTCAGGCTCGGCGAAATAGGTCGTGATCAGGTCGGAGACCGGCGCGAACCGCTCCCGCACGCGGGGATCGCCCGAGGCGTCGCTGACCGCGATCTCGGTCACGCCGAACGCCCGCATCGACTGGATCGCGTGATCCAGCGCGCCGCTGACGTTCTTCAGCGCCATGGCGACGCCGATGCCGCTCATCGCTTTCGCCCGTGTCGGCGCGGGCGGGCCGTGTCCGTTTCGAGCATCACTGGCCTTGCCGAAGAAACCAGTCGTAGGTCTCGACCACGCCGTCCCTGAGCGCGATGCGCGGCGCCCAGCCCATGGCGCGGAGCTTGTCAGCGCTCATCAGTTTGCGGGGCGTGCCGTCCGGCTTGGACGGGTCGGTGACGATCCGCCCGTTGAAGCCCACCACCTCGCAGACCAACTGGGCCAGTTCCAGTATGGTGACGTCTTCGCCCGAACCGACATTGACGTGCTCGAAGTCCGAGTAGGTCTTCATCAGGTGCACGCAGGCGTCGGCGCAGTCGTTGGCGTTGAGGAATTCGCGACGCGGGGCGCCGGTGCCCCAGATCGTGATGCTTTGGGCGCCCGACAGCTTGGCCTCGTGGGCCTTGCGCATCAGGGCGGGCAGGACGTGGCTGGAGTTGAGGTCGAAATTGTCGCCCTCGCCGTAGAGGTTGGTCGGCATGGCGCTGATGAAGTCGGCGCCGTGCTGCTTGCGATAGGCCTGGGCCAGCTTGATGCCGGCGATCTTGGCGATCGCGTACCACTCGTTGGTTGGCTCGAGGGGGCCGGTCAGCAGGCTGTCCTCGCGGATCGGCTGCGGGGCCAGCTTCGGATAGATGCACGACGAGCCGAGGAACATCAGCTTGGCCACGTCGTTGCGGAACGCGGCCTCGATGATGTTCGCCTCAATCATCAGGTTGTCGTACAGAAAGTCGGCCGGGAAGCTGTCGTTGGCCAGGATGCCGCCGACCTTCGCCGCCGCCAGGAAGATGGCGTCGGGCTTCTCCTGGGCCATCCAGGCCTGGACCTGATCCTGGCGCTTGAGGTCGACGACCTCGCGCCCGGCGGTGATCACTTCACAGTCTTCGGTCGCCAGCCGCCGCACGATGGCGGAGCCGACCATCCCACGATGGCCGGCCACCCAAACGCGTTTGCCCTTCAGAACGAAGCGCGTCTCAGTCGACATTGCGGCGCTGCTCTCTGGCCACCGTCGCCATGTCCGCCGCGACCATCTCGGCGCACAGCTGCTCCCACTTGGTGTCGTGCACCCAGCCGAGCTTTTCCTTGGCCTTGGTCGGGTCGCCGATCAGCAGCTCCACCTCGGTGGGGCGGAAGTAGCGCGGATCGACCTCGACCAGGACCTTGCCGGTCTCGGCGCAGGTCCCCTTTTCCTCGACGCCGACGCCCGACCAGTTGATGGTCACGCCGGTTTCGGCGAAGGCCTTGGTCACGAAGTCACGCACCAGGGTGGTCTCGCCGGTGGCCAGCACGTAGTCGTCGGCCTCTTCCTGCTGCAGCATCAGCCACATGCCGCGGACATATTCACGGGCGTGGCCCCAGTCGCGCTTGGCGTCCAGGTTGCCCAGGTACAGCTTGTCCTGGAAGCCCTGCTTGATGGCCGCCACGGCGCGGGTGATCTTGCGGGTGACGAAGGTCTCGCCGCGCAGCGGACTCTCGTGGTTGAACAGGATGCCGTTGCTGGCGTGGATGCCGTAGGCCTCGCGGTAGTTCACCACGATCCAGTAGCTGTAGAGCTTGGCGGCGGCGTAGGGGCTGCGCGGATAGAACGGGGTCTTCTCGCTCTGGGGCACTTCCTGCACCAGGCCGTAGAGCTCCGAGGTCGAGGCCTGGTAGAACTTGGTCTTCTTTTCCAGGCCCAGGATGCGGATCGCCTCCAGCAGGCGCAGGGTGCCGGTGCCGTCGGCGTTGCTGGTGTATTCCGGGGTCTCGAAGCTGACCTGCACGTGGCTCTGGGCGGCCAGGTTGTAGATTTCGTCCGGCTGGACCTGCTGCACGATCCGGATCAGGTTGGTGCTGTCGGTCATGTCGCCGTAGTGCAGGATGAACCGAGGGTCCTGTTCGTGGGGATCCTGATAGAGGTGCTCGATCCGGCCGGTGTTGAACGAGGACGAGCGCCGCTTGAGGCCGTGGACGGTGTAGCCCTTCGAGAGCAGGAGCTCCGACAGGTAGGCTCCATCCTGACCCGTCACGCCCGTGATTAGAGCTACCTTACCAGTTGCCAATGTATCTCTCCGAAGGATGGGACCTGCGTCCGCAAAGTTGTGGCGCTCCTAGCGCATTTCGTCCGCGTGGCCAACCGATGCTCGCGACATTCTGGCGGGAAGCCGGTACAACTGTTTGGGCAAATCCGCTTCGCCCCGTTCCAGGACGCCGCACAATGAGGCGTTAGCCCGGTGTCTTGGAAAAGAAAAGGAAAGTCGTCTCTTGATCGTTTGGCTGGCGTCGTTTCCGCGTTCTGGAAACACCCTCGTCCGGACCGTTCTGCAATCGGTTTTTGGACTCAAGAGTTACTCCAAGTACGAGGCCAAGGCGGCCCGAAGCCCGAAGGGCATGGCTGACAGCCTGGTTTCGACCATCGGCGCCTTGTCCTACGAAGGCGACTATCCCGAGTTCTACGCGGCCGCGCGGGACAATCCGGAGCTGATGGTCGTCAAGACCCACGACCAGCCCGAAGACCATGGCAAGGCGATCTATGTTGTCCGCAACGGTCTGGTGGCGACCGATTCCTATCGGCACTATCGCGTCCAGATCGATGAGCAGGACGCGCCGTGGTCCGAGATCGTCGACGGCGCGACCCCATTCAACAATTGGTCGTTGCACCTGGACGCCTGGAATCCCCTGGAGCGGCCCGACACCCTGTTGCTGACCTATGAAAGCCTGATCGGCGAGCCGGCGGCGGCGCATGCGCGCATCGCCGCCTTCCTGGACGTCGAACCGATCGCGCCGTGGATCGATCCCTGGGCCAGCATGAACACCGCCCGCCCCGACTTCTTTCGGCGAGGCCAGGCCGGCGTTCCCGAGACCCTGACCGCCGAGGAGATCGAGGTCTTCATGGCCCGGCATGGCGCATGGATGGGACGCCTAGGGTACGCGCCCTAGGCGCCGCCGGTCCTCTACAGGATCAGGCCTTCGGTCGTCGTCAGGTGGCCGTTGATGGTCAGCAGGAAGTCGGCCAGGCCGTCGCCGTTGACGTCCAGCGCCAGGTTGGTGGCGTCCTGCGCCTGGTCGTAGGTCAGGACCGCCTGTCCGGCTTGGCCGGTCAGGGCCGCCGCCAGGGTGAACGCGTCGTCCTGCCCGGTCGCCGTGTCGGCGTCGATCGCCGACAGGTCGATGCGGTCGTGGTCCGCCAGGCTGAAGTCCCAGATGCGGTCCTTCTGGGCGGCCGTCGAGTCGGCGATCTCCCCGTAGACGAAGGTGTCCGCGCCCGCGCCGCCGAACAGGGTGTCGCTTCCGGCCCCGGCGTCCAGCGTGTCGTCGCCCGCCTGGCCGTAGAAGGTGTTGCCGCCGGCGTTGCCGATCAGGGTGTCCGCGCTGGCCGACCCGATCACGCCCTCGATGGCGTTGAAGGTGTCGCCTGCCGCCTCGCCCGCCAGGCCGACGCCCTGGTTCAGATCGACCCAGACCCCGCTGGCCGACGTGTCGTAGCGCGCCAAGTCCACACCCTCGCCGCCCCGCAGGACATCGCCGCCCGCGCCGCCGTAGACGTGGTCGTTGCCTGCGCCGCCTTCCAGGGTGTCGCCCCCGTCGCCGCCCACCAGCACGTCGTCGCCGCCCTGGCCGTAGAGGATGTTGATGGCGCTGTCGCCCACCAGGGTGTCGCCATGGCCTGAACCGACCAGACCCTCGATCTGGACGAGCGTATCGCCGGCCGCCTCGCCCGTGAATCCCTTGCCTTGGGCAAGATCGACCCAAACCCCTTCGGCGGCGTTGTCGTACCGCGCCAGGTCCACGAACGTCCCGCCCCGCAGGACGTCGGCGCCGGTTCCGCCGTAGAGGTGGTCGCTGCCGTCGCCGCCGTCGAGCACGTCGTCGCCGCCCATGCCGCGCAGCACGTCGTCGCCGCCCAGGCCGTAGATCGAGTTCGCGCCGCCGTCGCCGGTCAGGTCGTCCCCGGAGTACGAAGTGCCCTGCAATCCCTCGATGTCGGTCAGGACGTCGCCCTGGGCCGACCCGCTGTTGACGCCGGTCGTCAGATTGACCACGGCGCCGCCGGCCAGGTCGTCGTAGCGCGCGACGTCAAAGCCGGCCCCGCCCCGCAGGGCGTCGCCGCCGGTTCCGCCCGTCAGGTTGTCGTCGCCGTCGCCTCCGTTCAGGACGTCGTTGCCGGCCCCGCCCCGCAGGACGTCGTTTCCGCCCTGACCATGGAAGATGTTGTCGCCCTCGCGGCCGAACATCACGTCGGCGAAGGCCGACCCGACGATTCCTTCGATACCGACGAGGGAGTCGCCTTGGGCGTCGCCACCCGAAGCGTTGGATCCCAGGTCGATCGCGACGCCGGCGGATGAGGTGTCGTAGCGCACGAAGTCGAAGTCGGCGCCGCCGTCAAGGATGTCGGCTCCGGCGCTGCCATAGAGATGGTCGGCGCCGGAGCCGCCCAGGAGGTAGTCCGCGCCGGCCGCGCCGTACAGCCGGTCGTCGCCCGCGCCGCCTTCCACAGCGCTGCGAACGCCGCCAGGCGCGCCGGAAAGAGAGAGCACGTCGTTGTAGGCCGATCCGACCAGGCCTTCGACGCTGGTCAGGACATCGATGCCGCCGCCGCCGGTGTCCTGGGCGCCTGAGGCCGCCAGGTTCACCGTCACGCTCGACCGGGCCGACGCATAGCTGGCCACGTCGTATCCGGCGCCGCCGTTCAGGAGGTCCGCGCCCGCGCCGCCGTCGAGGGTGTCATCGCCGTCGCCGCCGTCCAGCGTGTCGGCGCCGCCGCCGCCCCTCAGCACGTCGTTGCCGCCCTGGCCATAGAAGACGTTGTCGGCGTTGCCGCCGTAGATCGCGTCGGCGAAGGCGCCGCCCACCACGCCCTCGATGTCGATCAGCGAGTCGCCCTGGGCGTCGCCGCCCCCGGCAGTCCCGGCGGCCAGATCGATCGAGAGGCCCGAAGCCGAGAGGTCGTAGCGGACGAAGTCGAAGCCGGCGTCGCCGGAGAGGACGTCGGCCCCGCCGCCGCCGTACAGATGGTCGTTGCCCAGCCCGCCCAGCAGAAGGTCGTCTCCGGCCCCGCCGTACATCCGGTCGTCGCCCGCCCCGCCTTCCATGATCGCGCGCAAAGCGCCGCCTTGGAGCGTGTCGTCGAACGCCGAGCCGATCAGGCCCTCGACGCCGATCAGTGTATCGACGCCTGCGCCGCCGGTGTTCTGCTGACCGGTCGCCGCCAGGCTGACCGTCACGCCGGACTTGGCCGAGCCGTAGCTGGCCACGTCATAGCCGGCGCCGCCGTTCAGGGTGTCGGCCCCGGCCCCGCCGTTGAGGGTGTCCTCGCCGTCGGCGCCGTTCAGGGTGTCGGCGCCGTCCGTGCCGGTGATCACGTCCGCGCCGGACGATCCCGTCACCGAGATCCAGGAGCCTGCCAGGACGTTCAGGCTGAAGTTCACCGCGCCCGCGGTCGCCAGCACCAGGTCGGTGATCGCGCCGGGACCGTTATAGCTCTCGATCGCCGTGAAGGCCGCGAACTGCGCTGCCGTCGCGGTGGTCCCGCCGATCAGCCGCTCGACGTCGGTGACCGTCAGGTTGTGGATGTCGGAGCTCGAGATGGCGTCGACGCCCGTTCCGCCCTCGACCGTGCCGACCAGGCCGCCGCCCAGGTAGAACAGGTCGTTGTCGGCGCCGCCGTCCAGGGCGACCATTCCGCCGTCCGAGCCGATGGAGAAGGTGTCGGCGCCGGCCTCGCCCCAGAAGCGGTCGGTCCCCGTGTCGGCAGCGCCGCTGAAATTCATGGTGCGGCCGAGGAAGTCGTCTCCGGCCCCGCCGAACAGCTGGTCCGCGCCCAGGCCCGCGTACAGGGTGTCGTTGCCGAGCCCGCCGTGCAGGATGTCGTTGCCCGCATTGGCATACAGCGTGTCGGCGCCCGTGGTGCCGGTGATATCGTCGTTGGCGTCCGACCCGGTGACGGAAACGGCGCCGACGGCGTTCTTCGAGAAATCGATGACGCCGCCGCTGGCCAGGGCCAGCGTCGAGGTGCTCCCGAGGAAAGCTCCGATTTGGGTGAAGGCGGTGAACTGGGCCACCGTCGCGGTCACGTTGCTGCCCGCCAGCGTCTCGACCCCGGTGATCTGCAGCGCGGCGATATTGACGTCCCGCGCCTGCAGCACGTCCGTGCCGGTCCCGCCGTCCATCACGCCCTGGCGGTCGCCGCCCGTGATTTCAAACCGGTCGTCGCCGTCATCGCCATAGACGGCCATCACCTTGTTTTCGCTGATGATGCGGTCGTTGCCGGCGCCGCCGCGCAGGATGTCGTCGCCGCCGACGTAATCGCCGGCATAGAGCAGATCGTCGCCCGCGCCGCCCTCGAGGACGTCCTTGCCCTCGACGGAACTATAGTTGGTCTGGATGGTGAACGGGTAGTTGTACTGGCCGCCGTAGAGGATGTCGTCGCCGCCGCCGCCCTTGAGCAGGTCGTCGCCCGCGCCGCCGCCCAGGCGGTTGACGCCCGCGTCGCCCGCGATGACGTCGTTGAACGCCGAGCCCTGGACGCCCTCTATGCCGATCAGGGTGTCGATTCCGCCGCCCAGGGTGTTTTGGGCGACAGTGAAGACCATCTGCAGGTCGATGCCCGACGTCGCGCCGCTGTAGTTGGCGAAGTCGACGCCCGCGCCGCCGTTCAGGACGTCCGCGCCGGCGCCGCCCATCAGGGTGTCGTCGCCGCCCCCGCCGTTGAGGACGTTGCTGCCCCCGCCGCCGTCGAACCTGTTGTTCGAGGCGTCGCCCGTCAGGACGTCGTCGAACGCCGAGCCCACCAGGTTCAGGATGCCCGAAAGGGTGTCCGCGCCCAGGCCGCCGCCGACGTTCTGCGCGCTGGTGATGCTCAGGTCGACGGTGACCCCGCTGGTCGCGTCGTCATAGAGCGCCGTCCCCAGGAAGCCATAGCCCGTGAGAATGTCGTCGCCCTTACCGCCCTGCACCTGGGCGGCCTTCAGCACGTCGTTGAAGTCCGAGCCCCTCAGCCCCCCGACGCTTTCCAGGGTATCCATGCCCCGGCCGCCGCCGACATCCTGCGCCACGTGGATCAGCGCTGAAACGGTCACGCCGCTGGTCGCGTCCTCGTAGGAGACGAAGCCGTTGTCACCGGTCGTGAAATGGTCGTCGCCCACGCCGCCGATCAGGATGCTGTGGCCGCCGGCGGACAAGCGGTCATTGCCCGCGCCGCCGATCAGGAGGTTGGCGCCCTCGCCGGCGCCGAGCTGGTCGTTTCCGTCGCCGCCGACGAGGACATTGTTGCCGCCGCCGCCGTACAGCTTGTCGTCGCCGCCGCGGCCGTCGATGTAGTTGTCGCCCTCGCCGCCGTTGATCAGGTTGGCCGCCGCGTCGCCATAGGCGCTGTCGCCGCCGAAGCCGAGGATGACGTCCGAGAAGCCGACCAGCACGTCGACTCCCGTGGCGACACCGCCCAGCAGCACGTCGTTGCCGCCGCCGCCCGCGATGAGATCGTCGCCCAGGCCGCCGTCGATGCGGTTGGCGCCCGCGTCGCCCGTCAGGGTGTCAGCGAACGCCGAGCCGAGGACGTCCTCGATGTTGCTCAGGGTGTGGATGAAGCCGAGACCGTAGGCGCTGTGGCTCTCCAGGTTCACGGTGACCTGGAAGTTCTGCTCGTCATAGGCGGCCAGGTCCACGCCGGAGCCGCCGTCCAGCTTTTCGCTCGTCGAACCGTAGGACGCGCCGCGCAGGCCGCCGCGCAGCAGGTCGTCGCCCGCGCCGCCGAGCAGCGTGTCGCTGCCCGGTCCGCCTTCCAGGATGTCGTTGCCGCCGCCGCCGTCCAGGACGTTGTCGTCGTCGTCGCCGGTGATGTGGTCGGCGAGGGCCGAGCCGACGACGTTCTCGACATTGGTCAGGGTGTCGGTGGAGCCGTCCGCGGTCGCCACGCCGGTGGCGAGATTGACGGTCACGCCGGGGCTGAGGGCAGCGGCGTAGCTGGCGGTGTCGATCCCCGCGCCGCCGTCCAGAGTGTCGGCGTCCGGCCCGCCGATCAGCAGGTCGCTTCCGTCTCCGCCGTGGAGGGTGTCCTGGCCGGCTCCCCCGTCCAGCGTGTCGTCGCCCGGCCCGCCGACCAGCAGGTCGTTTCCGTCGTCGCCGTACAGGGTGGCGCCTGCCGCACCCGCGCCGAGCTCGTCGTCGCCCGCGCCGCCGTGGATCTCGCTCTTGCCGCTGCCGCCGTAGATGACGTCGTTGCCCGACTCCGCGTAGAAGGTGATGCGCTCGATGCCCTGCAGCTGCGCCTTGGTGGCGCCGTTGAGAGTGATCAGGTTGTTCTGGGCGCTCGACCGGCCGTCGAACCGCAGGTCTCCGCTGAGCGTATAGATGAGCCGCACCTCGGCGCCATCATCGCCCGCTCCGCCCTGCAGGATGACCTCGTCGCTGAGCGTCAGATAGAAGAAGTCGTCGCCGTCGCCGCCCGAAAGGACGGAGACGCCAGGATTGTCGAAGCCGTAGTATTGCAGGCGGTCGTCGCCCGCTCCGCCCTCGACGACGGCCCGGGTGCTTCCCCAGAGCCGAATATAGTCCGAGCCCTCTCCGCCGGTCAGCGTGACGGTGGCGCTCGAGGTCCGGTAGTAGCTCGCGAAATCGATGTCGTCGTCGCCGACGCCGCCGTCCATCACGATCGTGTCGAAGAAGGTCTTGCCTGAGCGGGTCGATCTCAGGATGTCGTTGCCGTCGTCCCCGTAGAGCTGGTCGTTTCCGGAGTTGTCATCGAGCACGTCGGTGCCGGCGTTGCCATGGACGACGTCGTCGCCGAGGCCGCTCTCGATCTGGTCCTGGCCGTCGCCGCCCTGGATGATGTCGGCCCCGCCGGCGCCCTTGATGAAGTCGAGCGCGCCGTGGCCCGTCAGGGTCATGCCCAGGACCGGGCCGCCCAAGGGGTCGTAGCCGGCGAAGGACGCCGCGGTGAAGCTCGTCGCGACCGTGTTGCTGAAGACAAGGATGGGTTGGTAGGACCCGCCGGGATAGGCGGACATCTCCAGCCAGGTGTCGGCGCCCGTCTGGGTCAGCCGAAGATAGCCGTCCGCGAACGGGTTGGTGTGCTGATCCCAGCGCGGCGGAAGATAGGCGGTCAGCGTCGAAAGCGTATAGGAGATGAATGCGCCGAGATCGATGACGTCGGAGGACGCGCCGGTGACCTGGAAATCCGTGATGGTGGCGCGCATCGCCTGATCGGCGGGGTAGAACGTCACCCAGTCGCGGCCGGCTCCCAGCGTGATCCGGTAGTCGTCGCCGTAGGTGATCGCCACATAGTCGTCGCCGGCCCCGGCGTCGATCGTCGTGTGCGCGGAGCCGTAGGCGTCGCGGCTGGCGGAGATGCGGTCGTCGCCGTCGCCGCCGGAGAGCCAGTATTCGGCCTGCGCGTTGTCGTCGGAGACGTAGAGGTTGTCGTCCCCGTCTTCGCCGTAATAGTGCGCGACATGGACGCCGGTGCTGCCGTTCCAGGTCTGCAGGCTGTCGTTCCCCGACCCGCCGCGCAGGATGTCGTCGGCGCCGCCCTTGCCGTCGAACAGCACGTCGTTGCCCGCGCCGCCTTCGAGGAGGTTCGAGCCCAGGTCTCCCCACAGTTCGTCGTTCTGAGCGGAGCCCCGGATGTTCTCGATCCCGACGAGCGTGTCGGTGGCCGCGCGCCATTCGGAAGAATTGACCCACTGGCCAAGGACCTGCTGGGCGGTCAGGACCGACAGGTCCGCCTTCACGCCGATGGGGGCCCAGCTGTAGTCGACGGTGTCGACGCCACTTCCGCCGTCGATCGTGTTGGCGCCGAGGCCGCCGCTCAGCGTGTCGTCGCCGCCCGCGCCATTGAGCGTGTCGTCGCCATCGCCGCCGACGAGGATGTCGTCGCCCGGCGTACCATTGAAAATGCCCACTCGACTGCCCCCCGACGCTACTCGTCTCTGATCACTGCTTTAGCGTCATAGCAGATCGGCCGCGACATCTTTTGCAATCTCAACGAGCAGGCCGTCGGTCTCAGGGGCGACGGGCGCTGGCGCGGGAACCTAGGCCTGGGCGGCGGCCGCCACGGCTTCGGCGGTGATGCCGAATTCCTTGTACAGGCGCTCGTACGGCGCGCTGGCGCCGAAGCCGGTCATGCCGACGAACTTGCCGTCGACGCCGATGAAGCGATCCCAGCCCATGCGGACGGCGGCTTCCACCGCCACGCGCACCGGCGCCTGGCCGATCACCGAAGCCTTGTAGGCGGCGCTCTGCTGCTCGAAGAGCTCCCAGCAGGGGGTCGAGACGACGCGGGTCGGCCTGCCCTGGCCCTGCAGGATGTCGCGGGCCGCCACGGCGACCGAGACTTCCGTGCCCGAGGCGAAGATCGTCACCGCCGCTTCGCCGCCCTCGGCGGCCAGCAGCTCGTAAGCCCCCTTGGCCGACAGGTTGGCGGCGGCGCTGTCGCGCACGCCCGGCACCTTCTGGCGCGACAGGCACATCACCGATGGGGTGGCGGCCTGCTCCAGGGCGATCTTCCAGCACTCGGCGGTCTCGACCGCGTCGGCCGGACGGAAGACCAGCAGGTTCGGAATGGCGCGCAAGGACGCCACGTGCTCGACCGGCTGGTGGGTGGGGCCGTCCTCGCCCAGGCCAATGGAGTCGTGGGTCATCACGTGGATGACCTTGGCCCCCATCAGGGCGCCCAGGCGGATGGCCGGGCGGCTGTAGTCGGCGAAGGCCAGGAAGGTGCCCGAATAGGGGACCACGCCGCCGTGCAGCGCCATGCCGTTCATGGCCGCCGCCATGCCGAACTCGCGCACGCCGTAGTGGACGTAGCGGCCGGCGTAGTCGGGGGCGTCGAACGGCTTCATGCCCTTGACGAAGGTGTTGTTCGAGCCGGTCAGGTCGGCCGAGCCGCCGACCATGTCGATGACGGTCGGGATCAACTGGTCCAGGGCCGCGCCGGAATGGACGCGCGTGGCGTTGCCCGGCTTGGTTCTGGCGGCTTCGGCGATGTGGGCGTCCAGGGCCTTGAAGGCGTCGGCCGGCAGCTGGCCCTTCATGGCGCGGGCGAAGTCGTCGGCCAGCGGCGAGGCCTTGACGACGGCTTCCCAGGCCTTGCGGACGCGGGCGCCGCGACGGCCGATGCTCTTCCAGGCCTTGGCGATGTCGTCCGGCACCGTGAACGGCGCGGCGTCCCAGCCCATGGCCAGGCGCGCGTCGCGGATCTGGTCGTCGAACAGGGTGTAGCCGTGGCTGTGGGGATCGCCTTCCTTGGGGCCCGCGCCCTTGGAGATCAGGGTCTTGCAGGCGATCAGGGTCGGGCGGTCCTGCTTGGTGGCCCAGCGCAGGGCGGCGGCGATCTTGCCGTGGTCGTGGCCGTCGACGGCCTTGACCGCCCAGCCGGCGGCCTTGAAGCGCATCAGCTGGTCGCCGGTCTCGGCGATGGTGGCTTCACCGTCGATCGTGGTGTTGTTGTCGTCGAACAGCACGGTCAGCTTGTTGAGCTTCAGGCGGCCGGCGATGCTGATCGCCTCGTGGCTGACGCCCTCCATCAGGCAGCCGTCGCCGGCGATCACCCAGGTGCGATGATCCACGACGTCGCCGCCAAAGCGGGCGGCCAGATGCGCCTCCGCCATGGCCATGCCCACGGCGGTGGCCAGGCCCTGGCCCAGCGGGCCGGTGGTGGTCTCCACGCCCGGGGTGTGGTGCACCTCGGGGTGGCCGGGGGTCAGCGAACCCCACTGACGGAAGTTCTCGATCTCCTTCATCGTCACGGCCTTGAAGCCGGTCAGGTGAAGCAGGGAATAGAGCAGCATCGAGCCGTGTCCGGCCGACAGCACGAAGCGGTCGCGGTCGGCCCAGTCGGGCCTGGAGGCGTCGAACTTCAGGAACTTGCCCCACAGCACCGTGGCGACGTCGGCCATGCCCATCGGCATGCCCTGGTGGCCGGACTTGGCCTTGTGGACGGCGTCCATGGAAAGGACGCGGATCGCGTCGGCCAGCTTGACGGGCGAAACGGGCATGGGAGTTCCGGGTTGTTCTTGTTTTGCGGGGCTGCGCGAGGCCGCGAGTCGCACGATGACCCCCTGGGGTCAACCCGCGAGCCGGCCCGCGAGCCCTACCGGCGCCCTCGCGTGGGCGCTATGCAACAACGTGCGCAGGCGTTATAGCTGTAAGCGGACTTATGCTCATTTTTAGCATAACCTCGAAAGGCCGGGTCTCTTGAGTTCTCCGTCGTTCTTCTCGCCCTATCGCCATGGCTTCGTCCGGGTCGCCACCGCCGTCCCGAAGGTCAAGCTGGCCGATCCGGCGGCCAACGCCCAGAGCGCGCTGGCCCTGGTGCGCGAGGCCCATGAGGCCGGCGTCGCGGTGCTGGTGCTGCCCGAGCTGGGCCTGACCGGCTACACGATCGACGACCTCTTGCAACAGGACGCCCTGCTCGACGCGGTCGAGACGGCGATCGCGACCCTGGCCCAGGAGACCAAGGATCTTTCGCCGCTGTTCGTGGTCGGCGCGCCGCTTCGCGACAACGGCCGGCTCTACAACACCGCGATCGCCATCCAGGGCGGCCGGGTGCGGGCGGTGATCCCCAAGAGCTTCCTGCCCAACTACCGGGAATTCTACGAGCGCCGCTGGTTCACGCCGGGCTCGGGCGTGGTCGGCCGCACCCTGGACTTGGCCGGCCAGGCCGCGCCGTTCGGCACCGACATCCTGCTGCGCAATCTCGGCCAGGCCGCCTTCACGGTCGGCGTCGAAATCTGCGAGGACGTCTGGACCCCTAATCCGCCGAGCACCGCCCAGGCCATGGGCGGAGCCGAGATCCTGCTGAACCTGTCGGCCAGCAACATCACCATCGGCAAGTCCGAGACCCGGCGCCTGCTGTGCGCCAGCCAGTCGGCCCGGGCGATCGCGGCCTATGTCTATTCGGCGGCCGGGGCGGGCGAGAGCTCGACGGATCTGGCCTGGGACGGCCATGTCGACATCCATGAGATGGGCGCCCTGCTGGCCCAGAGCCCGCGGTTCTCGACCGGGCCGGTGATGGCGATCGCCGACGTCGACGTGGCGCGGCTGCGCCAGGAGCGCATGCGGGTGGGCAGCTTCGGCGACTCCATGGCCCTGAGCCCGCCGGGAACCCCGTTCCGGATCGTGCCGATCGACTTCACGCCGCCGGCCGGCGACCTGGCCCTGGTCCGGCCGATCGAGCGCTTCCCGTTCACCCCGTCCGACCCCGCCAAGCTGGCCGAGAACTGCTACGAGGCCTACAACATCCAGGTCCAGGGCCTGGCGCGCCGCGTCGAGGCGACGGGCTCCAAGAGCCTGGTCATCGGCGTGTCCGGCGGCCTGGACTCGACCCAGGCCCTGATCGTCGCGGCCAAGGCCATGGACCAGCTGGGCCGGCCGCGCTCGGACATCCTGGCCTACACCCTGCCGGGCTTCGCGACCTCCGAGGGCACCAAGTCCAACGCCTGGAAGCTGATGACCGCCATGGGCGTCACCGCCGAGGAGCTCGACATCCGCCCGGCGGCCCGGCAGATGCTGGCGGACCTCGGCCACCCGTTCGCCAAGGGCGAGGCGGTCTATGACGTGACCTTCGAGAACGTCCAGGCGGGGCTGCGCACCGACTACCTGTTCCGCCTGGCCAACCACCACCAGGGCATGGTGGTGGGCACCGGCGACCTGTCGGAGCTGGCCCTGGGCTGGTGCACCTACGGGGTCGGCGACCAGATGAGCCACTACAACCCCAATTCCGGCGTGCCCAAGACGCTGATCCAGCACCTGATCCGCTTCGTGGCCGCCTCGGGCGACGTGGACGAGGCGACCGGCGATCTGCTGGAAGACATCCTGGCCACCGAGATCTCGCCGGAGCTGGTGCCGGGCGAGCAGGTCCAGGCCACCGAGAGCTTCGTGGGGCCCTACGCCCTGCAGGACTTCAACCTCTATTACCTGACCCGCTACGGCATGGCGCCGTCGAAGATCGCCTTCCTGGCCTGGACGGCCTGGCATGACGCCGCCGCCGGCGCCTGGCCCGTGGGGCTTCCCGAGGACGCCAGGCGCGCCTACGACCTGCCGGAGATCAAGCGCTGGCTGGAGCTGTTCCTGAAGCGGTTCTTCACCAACCAGTTCAAGCGCTCGGCCATGCCCAACGGCCCGAAAATCTCGTCGGGCGGAGCCCTTTCGCCGCGCGGCGACTGGCGGATGCCCTCGGATGCGTCAGCCGAGGCGTGGCTGGCTGAACTCCACGCCGCCGTGCCCGTTTGACCCGCGCGTCGCCATAAAGTCTCCATTTTGGCGAAGACGATGTGCTACCTGACATCGCTTCGCGTCAGGTTGTTGCTTTCCCAGGGGGATTTTCGTTGCCTGCCATCTATCCAGTGATCCTGTGCGGCGGATCGGGCACGCGCCTGTGGCCCGCGTCGCGCGCGGACCGCCCCAAGCAGTTCCTCAAGCTCATCGGCGATCGGTCGAGCTTCCAGGACACGATCCTGCGGGTGATGGACCTGCCAGGCGCCGACGAGATCGTCGTGGTGACGGGCAAGGCGATGGCCGAGCTGGTGGAACGCCAGGCGCTGGAACTGAACGTCAAGCTGACGGTGATCATCGAGCCCGAGGCGCGCGACTCCGCGCCGGCCATCGCCGCCGCCGCCGCCTATGTGGCGTCCCAGTCGCCGGACGGCGTCATGCTGATGCTGGCGGCCGACCACCACATCGCCGAACCCGAGATGTTCCGCGCCGCGGCCCTCGTGGCCATCGACGCCTCGCGCGACGGCCTCATCGTCACCTTCGGCGTCCAGCCGACCGGGCCGGCCACCGGCTTCGGCTACATCAAGCCAGGCGACAGCCTGCCCGGCGGCGTGAAGGCCGTGGCGGCCTTCGTCGAGAAGCCCGACCTGGCCACGGCCAAGGCCTACATCCAGGACGGCTACTACTGGAACAGCGGCAACTTCGCCTTCACCGCCAGGACTCTGCTGGATGAACTGGCCGTCTTCGAGCCGGCGATCCGCGACGGCGCGATCGAGTCCGTCGCCAAGGGCCAGCGCGACGGCGTTCGTCTGCACCTGGATCGCGAAGCATTCGGTACGACCACCAAGAAGTCGCTTGACTATGCGGTCATGGAGCGCACCACCCGTGCGGCCGTCGCGCCGGCCGCCTTCACCTGGTCCGACCTGGGCGCGTGGGACGCGATCTGGGAAGCCTCGATCCGCGACGCCGAGGGCAACGCCGCCAGCGGCGACATCCATCTGATCAACACCAAGAACGTGCTCGCCCGCTCGTCCGGCCCGTTCGTGGGCGCGATCGGCGTGGAGGACCTGCTGATCATCGCCGAGCCGGACGCGCTTCTGGTCTGCCGTCGCGACGACGCCCAGGCCGTGAAGACCCTGGTCGATGTCCTCAAGGCCAGCGGCCGCGACATCGCTCACCGCCACGCGATCGCCTTCAGCGGCGGCGTGGAGCGTCAGCCGGTGACCGAAACGCCCAGCGCCCGGGTTCAGCTCTGGCGGATGGAGGCCGGCGCGGTGGCCGACCTGCCGGCCTGTTCCCTCCAGGTGCTGGACGGCGCCTTGGCCGCCGACCGGGAAACCTACGAAGCCGGCGCGCGCCAGGACCTGCACTCGCCGGTCCTGGTCAAGGCGACCGTCGCGACCTCCGTCCTGGTCACGACCTGGCGCTGACCGCCCGGTCCAGCTCCAGGATCGCGCAGACGATGTGGTAGAACGAGCTGGCGGGCGCGGCCTCTTCGACGAAGGTCCCGTCCGCCCGCAGCTTGTCGCGCCACAGGCCCTTCACCGGCACGTCGAAATATTTCAGCAGGGCCTCGGCGCCGTTGGCGGCCGTGGTCCACCAGCGCGCGTCGCCGGTGAGCTGGGCGGCCAGCACGCCGGCCTTGATCTGTTCGGTCTGGGCCCACAGGCGGGCGACGTCGTCGTGCACGCTCATGTCGTCGAGCAGGGCGAAGATCGCCACGCCGCGCTTGGGATCGACCCCGGGCCCCGCGCCGATCTCGATCATCCGCAGGGCGGCCTTGGCCGCGTCGTCGCGGCCGGCCAGCTTGCCCCAGCGCAGCAGCAGCCAGGCCCATTCGAACTGGTGGCCAGGCTCGACGATGCGGCCGTCCACGCCCGGCGCCGGATTCCAGTCGCCGTCGTAATATTCCCGCAGGCCGCCGCTCTTGGGATCGATGAACCGGGTCAGGGCCAGTTCGGCGATCTCGTCGGCCATGGCGCGCCATTGGTCGTCGCCGCCCGTCTCGATCCAGGCCAGGCTGGCCTCGAACATGTGCATGTGCGGGTTCGACAGCAGCGGCAGGGTGCGTGGGACGCTCTCCTCGAAGCCGGCCACGGGATGCTTGAGCGTGGCGTAGAGCGCGTCGCGCAGGCTGACGGCCAGGGCGGGCAGGTCGGCGCGCTCGGGCAGCACCGAACTGGCCATGGCCAGGCCGAACAGCCCGAAGGCCTGGTCGTAGAGGTCGACCTTGTCGTCCAGCGGCGAGCCGTCGCTGGCCACCAGGGTGCGCATGAAGCCGTCGGGTCGGCGGTACTTGCTCAGATAGAAGTCCAGCCCGTGCTCCAGGGCCTGCTTCCACGGGCCGTCCCAGCCCAGCAGGCCGGCCACGGCGTAGGAATAGATCTGCCGCGGCTGCACCCGCGCCCGGCGCGGGGCCTCGACCGGCGTCCCGTCCAGGGCGATCTTCTCGAAGAAACCACCCTGCGCCTTGTCGGCGCCGACCTCCCACCAGACCGGGAAGGCGTGCTCCAGGGCCCAGGCCTTGAGTTCGTCGCGCAGGCGGACAAGGCTGGCGAAGTCGTCGGTCATCTGCGATCCTGAGGGCTTGCGAGGCTGGAGCCGTTCTAGGCCCACGCGCCGCGCTTCGCCAAGCCCCGGCGGGGTTCCCGCGTCTTGTCGCCCCGGACGGGCTGTCGTAAGGCGGGGACATGTCCGGAAAAGCGCCGCTGAAAGCCGTCTTCTTCGACCGCGACGGGGTGCTGAACCTCGACCACGGCTATGTCTGCGAGCCCGATCGGCTGGACTGGATCGACGGGGCCCGCGAGGCGGTCGCGGCGCTGAACGCGGCGGGCGTGAAGGTGTTGGTGGTCACCAACCAGTCGGGCGTGGCGCGCGGCTACTTCACCGAAGCCCAGGTCGACGCCTTCCACGAAGCCCTGCAGGCGGGCCTGGCGGAGGTCGGCGGCCGGATCGACGCCTTCTATGTCGCGCCCCACCACGAGGACGCCGCCCTGGACCGCTATCGCCATCCCGACCACCCCGACCGCAAGCCCAATCCCGGCATGATCCTGCGCGGCCTGGCCGACTGGTCGCTGACGCCGGAGGAGACCGTGCTGGTCGGCGACAAGGGTTCGGACGTCGAGGCCGCCCGCCGGGCCGGCGTCGAAGGCCTGCGGTTCCGGGGCGGCGACCTGCTGGCCTTCCTGCGCGAAAACCTGGGCGAGCGGTTTCCGCCCGTCGACGGATTGGGCGTCGCCTAGGGGCTTTACCGGCTTGGCGCGGACCCTCGGGACGGATAAACGAGCCTGAAACCCCCGAAAAACATAAAGCGCAGGTCCATGCAGATCTTCCTCGACAGCACCGACACCAAGATCATCGCCGACCTGGCCTCCACCGGCCTGGTGGACGGGGTGACCACCAACCCGACCCTGATCGCCAAGGCGGGCCGTCCGATGCTCGAGGTGATCGCCGAGATCTGCGACCTGGTGCCGGGCCCGATCAGCGCCGAAGTCGCCGCCACCACCCACGAGGCGATGATCGCCGAGGGCAAGAAGCTGGCCGCCATCGCGCCGAACGTGGTCGTGAAGATCCCGCTGACCCGCGACGGCCTGATCGCCTGCGCCGCCTTCGCCGGCGAGGGCATCTCGACCAACGTCACCCTGTGCTTCTCGCCGACCCAGGCCCTGCTGGCCGCCAAGGCCGGCGCGACCTTCGTCTCGCCGTTCATCGGCCGCCTGGACGACTACGGCTTCGACGGCATGGACCTGATCCGCGACATCCGCGCGATCTACGACAACTACGGCTACGAGACCGAGATCCTGGCGGCCTCGGTGCGCAACGTCGCCCACGTCAAGGACGCGGCCATCGTCGGCGCCGACGTGGTGACCATCCCGCCGGCCGTGTTCGGCGACCTGTTCAAGCATCCGCTGACCGACAAGGGCCTGGAGCAGTTTCTGAAGGATTGGGCCGGAACCGGTCAGTCGATCCTGTAGACTGCTCGAACGCTGTTCGATTTTCATGCGGCCCCGGGGAAATCCGGGGCCGTTTCATTTTGCAGCTGCGAAGGTTGTTCGCATTTGCGAGTTCGTGCGTTAGGGTCTTAGTAACCGCTTTCGGGAGCGCGCCCATGAACGCCGCCGACATCGCCGTCGAGATCTGCATCGCCTCCGCCGAGGAGGCCCTGCGCTTCTCGGGATTCGTCCGGGACTTCCTGACCCGCAACGGCTTTCCGTTCGTCATGATCCACGACACGCCGGACCTGTCGGGCGAGCGCCGCAAGGTGGTGTTCGAGGACGCCGTGGTCGGGCGCAAGTTCGCCCGCGAATGGCGGATGGACCGGCTCGCGGCCTGCGGGGCCTAGGGCCGGCAAGGGCTTGTGGCGAAGCTCGCGTAACGCTGTTTGCGCTTTCGCGAAACGGGCCTAGATAGGGAGATCATTTCTCTCTGTCGCCGAGTTGCGCCATGAACGACCCCAAATTCACCCTTCCTCCGGTCGTCGGTTCCGCGCTCGATCTGATCGGCCACACGCCGATGATCGAGGTCCGCAACCTCGACACCGGGCCCTGCCGGCTGTTCCTGAAGCTGGAGAACCAGAACCCCGGCGGCTCGATCAAGGACCGCGTGGCCCGCTCGATGATCGAGGCGGCCGAGGCCGACGGCAGCCTCAAGCCGGGCGGAACGATCATCGAGGCGACGGCCGGCAACACCGGCCTGGGCCTGGCCCAGGTGGCGACCCTGAAGGGCTACAAGCTGATCCTGGTGGTGCCCGACAAGATGGCGCGGGAGAAGATCCTGCACCTGAGGGCCATGGGCGTGGATGTGCGCCTGACCCGGAGCGACGTCGGCAAGGGCCATCCGGAATACTACCAGGACATGGCCCAGGCCCTGGCCCAGTCGATCCCCGGCTCGATCTACGTCAACCAGTTCGAGAACCCGGCCAACCCCAAGGCGCACGAGACCACGACCGCCCCCGAGATCTTCGAGCAGATGGGCGGCGACGTCGACGCGGTGGTGGTCGGCGTCGGCTCGGGCGGCACCCTGACGGGCGTCGGCCGGTTCATGGCCCGGCATTCGCCCAAGACCCAGATGGTGCTGGCCGATCCGGTCGGCTCGATCCTCTGCGAATACGTGGCGACCGGCAGCTACGGCGAGGCCGGTTCTTGGATCGTCGAAGGCATCGGCGAGGACTTCATCCCGGCCGTGGCAGACATGAGCCTGGTCAGGCACGCCTATTCGATCAGCGACCGCGAGAGCGTCGAGACCGCCCGCCTGCTGCTGCGCAAGGAAGGCGTGCTGGCCGGTTCGTCCTCGGGCACCCTGCTGGCGGCCGCCCTGCGCTACTGCCGCGAGCAGACCGAGCCCAAGCGGGTGGTCACCCTGGTTTGCGACACGGGCTCCAAGTACCTGACCAAGATGTTCAACGACATGTGGCTGGCCGCCCACGGCTTCGACCAGCGTGAGCTGCACGGCGACCTGCGCGACCTGATCGCCAAGCGCTACGCCGACGGCGGGGTGGTGGCGATCGGCCCGGAAGACACCCTGCTGACCGCCTACAACCGCATGCGCAGCGGCGACATCAGCCAGCTGCCGGTGGTGGACCACGGCAAGCTGGTCGGCATCCTCGACGAGAGCGACATCCTGGCCGCCGTCGAGGGCGTGGACGACGATCGCGGTCCGAAGTTCAAGACCCTGGTCGGGGCGGCCATGACCAAGGCCGTCAACACCCTGCAATCGACGCAAGGCGTGGACGCCCTGCCCGACGTCTTCGACCGCGACGAGGTGGCCCTGGTCTGCGACGGCGACGAGTTCGTCGGGGTGATCACCCGGGTGGACCTGATCAACCACCTGCGCATGAGCGCCTAGGACCGGTTGGGCCGGCGCCCGCTTGTGGGACCGGCCCGTCCGCACCACTCTTCACGCCATGCCCCGTCGCGCGGCGTCCAAGGACCTTCCATGACCGACATCCCCGGCAAGAACCGCCTGGCCTTCGCCACCCGCACGATCCACGGCGGCCAGTTCCCCGATCCGACGACCGGGGCGGTGATGGTGCCGATCTACGCGACCTCGACCTACGTCCAGTCCAGTCCGGGCGAGCACAAGGGCTTCGAGTACAGCCGCAGCCACAACCCGACCCGGTTCGCCTTCGAGCGCTGCATCGCCGACCTGGAGAGCGGCACGGCCGGCTTCGCCTTCGCCTCGGGCCTGGCGGCGGCCTCGACGATCCTGGAGATCCTCGACAGCGGGGCACACGTGATCGCCAGCGACGACCTCTATGGCGGCTCGTTCCGGCTGTTCGACAAGGTGCGCAAGCGCTCGGCCGGCCTGGCCTTCAGCTTCGTCGACATGGGCGACCTGGCGGCCATCGAGGCGGCGATCACGCCCGAAACGAAGATGATCTGGGTCGAGACGCCGACCAATCCGATGCTGCGCCTGGCCGATCTGGCCGGCATCGCGGCCCTGGCCAAGAAGCACCGCCTGATCACCGTGGCCGACAACACCTTCGCCAGCCCGTTCGTCCAGCGGCCGCTGGAGCTGGGTTTCGACATCGTCATGCACTCGGCCACCAAGTACCTGAACGGCCACTCCGACGTGGTGGCCGGCGTGGCGGTGGTCGGCGACAACGCCGAGATCGCCGAGAAGCTGAAGTTCCTGCAGAACGCCGTCGGCGCGGTGCTGGGGCCGTTCGACAGCTTCCTGGCGCTGCGAGGCGTCAAGACCCTGGCCCTGCGCATGCAGCGGGCCTGCGACAGCGCCCTGGCCATCGCCAAGTGGCTGTCGACCCGCAAGGATGTCGAGCGAGTGATCTATCCCGGCCTGCCCAGCCATCCGCAGCACGACCTGGCCAAGCGCCAGATGCTGGGCGGCTTCGGCGGGATCATCTCGGTCGAGCTGAAGGGCGACGTTGGCGCCGCCAAGCGGATGCTGGAGCGCACGCGCCTGTTCACGCTGGCGGAAAGCCTGGGCGGGGTCGAGAGCCTGATCGAGCACCCGGCCATCATGACCCACGCCTCGATCCCGGCCGATCAGCGCGCGGCCCTGGGCATCTCCGACACCCTGATCAGGCTTTCGGTGGGGATCGAGGACTGCGAGGACCTGATTGCCGACCTCTCCGAGGCTTTGGCAGTCTGAACAGGTGATGGTCCTTGTCGCCGGGCATGACCGGCGAGGGATCCGGAGCCTTGGACGGGCGGGGCGGCGGCAGGATCCGGGTGGGGTCCTCGGCCCACAGGTGGGCGGCCAGCATCAGGTCGGTCCGGACCGGGCCGTAGTCCTCCTTGGCGGTCCAAACGCGGATCGCGGCCTGGGCGAAGGCTTCGGACAGGTCGACGACCTCGATCATCGGGGCCGGGTCCTGGCGCACCCGCGGATCGCCCTCGGCCCGCTCGCGCATTTTCTGCAGCACGGTGACCAGGTCGGTCTTCAGCGGCACCTTGAACACCACGTCGGCCCGCCGGTTGCGGTGGGTGGAGTAGTTGAGGATGACGTCGCCGAACACCTTGCTGTTGGGGATCATCACCTTGACGTTGTCGGGGGTGGCGATCTCGGTGAACAGCAGGTCCAGCGACTTGACCGTGCCGTTGCGGGTCGAGGTCTCGATCACGTCGCCGACCTTGTAGGGCCGGAACAGCAGGATCATCACCCCGGCCGCCACGTTCGACAGCGCGCCCTGCAGGGCCAGGCCGATGGCCAGGGAGGCCGCGCCCAGCACGGCGATGATCGAGGTGGCCTGCACGCCTACCTGCTGCAGCACCGCCACCAGGCCCACGGCGACCACGGCGTAGCGCACCAGCGAGGCGATGAAGCTTTCCAAGGTCGGGTCGGGGTTCTTGCGATGCACCCGGCCCAGGCCGCGGCGCGCCACGCCCGCCAGCCAGCCGGCCACCCAGAAGGTGACGAACAGGATCAGGGCGGCGACGACCAGGTTCACCGCCAGCTTGCCCAGCCAGTCGAGGAAATGCCCGAACATGGTCTCGTCGGCCTTGATGTTGGCGATGGACGGCAGGGAAGCGTCGGCGGGCATCAGGTTCGGCTTGGTCTGCATGGATCTCTCGATGGCGCCCCCGCCCCGAACCGTCAACGAAGACCCGTCAACGAAACAGGGCCCGACCCCGTTCCCCGCCAAGGCGGCGCTTCGTTCTCCGGAAACACTCGGTTACATCAATTGGCTCGAATCCGAGCCGATCCGCCTCTAAGAGCGCCGCCCATGAGCATGTCCTTCATCGACCTCGCCGCGCAGCAGCGCCGGATCCGCGCCAAGATCGACGCCGCGATCGCCGCCGTCCTCGACAGCGGGGCCTATGTGATGGGTCCGCAGGTACGCGAGTTCGAGGCCAAGCTGGCGGCGTTCGGCCAGGCGAAGCTCGCCCTGTCGTGCGCCAACGGCACCGACGCCATCGCCCTGCCGCTGATGGCCTGGGGCGTGGGTCCCGGCGACGCGGTGTTCTGCCCGTCCTTCACCTTCGCCGCCACGCCCGAAGTCGTGCCGTGGGTCGGGGCGACGCCGGTGTTCGTCGACGTGCTGGAAGACACCTTCAACCTCGATCCGGCCAGGCTGGAAGCGGCGATCGCCGGCGTGAAGGCCGACGGCAAGCTGACGCCCCGGGTAGTGATCGCCGTCGACCTGTTCGGCCAGCCCGCCGACTATCCGGCGATCAAGGCCATCTGCGACCGCGAAGGCCTGAAGCTGATCTCCGACAGCGCCCAGGGCTTCGGCTGCACCCTGGACGGCAAGCATCCGCTGCACTGGGCCGACGTCGCCACCACCAGCTTCTTTCCGGCCAAGCCCCTGGGCTGCTACGGCGACGGCGGGGCGGTGCTGACCAACGACCAGGAGCTCTGGGACCTGATGGACAGCTTCCGGGTGCACGGCAAGGCCGTGGCCCCCGACCTGGTCGGCCGCACCTTCGACCACGACACCAAGTACCTGAACACCCGCATCGGCATGAACTCGCGACTGGACACCCTTCAGGCGGCGATCCTGATCGAGAAGCTGGCGATCTTCCAGGAGGAGATCGACCTGCGCCAGGTGGTGGCCAACCGCTACGCCCAGGGCCTGAAGGGCGCGGTGATCGCCACCCCGAAGGTCATCGACGGCGGGGTGTCGGTCTGGGCCCAGTACGTGATCGAGCACGCCGACCGCGACGGCCTGGCCGCCCATCTGAAGACCCAGGGCATCCCGACGGCGGTCTACTACCCCGTGCCGATGCACGTGCAGGCGCCCTATGCCGACTTCCCGCGTGGGGCCGGCGGCCTGCCGGTGACCGAGGCCAAGGCCGAGCGCGTGCTGGCCCTGCCGATGCATCCCTATCTGGCGGAAGCCGACCAACAACGGATCATCGACGCGATCCGCGCCTTTAACGGCTGAGCTGCGCCCTAATCGTGCCCCACCTCGGGGTATTGTGGCGCGCAAGTTGATTCGAAGGTTCCAATGCACGATCCCGTAACGTCATTCGTGGTCGCGGTGTTCAGCATGCCCGGCGCGGCCCTGGCCATGGCTGGCGCGATCCTGGTCTTCGCGATCGGCTTGATCTTCCAGTCCGGACATTTCGAGTATTCGCCCCTCCGGGACGACCTGCGGCGGCGTTCCGACCTGCTCGAGGACCTGCGCGGCGATCGGCAGAAAGCGTTCGCCGAGGCTTTCGAGGCGGTCGACAAGGGCCTGGGCGGCGTGGCTCATCCGGTGCTTGAACTGGGCTGGGCCCATTATCGAAGTCAGTTGACCTCGACCGAGGATGGGCGCTTGGCGGCTTCGATCCACGCCTCCGACGCCTTCGACCTCGCCGACACGCCGGCCCGCACCCTGGAGTGGTGGGCCAACATCATGGTGGCGATCGGCCTAGTGATCACCTTCATGGGCATTGTCGCGGCCTTGACCGAGGCGACCTCGGCCATGAGCGGCGGCGGGGCGGCCATGCAGGGCGCTCTGATCAACCTGCTGACCATTGCCGCCACCAAGTTCTGGACGTCGATCGCCGGGGTGCTCGCCTCGATCATCCTGCGCCTGGTCGCCCGACGCCGACGCCACGCGATCGAGGCGCAGGAGGCTCACTTCTTCGCGCTGCTGGACGCCTGCGTCCGCTTCGCGCCGCCGGAAAAGGTGATGCTGGAGCAGCTGGCGGTGCTCGGCCGGATCGAGGCGGCCCTCGCCGGCAGGACCGCCGCCGTGGACGCCGCCTGATGCGGCGCAAGCGCGGTCGTACGGTCGATGTCGAGGAAGGCGAAAGCTACTACGTCTCGATGACCGACATGATGGTGGGGGTGATCTTCATCTTCATCATCATGCTCAGCTATTTCGCGTTCGAGTTCCGCTCGACGACGGCCAAGCTCACCACGGCCAAGCATCCTGAGACGGCCGCCCTGCTGCAGACGGCGGCCGACCTCACGCCCAAGACCGCCGACATCGAAATCGACTACAAGGCCCAGGTCCTGTGCGTGCCGGAGGCCACTCTCTCGGAGACCGGCCAAGGCGCGGCCGGACAGCGCCGCTGCTTCGCGTTCTCGCCGCCGACCAAGGTCTCGGTTGAAGCGGTCTCGATCGTCGACGCCCAGAAGTTGCTGATGCAAGCGCTGGACTCCGACCTGCGCGACGCCAAGGTGCCGATCGCCGGCGATCCGTCCAGCGGCTCGCTCAGCTTCCGCGCCGATCAGTTGTTCGTCCATGGATCGGCCACGCTTTCACCCGAGGGACAGCGGATCGCTGGCCAGGTCGCCCGCATCCTGATGGGGCGTCTGCCTTGCTTGGGCTATGGCGTGGCGGCGTCGGCCGATTGCCAGAGCGGACCCAAGCTGGCCGTCGCCAACGTCGTCAGCCAGACCAATCTGGACGCCTTCAGCGCCGAAGGACAGCAGGCCGCCAGCCTGGCCTTGCAGCGCGCGGCGGCTTTCCATCAGGCGCTGACCGCCGCCCAGCCGTCCTTGGCCGCCCTGCGCAACGCGCCGCCCGAACAGCCTGGGTCGCAGCCCCTGCTGCGCGTGGCCAGCGTGGGCCAGTCGCAGGAGGGCGCCTCCAAGGCGGGCGACGACCAGACGGTGAGCATCCAGTTCCAGATGGGCTCCTAGGCGCGATCTGTTGGCGGGACGGCGATGCGCGCCTATATCGGCGCCGTAGCGTCTCGCGCCCGCCCGGCGCACTGGCGTCCGTGGGCGGGAAACCGAGATCATGTCGACCATCGAGAAGCCGTCGCCTCATCCCGGCATGGGGTTTGGTCAGTTCGTCGCCCTGATCGCGGCGATGATGGCCACCAACGCCCTGGCCATCGACTCGATGCTGCCGGCCATGCCGCAGATCGGCGACGCCCTGAACGTGGCCAGCGCCAACGAGCGGCAATGGATCCTGACCGCCTATCTGCTGGGCTTCGGCGTGGCCCAGATCGTCTACGGCCCGCTGGCCGATCGGTACGGGCGCAAGCCGGTGCTGTTGGTGGGGTTGTCGCTTTACGTCGTGTTCGCCGCCCTCTGCGCCTTCGCGACCTCGTTCGAGATGCTGCTGATCGCCCGCGCCCTGTGCGGGGTCGGGGCGGCCGCCACGCGGGTGCTGTCGGTGTCGATCGTCCGCGACTGCTACAGCGGCCGGCAGATGGCGCGGGTGATGTCGCTGTCGTTCATCGTCTTCCTGGGCGTGCCGATCATCGCCCCCTCCGTCGGCCAGGCCATCCTGCTGGTCGCGCCCTGGCCGTGGGTGTTCGGGGTGCTGTCGATCTTCGGCCTGGCGGTGATCGCCTGGTCGTGGATCAAGCTGCCCGAGACCCTGCATCCGGAAGACCGCGTACCCCTTGAGGTCACGCCGGTGCTGGCGGCGTTCAAGGAGTGCCTGACCAACCGTGTCGCCGTCGGCTACACCCTGGCCGCCACCCTGGTGCTGGGCGGGCTGTTCGGCTTCCTCAACTCGGCCCAGCAGGTGTTTGTCGACGTGCTGGGGGCTGGCCGCTCGTTCCCATTGATCTTCGCGGCGATCGCCGCCGGCATCGCCGTCTCGTCGCTGCTCAATTCCCGCATCGTCGGCCGCCTGGGCATGCGCCTGGTCTCGCACGTCGCCCTGATGGGCTACCTCACCTTCGCGGTGGTTCACGCCCTGGTCGCCCTGAGCGGCCACGAGACCCTCTGGACGTTCTCGCTGCTGCAGGCGGGGATGATGTTCTGCTTCGGCCTGGTGATGTCGAACTTCGGCTCGATCGCCATGGAGCCGCTGGGCCATCTGGCCGGCACCGCGGCCTCGGTGCAGGGCTTCATCA
Organism: Caulobacter sp. P1_D6; assembly: GCF_056406095.1. NCBI lineage: Bacteria > Pseudomonadati > Pseudomonadota > Alphaproteobacteria > Caulobacterales > Caulobacteraceae > Caulobacter > Caulobacter sp. P1_D6. The sequence continues at coordinate 93,138 of NZ_JBFUAW010000013.1, read as the reverse complement.
CCACCATCGGCGGGGCGCTGTTCGGCTTCTGGATCGGCCAGCTGTTCGACGGCACCACCGTGCCCCTGACCCTGGGCTTCGCGGGCTTCGGCATCGCCGGACTGATCGCCGTGCTGATCACCGAGAAGGGCCGGATGTTCCATGCGGGCGCGGGCGCCCCGGCCCTCGAAGGGGCGGGAGCGGTCCACTAGGGCTTATTGTCAAGTTTGGCTCAAGCTTGGCTGTGACTTGCTGAGTGGAATTTGAAGATCAGTCCAGCATCCGCTCCAGGGTCTCCAACTCGTCGGCCTCGCGCGACGGCTTGTCCCAGCGGATGCGGTTGATGCGGGGGAAGCGCATGGCCACGCCGGACTTGTGGCGGGTCGAGCGCTGCAGCCCCTCGAACGCCACCTCGAACACCAGCCCGAACTCCAGGTCGGCGCGCACCGAGCGCACCGGGCCGAACCGCTCGACGGTGTGGTCGCGCACGAACTTGTCGATCTGCTTCAGCTCCTCGTCGGTGAAGCCGAAATAGGCCTTGCCCACCGGGGTGAGATGGCGCGTGCCGGTCTCGTCCTCCCGCCAGACCCCGAAGGTGTAGTCGGAATAGAAGCTGGACCGCTTGCCGTGGCCGCGCTGGGCGTACATCAGCACCGCGTCGATCAGCCGGGGATCGCGCTTCCACTTGAACCACGGCCCCTTGGGCCGGCCCGGTTCGTACACGCTGTCCCAGCGCTTGAGCATCAGGCCCTCGGCGATCGTCGGGTCGCCTTCCGGCGGCTCGGCGCGCAAGGCGGCCAGCCCCTCCCAGGTGTCGAACGGCTGGATCGGCGACAGGTCGATGCGCGGGCTCTTGGCCTCGGCCACGAAAGCCTCCAGCCGCTTGCGCCGCTCGACGAACGGCAGGCCGCGCAGGTCGGTCTCGCCGTCCAGCAGCAGGTCGTAGGCGCGGATGCCGGCGGGATAGGTCGCCAGTTGCTTGCCGTCGACCGTCTTGCGGTTCAACCGCTGCTGCAGGTCGCCGAAACTGGCCACCGAGCCGTCGCGCATCACCAAGAGCTCGCCGTCGATCGCCCCCTCGAAGGTCAGGGCCTCGACCACGTCGGGGAACGTCGCCGAGATGTCGTCGCCGGTGCGGGTGTAGAGCCGCTTTTCGCCGTGCTCGCTGACCGCCTGGACGCGGATGCCGTCCCATTTCCACTCAGCGGCGTAGTCGGCGGGGTCCAGCTTGGCGAAGTCGACGGCCTCGTCGATGGCCTGGGCCAGCATCACCGGCCGGAAGCGGCCCGGGGCGTCGGGCGAGGGCTGTTCGGACCGCCCTTCCAGCCAGGCGAACAGATCGCCGTAGGGCGGGGTCATGGCGTGCCAGACCTCCTCGACCTGGCCGATCTCGACCTGGCCGAAATCGGCGCAGGCCTGCTTGGCCAGCCGCGCCGAGACGCCGACCCGCAGGCCGCCGGTCATCAGCTTCAGCAGCGCCCAGCGGCCGTCGGCGTCCAGGGCGTCCAGCCAACCCTCGATCAACCGCTGCACCTCGGTTCGCGACGCGGTGCGCAGGCTTTCGACCACCTCCGACAGGTCCGGCTCGCGGTTGGCGCCCGGCTTTTCCGGCCAGACCAGGGCCACGGTCTCGGCCAGGTCGCCGACATAGTCGTAGGACCAGGCGAACAGCTGGGCGTCCATCCGGCTCTCGACCGCCTTGCGGACGAAGGCCGGCTTGGCCGCGTTGAACGACAGCGCCCCGGTCAGGGCCGCCAGCACCCAGCCGCGCTCCGGATCGGGCGTCTCGCGCAGGAAGTCCTTGATCAGGGTCAGCTTGGCGTTGCGCGAGCTGGTCAGGGACAGCCGGTCGAGAAGATGGGCGAAGGCGCGCATGGTCGTCCTTCAACGCGCGAGGGGGCGGACCGTTACTCGGTCGCTTTCGGCTTGCGGCCCAGGCGCGGCAGGCGCTTGCGCAGCAGCCACAGCGGCAGGCCGATGACCAGCAGCCAGGGCAGGGCGAAAGCGGCGACCCGCACCAGGACCCCCAGGCTGGAGGCCAGGGTCGACTGGATGTCGCGCAGGGCCTCGACCAGCGCGCCCCACGAACCCGCCGCCCGCGCCGTGGGCTGCTGCGACTGGTAGGTCAGGGTCAGGCTCGAGGTCGCCACCCGGGTCTTCATCACCGCCAGGTTCGACTGGGCCGCATCGACCTCTGCCTGCACCCGCGCCAGTTCGCGCTCGACCTCCAGTAGTTCGGCCAGCTTGCCGGGACGCTCGGCCAGCAGCTTCTGCAGGCGGTCGCGCAGGGTGGTCTGGGCGCGCAGCTGGGCCTCGCCGTCGACGATGGCCCGGGTCAGGTCCTCGCTGCTGACCTCGGAATGGGTCATCCGGGCGCCGACCGTCCTGAGGTCGCCGTCCAGTCGTCCGTGCAGCTTGGCGATCCAGGCCGGCGTGGCGCGAACCTCGAGGGTGGCGCTGGCGTCTTCGCCCTGGCTCTGCTGGATCGACACGACCTGGCAGACGACCGGCCCGGCGTCGACACAGGCCTTCTGGTGCAGTTGCATCAGCGGCTTGACCCGATCGGCCGGGGCCCAGATCACGTCGCTATAGACATAGGCGATCATCGGCGCGGTCGCGACGGCCTCGGCCGACGGGCCGGGCGCGTTCGCGGGCGGCGGCGCGGCCTTCGCGACCGCCGGCGGCAGCTCGGCGAAGTAAGCATCCGCGGTGTCGGCCATCGGCATTGAGCCGCCGCTCCGGCCGCAGCCGGTCAGGATGATGCTCGAGGCCGTCAGACAGGCCGCCAGGACGCCGATACGCATGGTCTCTCTCCCTTGTCGCCAAGGCCACGCTAGCAGGCTCGCGCGAGGACACCAGAGTAAAATTTACAGGACTAATATGTCGGTCTGGAAGGGGCGGCGTCGGCTTCCGACCTCAGCCCGCCCGCGTCTCGTCCAGCTGGCCCAGGATCATGATCTTCTGCCAGATCTTGCGGCCGAGGTCGGAGGTCAGGGTCTCGATGTCGTTGACGGCGGCCACCACCACCGGGTCGTCGCTCTCGCCGGCGTAGAGCGCCGCCAGCTTGGCGGTCAGGGCCAGCATCTCGGCGCAGTAGTCCAGATAGCGGGCCAACTGGAAACGGTTCATCTCGCGGGCGGGCGAGGAGGCGGTGCGCGGGCCCAGCACCAGGGTCGGGTCCTTGGTCAGCTGGTGCATGTCGATCACGTGGGCGAACGACCGCAGCTCGTGCAGGGATTTCTGGACCCGCGAGCGCTTCCATCGCGACTCCAGCGAGACCAGGAACCAGATCGCCGCGCCCGACAGCAGCAGCAGGTTGACCGCCGGCTCCAGGCTCTGGGCCAGGCTGAGGGCGCCGGCGTTGCGCAGGCTGGTCAGCCAGTCGAGCCGGCTGATCAGCCCCGCCTCGGCCCCGATCGCCAGGATCGCGATCACCGCCACCAGGGTCCGCAGACCCAGATACGGCCGCGACAGCCGCCGCGCCCGTCGGGCGGTGACCCGGGCCACCGCCGTCAGCTGGTCGCAGACCTCCGACAGGCCGGACGCCGGAAACCGCTCCGCCACCCGGGCCTTCAGGTGATCGAGCGTCTGCACCACCTTGTCGGCGTCGAGCTTCAGCGCGCCATTGCGGATAGCCATGCGGGTCCCCCGATCCTGCGGCGACGCTAGCATGGTCGCGAGAACAGGCGCGAGGCTTGAAGTTAATTCGAACATCTGTTTGAATTGATCCTGTCCGGAGCCCGGACCTGGAGGCGACCATGACCCCGCCCGAGCCGTTCGTCCCGCATCCGCGCAAGAGCCCGCTGACCTCGCCGTGGGAGCCGATCTTCGCCGACATCCGCGACGACCGCTGGGTGCTGGCGCTGGAGGTGCGCGAGCCGCACACCAATTCGCGGGGCAATCCGCACGGCGGCCTGATCGCCGCCCTGGCCGACAACGCCATGGGCCTGTCGTGCGGGGTGATGCTGACCCGGCTGAAGATCCCCAGCAGCGGCCTGATCACTGTCTCGCTGGGGCTGGACTACATCGCCGCCGCCCAACTGGGCCAGTGGCTGGCCTTCGACACCGACTTCATCAAGCCGGGCAAGAGCCTGTGCTACGCCGAGGCCACGGTGCTGGCCGACGACAAGCCGGTGGCGCGGGCGCGGGCGACGTTCAAGGTGGTGACCCCAAGCTGACGGAGGATCACTCCCCCTCCTCCTCGTCATAGCCCACCAGCCGCAACGCCCGCGCCGGTATGCCCTCCAGCTCGCACCAGCGCTCCAGCGCCTCCTCGCGGCCGTGGGTGATCCACACCTCGCCGGGGCGCAGCTCGTCGAGGGTGGCGGTCAGCTCGTCCCAGTCGGCGTGGTCGGAGATGATCAGCGGCAGTTCGACCCCGCGCTGGCGGGCCCGCGCCCGCACCCGCATCCAGCCGCTGGCGAAACAGTCGACCGGATCGGGAAAGCGCCGCGACCAGCGGTCGGCCAGGGCCGAGGGCGGGGCGATGATGATCGCGCCCTCGAAGTCCTTCTTGGTCCCCGTCGTGGCCGGGGCCAGCAGGCCCAGGTCGACGCCGTGGCGGCCATAGAGGCGGTTCAGCCGCTCCATGGCCCCGTGCACGTGGATGGTCTTGTCCCAGCCGGCCTCGCGCAGCAGCTTGATCACCCGCTGGGCCTTGCCCAGGGCGTAGGCCCCGACGATGTGCGAGCGCTCGGGGAACTGCTCCACCGACTTCAGCAGGGCCGCGATCTCGCCGGCGTCGTCGGGGTGGCGGAACACTGGCAGGCCGAAGGTCGCCTCGGTCACGAACACGTCGCAGGGGACCGGCTCGAAGGCGGGGCAGGTAGGGTCGCGGCGGCGCTTGTAGTCGCCGGAGACGACGATGGTCATGCCCTTCCAGCGGATCACCGCCTGGGCCGAACCCAGCACGTGGCCGGCCGGGACCAGGGAGACCTCGACGCCGTTGTGGGTGAAGCTCTGGCCACAGGCGATCGGCTCGCGGCGGCCGGCGAAGTCCTCGCCGTAGCGCTCGGCCATGATCGCCAGGGTCTCGGGGGTGGCCGCCACGACGCCGTGGCCGGCCCGGGCGTGGTCGGCGTGGCCATGGGTGATCACCGCCCGGTCCACGGGGCGGACGGGGTCGATGTAGAAGTCTCCGGGCGGGCAATACAGCCCGTCGGGCTTCGGACAGATCAGGTCCTGAGGCTTCATCACGATGGATATGGCAACGCGCGCGGCTATAAACCTATCCCATGAGCACGGATCTTAGCGCCGGCGAACAGCATCGCCTGATCGCCAACACCATGAACGAGGGCAGCCCCCAGGCCAGGGCCCTCGGCTTCCAGACGCTGGAGATCGGCGAGGCGGTGGCCATCCTCAAGGTCCCGTACCGGCCCGAGATCGTCGGCGATCCCGAGACCGGCGTGATCGCCGGCGGGGTGGTGACCACCCTGCTCGACCACGCCAGCGGCCAGGCGGTGCACGCCGCGCTCAGCGAATGGACCTCGATCGCCACCCTGGACCTGCGCATCGACTATATGCGGCCCGCCCAGCCGGGGCGCGACGTGCTGGCCCGCGCCCACTGCTACAAGGTCACCCGCTCGGTCGCCTTCGTGCGCGCCGTGGCCTACGAGGACGATCCCGACGACCCGGTCGCCGCCGCCCAGGCCGCCTTCATGCTGGACTCCAGCGCCGGCAAGAAGCCCGGCGCCAACTTCAAGCCGCCCCGCGGCAAGGACTTGGGCGCCAGTAAGGGAGACGCCGCATGAGCGACGCCGACACCCGTCTGATCGCCGTGCTCGGCTCGATCCCCTACGCCAAGTTCATCGGCATGCGCGCCGAGCTGGCCGGCGACGAGATGACCGCCATCCTGCCGTTCTCCGACCACATCGTCGGCAATCCGATGCTGCCGGCCATCCATGGCGGCGTGCTGGGGGCCTTCATGGAGATGACCGCCCTGGCCCAGCTGTCGGTGGCCGAGCCGCTGAAGCGCCAGCCGCGCACCATCGACGTCTCGATCGAGTACCTGCGCACCGGCCGCCCCCTGACCACCTTCGCCCGCGCCCAGATCAAGAAGGTCGGCCGGCGGATCGCCAACGTCCACGTCGAGGCCTGGCAGGAGCAGCGCGCCGCGCCGATCGCGGCCCTGCGCGGTCATTTCCTGTTGACCTCGGCGGAGGACTGATCCGCACGTCGAACGTCGGTCTTGAAGGTGAAAGTTTCCACTGCAACGATATAGATCGACAACATTACACCTCTGTAATGCCGATTATCAGTGTCAACGTTTCTTAAAAACGCTTCATGAAGCAAAGGTAACGGGTGTTCACCATCCCGCGGGCCTATACCCCTGATCACCGGACGCGGACGGCGCGCCGGACCAACAGGGAACTAAGACAATGTCCTTCTCGAACAACGCCTTCTCGGGTTTCGCCACCATCGTCCTGGCCATGCTGCCCCTCGTCGTGATCATCGGCTCCATCGCCCCGAGCTTCTAAGTGATCGCCGCGTAGCTCCACCGGAAGCGCGACCCTTCAGGCTCTCAGAGCCTCTCGGGCCGCCCGGTGGAGAAGGGCGTGACGATGCGCCAATCGATCGATGTCGGCGTCGTATCCGCCGCCGATCACCCCGGTCACCGGGATCCCCCTTTCCAGACATGAGCCCAGGACGAACGCCTCGCGTCGCGCGAGCCCCTCGTCGCTCAGGGACAGACGCCCCAGCTTGTCGTCCGCGTGCGGATCGACCCCGGCGTTGAAGAACACCAGGTCCGGCGCCGTTCGGGCCAAGAGATCCGGCAGGATCTCCCTCAGCTCTCTCAGATAAGCCTCGTCGCCCGTGCCGTCCGGCAGGTCGACGTCCAGGTCGCTGACCGCCTTGCGGGCCGGGAAGTTCTTCTCGGCGTGCATCGAGAAGGTAAAGACGCTGGGATCGCCTTCGAAGATCCGCGCCGTGCCGTCGCCCTGGTGGACGTCGAGATCCACGACCAGGACCTGGCCGACCTTGCCCTCCGCCAGCAGCCGCCGCGCCGCCACCGCCACGTCGTTGAACACGCAGAACCCCGCGCCCGTGTCCGCCTGGGCGTGATGGCTGCCGCCGGCGGTGTTGCAGGCGATCCCGTGCTCCAGCGCCAGGCGCGCCGCCGCCAGGGTGCCGCCCACGGCCGCTTGAGCCCGCCTGGCCACAGACTCGGTGTTGGGCAGGCCGACCCGCCGCGCCACGTCGGCCGGCAGGGTCAGGTCGATCACCCCGCGCACATAGGCCTCGTCGTGGATCAGCAGCAGGCTGTCCAGGTCGATCGGCTCGGGCAGGACGAAACCGGCCGGCCCCGCCACGCCCTCGGCCTCCAGCACGGCCGCCAGCCGCGAGAACTTGTCCATCGGGAAGCGGTGGCCGGCCGGCATCTCGGCGCGGAAGGCGGGGTGGTGGATGATGGGCGGTGCGACGGGGGGAAAAGGCGTGGCCATGACGCAACGATGGGAAACCCAAGGGCCTGACGCAAGGTCACGACTTGCCCCGTCCGCCTCACGCGCCTAACCAACCGCCATGCGCACGCCCGAGAACCTCGCCGAAATCCTGACCCTCGAGCCGATCGAGGTGAACCTGTTCCGGGGCGTCAGCCCCAATGACGGCTTTCCCCGCATCTTCGGCGGCCTGGTCATCGCCCAGGCCCTGACCGCGGCCTACAAGACCGTGCCCGACCGCATCTGCCACTCGCTGCACGCCTATTTCATCCGGCCCGGCGACGTGAACGCCCCGGTGCTCTACGAGGTCGAACGGGCGCGCGACGGCGGCACCTTCACCACCCGGCGGGTGGCGGCCATCCAGCACGGCGAGCAGATCTTCAACCTGGCCTGCTCGTTCCAGACCCCCGAAGAGGGGTTGGAGCATCAGAGCGAGATGCCCGACGCCCCCGATCCGGAAAGCCTGCCGACCGAGGCCGAATACATGCGCTCGCTGGGCGACGAGGTGCATCCGCGCTTCGTGAAGATGGCCGAATATCCCCGGCCGGTGGACCTGCGCTGGGTCGACCCGCAGCACCCGACCAAGCCGACGCCCAAGTCCTCGACCAAACAGGTCTGGATGCGGGCCCGCGCCCCGCTGGGCGACGACGTCCGCCTGCAGCAGTGCGCCCTGGCCTACGCCTCGGACATGGCGTTCATGGAAAGCGCCCTGCGCCCGCACGGCATGATCTGGACGACGCCCGGCCTGCAGGCCGCCAGCCTGGACCACGCCATGTGGTTCCACCATCCGTTCGACTTCAACGACTGGATCCTGTTTTCGCAGGACAGCCCGTCGGCCTCACAGGGCCGCGGCCTGGTGCGCGGCCAGATGTTCACCCGCGACGGCAAGCTGGTGGCCTCGGTGGCCCAGGAATGCCTGATGCGAGTTCGCAAATAGCGCCCTCTGGCCGTCCGCGCCTCAGCGGTCGCGGACGCTGATGTTGGCCACGCCCGCCTGGGTCAGTCCCCGCAGCAGCGAACTCACCTGCATGGCCACGACCAGTTCACCAGCGAGGGCCATGCGCAGCGCCTCGGCGGCGGGAACCCAGAAGTGCTCGATGCGCTCGGTGGGGTCGTCCTTGGGCTCGGCGGTCTGGATCACGTTGCGCGCCAGCAGCGTGTGGATGCGGTTAGTATGGGTTCCCGCGTTGGGACGAGCCTCGCCGACATAGGTCATGACGCCGGCGCAGCCGGTCTCCTCCAGCAACTCCCGTGTCGCCGCGACGCAAGGGTCGGTGTCCGCGGGTGCCATGCCCCCGGCCGGCAGCTCGATGGTGAATTCGCCCATGGCGTGCCGGTACTGGCGCACCAGAAGCACGTTGTCCTCGGCGTCCAGGGCCACGATCTCGACCCAGTCCGGATATTCCAGCACGTAGTAGGGTGCGACCGACACGTCGTCAGCGGTCAGGCAGTCGTCGGCGCGCAGAGCGATCCAGCGATCCTTGAGGATGTAGCGCGAAGCCGTCACCCGCCACTTGCCGTCGGACGTCATGGCCGGCTCCTAGATTTGGTCTTCGCCTTCGAGAGGGTCTTCAACAGGCCCTTCCGGCTCGCCCACCATCGCCGGGGGATCGGCCAGGACCAACCCCTCGGCGATCTTCACCTCGGGCACGGCGGCGCGGGTGAAGGGCAGGTACCAGGTCTGGCCGCCCAGGGCCGGGGTGATCTCCAGCAGGTCGTCGGCGCCGAAGTTCTGGACGCTCTTGATCTTGCCGATCAGGTCGTTGGTGGCCGCGTGACGCACGGTCAGGCCGATCAGGTCGGCCAGGTAGAACTCGTCCTCGTCCGGCTCGGGCAGGCTCGAGCGGGGGACGTAGAGCCGCAGGCCGCGCAGGGCGTCGGCGGCTTCCTTGGTCTCGATCCCGACGCAGCGGGCGACGACGCCCTCCTTGGCCACGCGGGCGGTGGTCAGGGTCAGGGCGGGCGAGCCGTCCTGGCGCATCAGCACCTTGAACCTGGTCAGGGTCAGCGGGTCTTCGGTGAAGGTCGCGATCCGCACCTCGCCGCGTACGCCGAAGCCGCCGGCGACGCGGCCGACCAGGATCAGGTTCTGCGGGGACGATTGGGTCATGAGCGTATCGCGCAAAAGAAAACGCCGCCGCCAGGCGGGAGCCCGGCGGCGGCGCTTCCGAAGGCCTTAGCCTTCGGTGGTTTCTTCCGAAGCCGGGGCTTCTTCAGCGGCGGCTTCAGCGGCCGGGGCCTCTTCGGCGGCCGGAGCTTCTTCGGCAGCGGCTTCAACGGCCGGAGCTTCTTCGGCGACGACTTCCGGTTCCGGAGCCGGAGCGGCGGCGGCTTCAGCAGCGGCTTCGGCGGCGGCGACCTTGGCGGCTTCGGCGGCGGCCTTGGCGTCTTCCTTGGCCTGGGCTTCGGCGGCGGCGCGGTCGGCGTCGCGCTGGGTGCGCTCGGCGTCACGTTCCTGGGCCTTCTTGCCCGGCTTGGCCTTCTCGGGGTTGTTGCCGTGGGTCCATTGGACCAGGCCTTGGGCGGCCAGGAAGCGGGCGACGCGGTCGGTCGGCTGGGCGCCCTTGGCGAGCCAGGCTTGGATCGACTCGACCTTCAGGGTCACGCGCGCGGCGTCGTCCTTCTTGAGCAGCGGGTTGTAGGTGCCGACCTTCTCGATGAAGCGGCCGTCGCGGGGCGAATGGCTGTCGGCGACGACGATCGAGTAGTAGGGGCGCTTCTTGGCGCCGCCACGGGCGAGACGGATCTTCAGCATATCGGTAGTCCTTGGTTCTGAGTTCTATTTCTTGAACGGGTTGAAACCGGGGGGCAGGCCGCCCAGACCGGAGAGGAGGTTGGGCTTGGCGTCGCCGCCGCCCCCGGATCCCGGAAGACCGGGGAGCCCCGGAAGGCCGGCAAGGCCCCCCGCGGAATTCTGATCGGACGCGGCCGCCTTGCCGCCGCCCATGGCCTTGAGCCGGGACATGTCGCCGCCGCCCATCATCTGGGCCATGCGGGCCATGCCCTTGCCGCCGTCCTTGCTCATGGCCTTGAACATGTCGGCCATCTGGCGGTGCTGCTTGAGCAGGCGGTTGACCTCGGCGACGTCGACGCCGGCCCCGGCCGCGATGCGGCGCTTGCGCGAGGCGGCCAGGACGTCGGGCTTCTTGCGCTCCAGCTTGGTCATCGAACCGATGATCGCTTGCTGGCGGCGGAAGATGCTGTCGTCGATGCCGCTCTCGGCGATCTGTTTCTTGACCTTCTGGACGCCTGGCAGCAGGCCCATGATGCCCTGCATGCCGCCCATCTTCTGCATCTGGCCCAGCTGGGCCGCCAGATCGTTGAGGTCGAACTGGCCCTTGGCCAGCTTCTTGGCCATGCGCTCGGCTTCGGCCACGTCGAGGTCTTGGGCGGCCTTCTCGACCAGGGCGACGACGTCGCCCTGACCCAGGATCCGGCCGGCCACGCGGCGGGCGTCGAACACGTCCAGGGCGTCGATCTTCTCGCCGGCGCCCAGGAACTTGATCGGCAGGCCCGTGACGTGGCGCATCGACAGCGCCGCGCCGCCGCGGCCGTCGCCGTCGGCGCGGGTCAGGATCAGGCCCGTGAGCGGCAGGCGCTCGTGGAAGGCTTTCGCCGTACGCACGGCGTCCTGGCCGGTCAGGCTGTCGGCGACCAGGATGGTCTCGGTCGGCGTGGCGATGCGGGCGATTTCCGCCGCCTCGCTCATCATCGCCTCGTCCAGGGTGGTGCGGCCGGCGGTGTCGAGGATCAGGACGTCGTAGCCGCCCAGCTTGGCGGCCAGCATGGCGCGCTTGGCGATGTCGGCGGCGCTCTGGCCCGCGACGATCGGCAGGCTCTCGACCTCGACCTGCTTGGCCAGCATGGCCAGCTGTTCCATGGCGGCCGGACGGCGGGTGTCGAGCGAGGCGACCAGCACCTTCTTGCGCTCGATCTTGTTCAGCCGCAGGGCCAGCTTGCCGGTGGTGGTGGTCTTGCCCGAGCCTTGCAGGCCGGCCATCAGGATCACCGACGGCGGGTTCAGGGCCAGGTTCAGGCCGGTGGGGACCTCGCCGCCCAGCATGTCGACCAGACCGTCATAGACGATCTTGACCACCTGGTCGGCCGGTTTCACGGAGCGGATCACCGCTTCGCCAGAGGCGGCTTCCTTGGCCTTGCTGATGAAGTCCTTGACCACCGGCAGGGCGACGTCGGCTTCCAGCAGGGCGACGCGGACTTCGCGCAGTGCTTCGTCGACGTCCTTCTCGGACAGCACGCCGCGACCGCCGAGGCGGTCGAAGACCCCTGAAAGTCGCTCTGTAAGGCCGTCGAACATGCGGAACCCTGGCTTAAGACAACATCCAAACGCGATCAGCCCCCATGGACGATCACGTCGATGGGGGTCCTCGCCGTCCTCGTCCGGATGAATCCTGCGCTAGCAGGCCGGGGTCGTGACGGTGGAGGCGCTGCTGATGAAGCGCCGGAAGCGCGCGCTTATGCACGGAAAGGCGCGAGGAGTCAAAACCCGCCCCCACGCCATACCCGTTTTGCGAGTATGGCGTATTGTATCCCTAATAGGTTGTGATAGCTTCGCCGCGCCCGCATCGCGTGCAGCCGCTTCGGTGGCCAACAACAATAGGGAGGAAGACATGTCCAAACTCTTCAAGACGACCGGCGCCCTGGCGCTGGCCCTGGCCGGCCTCGGCTCGACGGCCATGATCGGGATCGCCACGCCGGCCGCCGCGGCCAGCGGCTTCCAGAACACCTGCTCGAACATCACCTTCGCCTACGTCTCCGGCAGCCAGGCGGCGGTGAACGCCATGTGCCTGAAGGCCGACGGCTCGGCCAACGGCACGTCGCTTGTTCTGCAGGGCATCGGCAACAGCAACGGCAATCTGGTGCAGAGCGGCGGCGCCAGCACGTTCCAGAAGAGCTGCGGCAACATCCAGATCACAGCCAACGCCCAGGGCGCGACCCTGACGGCCCTGTGCCGCAACAGCGGCGGCGGCAGCAACGCCACCAGCCTGCCGCTGAACAACATCGGCAACACCAACGGCAACCTGACTTACTGATCGCCGGCTCCAGACCCGGCGGCCGGAGCGCTCCGCTTCCCCCCATCCGGGGCGCTCCGGCGACCTTCCGATCTCAGCCTCGCAGCTCCAGCCCGTTGCCTTCCGGATCCGCCAGATAGAGCGAGGTCGCCTCGCCGGTCGAGCCGTAGCGTTCGCCGATGTCGCCGACGGCGACGCCGTGGGCTTCCAGATGGGCGCGGACCGCGTCGACGTCGAAGTCGATCACCCGCAGGCACAGGTGGTCCATGTTGTGGCCGTCGGGTCCCGGCGCGGCGCCGCCCATTCGCCCCAGGCGCCCGGCGACGTCGACCAGGTCGATCAGCTGGGCGCCGGCCCGCAGCTGCACCAGGCCGATGGCGTCCTGCCGCCGCTCGACCGCGCAGCCCAACACCTCGACATAGAAGCACTCCAGGGCGACCGGGTCGCGGGCGCGGATCACCACGTGGTCGATGCCGAGCAGGCGCATGACGAAATCCTCGGACGGAAAGCGGTCCCGTCCGAGGTATTCATCGCCCGTGCCGGAGGCAAGGCCGGCGGATCAGAGCAGCCAGCCCGTGGTCGACAGGCCGCCGCCCGAGACCAGCAGGGCGAAGTCCGACTCGGCGTCGCCGTCCAGGTCGCCCCAGATGACCGAGGCGCGCTCGAACAGCCCCGCCAGTCCGAACACCCCGAAATCGACGCCGCCCAGGGCGCCGATCGCCGAGAAGATGCTGGCGTAGCTGCTGACCATGATCTGGCCCGCCCCGGTTGCCGCGAGGTGCGAGACCAGCGAGAAAGACTGGTCGCCGTCCAGCGTGCTGTTGGCGTCCAGGGCGCTGAAGTCGAACAGGTCGCCGCGGGCGTAGTCGCTGATGAAGTCGATCGACAGGTCCCCATTCTCGAGCGAGGGGTCGTCGAAGGCGGCGCTGTCGAAGACGAAGACGTCGTTGCTCGAGCCGCCGACCAGGATGTCGAAATCGCCGCCGCCGTTCAGCCGGTCATTGCCCGCGCCGCCCAGCAGGATGTCCTTGCCGCCCGCCCCGAACAGGCTGTCGTTCCCGGCCTCGCCGCTCAGCAGGTTGATGGCGTCGTTGCCCTCGATGACGTTGGCCAGGCTGTTGCCCGTGCCGAGATTGGCGTCGCCGGTCAGACGCAGGTTCTCCAGGTTGGAGCCCAGGCTGTAGCTGATCGAACTCCAGACGGTGTCGCTCCCGCCGCCGGCCAGCTCGGTCACCGTGTCACGCCAGCTGTCGACCACATAGCGGTCGTCGCCGGCCCCGCCGGTCATCTTGTCGACGCCCAGGCCGCCGTCGAGGATGTCGTTGCCCAGCCCGCCGAGAAGGATGTCGGCGCCGTCGCGACCCTCCAGCGTGTCGTTGCCGGCGTTGCCGATCAGGATATTGGCCGCAGTGTTGCCGATCAGCCGGTCCGAGCCGCCACCCCCCACCCCGTTCTCGATCGTCGCGCCGTAGGCGATGCCGACATTGTCGGTCAGCCGGCCGACCACGGGGTTGGCGGCCAGCGCGGCCATGTTCGAATTGTAGGTCGCCTGGGCCACGGGGGCGTAGCCCGCCGCCGCCCGGTTGGCGTTGACCTGCTCGAACGACGGGGCGGTCTCGAAGGTCACGCCGCCGATGCTGCTGAGCGAGCCGGGGGTCAGGTCGATGATCTGGTCGGTCGCGTAGCCCGAGGCGTCCAGGGTGTCGATCCCGCCGGCGTCCCAGATGGCCATGACCGGGGCCGGAGTCTTGGTGAAGTCGTAGGAATCGCGCCCGGCGTTGCTGTTGAAGCCGTAGGTCGTATTGCCCGTCCGCGTGGTCATGTCGGCGCCGTAGATCGCCTGGATGGCGGCGATGTCGTGCACCAGCGGCGTGGCCGCGTAGACCGTGGTCGAGATGTTGAAGTCGAAGTGCCGCGCGCCGGTCTCGGCGGCGGCGAAGTAGGACATGATGCTGTAGGCGCGGCTGTCCTGATAATATTCGGCGTTGGCGGGGTAGGTGATGCTGACGCCGGGGGCGGCGTTGTAGTCGCCGGGGTGCTGGAGACCCAGGGCGTGGCCGCTCTCGTGGGCCAGGGTGTGGATGCCGTAGAGGCCTTCATCCAGCTGGAAGTTGCTGGGCTGGTTGGCGCTGATCCAGACGTCGCCGGCGATCAGGTCGGCGTTGTCGGGCGTGTAGTCGTACGGCAGGTAGGCATAGGCCTGGGTGCCGGGCCGGTTGGTGTAGTTGGCGAAGGTGATGTCGGCGACCTCGGGGGCGCTTTCCACCAGGGTGGGGGCGATCAGGTCGTCCCAACTGGCCATGGCCTCGCGCGCGGCGGCCTTCTGGGCCTCGGTGAACGGCGCGAAGCCGAAATACTCGTTACGTCCGTAGAGCACGCCGTCCTCTTCATAGACGTAGGGCTCGGCGAACATGCTGTCGGCGGTGTGGAAGCCGAAGTTGAGCACGCTGACGTCGCCGTCGCGCGGCACGGCGTGGTCGATATTGCCTGGCGTCCAGCCGGCCCCGCCGCGATTGAGCTGCTCGATCACCTGCTCGATCGTGAACACCGGCTTGTCGCGGATCGTGCCGCCCTGGCCGTCCACCGAGGCGTCGACCGGCTGGACCGAGACGTCCAGGGCGGGGGCGACCGCGTCGGTCGGCCCGTTGAACACCGGGAAGCTGGTTTCGCGATGGAGATCCTGGTCCAGGCTTTCGTCGTGGAGGCGCATCGGTTCTTCCCGTTTTAAAGGTTGTTCCATGGGGTCAGGGGGCCGGCCGTGAGCGCCACGGCAGGGTCTCGGCGAGGGCGGCGTTCACGGCCGCGTCGAACTGGGGGCCAGGGGGCGGGGCCGTCGCGCGCGGCGCGGCGCCGAACAGCTCGGACGGCGCGGCCGTGGCGCGGAAGACGCGCAGGCTGAAGACCAGCAGCGATCCGCCCTTGCCGTCGCTGGGCTGAACATTGCCGTGGAACAGCAGGACGGCGGTGTCGGCGGCGATCAGGCGGGGATCGCCGGGCGCCAGCAGGACGACCGGGATCGGCGCCTTGTCGGCGGCCAGGGCCCTGACGCGCTCGCAGAGGGCGGCCTGCAGCCGGCGGCGGTCAGGCAGCCGGTCCGGATCGACCAGGCACTGGACGCCCAGGCGCTTGGCGCCGTCCCAGGCCAGGACCGGGGTCGAGGCTGCCGCCGGCCCGCCGCAAATCATGGCCCAGATCGGGGTAAGGGCGCAGGCCCATGCCATGAATTGTCGGAATGGCGACATGGATTTCCCGCAGCCGTTCGGTATGGGGCGTCATCGACCCCATCACCTTTGCGAGGAAATCAGCGTTATGCAAGCGTAACGTGTATTGTGAAGTTTACATATCTTGAGGTGTGCTCAAGCTTCGGCCGCGAGCGTCAACTGGCTGGAGACGTGATCGTCGCACCCGAGGCCTTCAGGCGGTCGAGCACGCCGTTGGCCGGCAGCAGGAAGGCCAGGTCGACGACGGCGATGGTCACGCCGGGCCGGTTCAGGGCCTCGTTGAGGGCATCGGCCGACTGGCCGATCTGCTGGGCCAGCAGGCCGGGGCCGCCGGGCGCGCGCATCACGCAGCGCTGGGCCGCCGAGGCCGAATAGCGGGCCCGCACGCTGGCCAGGTCGCCGTTGGCCCAGTCGGTCCCGATGGTGGCGGGATGAGAGCCCTCGAACTCCAGTTCGCTCAGGGCGTCGCGGAGGCACGCCAGGTTGGCCTCGTCCGACAGCTTGCCGGCGCTGGAGAGGATGGGGCCCAGGCGGTACTGGCTCATGGCCTTGACCTTGACGCCCTTGGCCTTGGCCATGCGCTCGATGGTGCTGACCGGCTTGGCCTCGGACAGGCCCGCCGCCTGGCGGAAGTCCGACAGTACGATGAAGCCGGCGACGGCGGGCTTCCAGTCCTTGTAGGGCACGGCGGTGCGCTCGGCTCGCTCGCGGGCGCTGACGAACCGGGCCAGCAGGTCGGGCGGCAGGCGGTTCTCCAGCTTCTTGCCGAACGGCTGGCGCACGCCGCCGCCCCCCGTCAGGAAGAACTTGGTGACCTGCAGGGGGCCGACCGAGGCCTCCGGCGGCACAAGCACCAGGCTGGCCTCGTCCATGGCGCGGTTCAGGCGCGGGCTGTCCCACTTCAACTGGTGCGGCAGGGGCGGGGCGGAGCCGACCACATAGAGCTTGGCGCCGCCCTTCTCGACCAGCCACAGCGCCGGGCCGGGCGGCCGGGCGACGACCAACAGCTCCTCGACCACGGCGCTGCCGGGATCCTGGGGAAGCAGCTCGACGGTCTGGGGCGGCGGGGTCTGGGCCGGGGCCGGGAGGACCAGGGTGGTGAAGGCGAGGGCCGCGCCGCCGATCAGCGCCGATATGCGTCGAACCATGACCGTCCTCGTCTCCTCAAAGCGTGGCTAGAGGATAGGTGCTCTAGTGCCGTGGCGAAAGCGCGGCGGGCGGCAGATCGCGCAGGGTCTGGGCCAGCAGCCGGCCCTCGGCGCCCCGGCTGGAGCCCGCCCGCCAAGCCACGACGATCTCGCGGCTGGAATGGTCGGAGTTCAGGGGACGGATGGTGACCGGCGCGTTCTGGACCAGGCCCGCCGCCACCGCCATCGACGGCAGGAACGACACGCCCAGGCCCGAGCCGATCATCTGCACCAGGGTGGGCAGGGAGGTGGCCGCGAAGCTTTCCTCGTCGCCGGGGACGCCGCGCGGCGGCTCCAGCCCGCAGGCGGCCAGGGCGTGGTCGCGCAGGCAGTGGCCGTCCTCCAGCAGGATCATGTCGTCGCCGCGCAGGCTGTCGGGATCGACCCGGTCGAAGGCGGCCATGCGGTGGTTGGCCGGGGCGGCGGCCAACAGCTCGTCATCCTCGACGTGGGCCCAGTCCAGACCGGTCATGTCGTAGGGCAGGGCGATCAGGGCGGCGTCCAGGGCGCCGGACTTCAGGGCGGCGATCAGCCGATGGGTCAGGTCCTCGCGCAGGTACAGCTTCAGCTTGGGGAACTGGTCGCGCAGGGCAGGCAGGGCGCGCGGCAGCAGATAGGGGGCGACGGTGGGGATCACGCCCAGACGGAACCGACCGGCCAGCGGTTGGCCCGCGCCACGCGCCGCCTGCACCAGATCCTCGGCCTGGGCCAGGATCGCCTCGGCCCGGCGCACCGCTTCCTGACCGGCCGCGGTCAGGATCACGCCCGAGCGGGCCCGGTCGACGACCGGGGCGCCCAGGATCTTCTCCAGCTCCTGGATCCCGGCCGACAGGGTCGGCTGGGTGACGTGGCAGGCCTCGGCCGCCCGACTGAACGAGCCGTGCTCGGACAGGAGCTTCAGATATTGCAGCTGGCGCAGGGTGGGGAGCATGTCCGCAAGATAGGGGCGATCTATCGGAAATCAAAAGACAATTGACGATATCTTTGCTGCACTCGCGAAGGCCGGCAGGATCGGCGCATAGAGCGACCCTATCGGCCAGCATGAAACAATCGATTGGTCCTATCGATTTCCCTTGCGTACAAGGCCTTTGCAATTCCTGCAGGAGAACTTCATGTCCTTGATCAACACCCAGATCAAACCCTTCACCGCCCAGGCCTACAAGGGCGGCAAGTTCGTCGAGGTCAGCGACGCCGACCTGAAGGGCAAGTGGTCCGTCGTGTTCTTCTACCCGGCCGACTTCACCTTCGTCTGCCCGACGGAGCTGGAAGACCTGGCCGACAATTACGCCACGTTCCAACGCCTGGGCGTCGAGATCTACGCGGTGTCGACCGACACCCACTTCTCGCACAAGGCCTGGCACGACACCTCGCCCGCCATCGGCAAGATCCAGTACGTCATGGTCGGCGACCCGTCGGGCGCGATCACCAACAACTTCGGCGTCATGCGCGAAGGCGTGGGCCTGGCCGACCGCGGCACCTTCCTGATCGACCCGCAAGGCGTGATCCAGTTCGTCGAAGTGACCGCCGAAGGCATCGGCCGCAACGCCATCGAACTGCTGCGCAAGATCAAGGCCGCCCAGTACGTCGCGTCGCACCCGGGCGAAGTCTGCCCGGCCAAGTGGGAAGAGGGTGAGAAGACCCTGGCCCCGTCGCTCGACCTGGTCGGCAAGATCTAAGCACGCCTACAGCCTGTCGCGCCTTCGGGCCGCGACAGGCGTCGTCCGCCGGTTCCGTCAGCCCACGGAGCCGGCGGCGACACCCCTCCAGTTTCCAAGAATCCGGCGTCGCGTCCCTCCCCGCGCGCCTACAGTCGGAGCCCGCCATGTTGGACGATGGTCTGAAGACCCAGCTGAAAGCCTATCTGCAGAACCTGCGCCAGCCGATCGAGCTGGTCGCCTCGCTGGGCGAGGGCCAGGGCTCCAAGGACATGCGCGCGCTGCTCGAGTCCGTGGCCGAGACCTCCGACAAGGTCAGCCTGAACCTGGCCGGCAACGACGCCCGCAAGCCGTCCTTCGCGATCAACCGGGCGGATGGAAGCGCTGATGTGCGCTTCGCCGGCCTGCCCCTGGGCCACGAGTTCACCTCGCTGGTGCTGGCCCTGCTGCACGTCGGCGGTCACCCGCCCAAGTTCGACGCCGAGGTCCTGGACCAGGTCCGCGCCCTGGAGGGCGAGTTCCGCTTCGAGACCTATTTCTCGCAGAGCTGCCAGAACTGCCCGGACGTGGTCCAGGCGCTGAACACCATGGCGGCGCTGAACCCCAACATCACCCACGTCGCCATCGACGGCGCGCTCTTCCAGCAAGAAGTGGAGGAACGCCAGGTCATGGCCGTGCCGACCATCCTGCTGAACGGCCAGCCGTTCGGCCAGGGCCGCATGAGCCTGGAACAGATCCTGGCCAAGCTGGACACCGGCGCGACGGCGCGTGAAGCCGAGAAGATCAAGGCCAAGGACGCCTTCGACGTCCTTGTTGTCGGTGGGGGCCCAGCTGGGGCCGCCGCGGCGATCTACGCCGCCCGCAAGGGCATCCGCACCGGCGTGGCGGCCGAGCGCTTCGGCGGCCAGGTGCTGGACACCATGGCCATCGAGAACTTCATCTCGGTGTCGCACACCGAAGGCCCCAAGCTGGCCTCGGCGCTGGAGCAGCACGTCAAGGACTACGACGTCGACATCATGAACCTGCAGAAGGCCGTGGGCCTGGTCCCGGCCAAGACGCCGGGCGGCCTGATCGAGATCAAGCTCGAGAACGGCGCCAGCCTGACCTCGCGCAGCGTGATCCTGGCCACCGGCGCCCGCTGGCGGAACATCAACGTGCCCGGCGAGGCCGAGTACAAGAACAAGGGCGTGGCCTACTGCCCGCACTGCGACGGCCCGCTGTTCAAGGGCAAGCGCGTGGCGGTGATCGGCGGCGGCAACAGCGGCGTCGAGGCGGCCATCGACCTGGCGGGCCTGGTCGCCCACGTGACCCTGATCGAGTTCGACAGCCAACTGCGCGCCGACGCCGTCCTGCAGCGCAGGCTGGCCAGCCTGCCCAACGTGCGGATCGTCACCTCGGCCATGACCACCGAGGTGCTGGGCGACGGGAACAAGGTCACCGGCCTGACCTACAAGGACCGCAACCACGACCAGGTCCATACCGTCGACCTGGAAGGCGTGTTCGTTCAGATCGGCCTGGTGCCCAACACCGAATGGCTGAAGGACGCGGGCGTGGCCCTGACCCCGCGCGGCGAGATCGAGGTCGACCATCGCGGCGAGACCTCGCTGCCCGGCGTGTTCGCCGCCGGCGATGCGACGACCACGCCGTACAAGCAGATCATCATCGCCATGGGCGAGGGCTCGAAGGCGGCCCTGTCGGCCTTCGACTACATGATCCGCCTGGAGCCGGACGTTCCCGCCGAGCAAGAGGCCGCCTAGGGCGCGACCGACAGGGAGCGAAACGTCCCCGATCGGACCTTCATGAAGCCGCCGCGACCGCCTTTTCAGGGCGGTTTCGGCGGCTTTCGTGTTTCTGGCTATGCGTCAATGCGCCTCTCGCCGAACGCGCGATCTTGACCTCGACAGCAATCTCGGGGGCGGGCTATCTTGTTAACGAATGGGCAAATGATTCTACGGGTCGGCACGGCCGAATCGGCGCGATGGGCGTCGTCCCGGGAATTGTAGGGGATGGGCAAGATGAGGCTGCTGTCGAAGGGCGATCGCAACACCAAGGGCGGCGTCAAACCCGTGATGCTTGCCGCCGAGAACGATCGTCCCGAGGGGGACAGCGACCGCCTGGTCGAGGCCACCCAGGCCATCGGCGTCCGCTATGAGACCATCCACGGCGGGCTGGACAGCATCAGCCGCGTGGTCGAGCACCTGCGGGCCATCGAGCCGCTGCTCTCCGAGATCCGCGGCCCGGTCGCCGAGGAGTTCGAGGCCCGCCGCGCCGAGCACGCCGAACTGATCGCCCTGCGCGCCGCCTTCGAACAGGCCGCCCGCCAACTGGCCCACGCCCAGGCCGAGGAACGCGAGCTGTCCGCCAAGCTGGCGACCGCCGACGCCGCCCTGACCGAATCCGACGCGCGTCGCCAATCGCTGGACGTCGCCCTCGAGGACGGCGCCCTGGAGATCGACCGCCTGCGCAACGGCCTGCAGCAGTCCGAGCTGAAGGTCGGCGGCCTGGAGGCCTCGCTGCGCGACGCCACCGCCCGCGCCGAGCACCTGACCCAGGACGTCGAGACCCTGCGGATCCAGACCCAGGACATCGACACCCGCCGCGGCGAGTCCGAGGCCGCCTTGGCCGCCGCCAAGCAGCAATCGGCCCTGCAGGTCGAAGAGCTGGGCACCCTGAAGAAGCGCCTTGAACAAGCCGGCGCCGACGTCGCCCGCTTGTCGCGCATCGAGACCGAACTGGAAGCCCAGGTCGCCGCCGAGCGCGCCCGCCTGCTGGCCGCCGACAACGCCCTGACCACCGTCCAGGCCGACAGCGCCCGCACGATCCGCGGCCTGGAAGCCCAGGTCGAGTCGGGCCGCGCCGAGGTGCTGGCCCTGCAGACCCGCCTGGAGACCGCGACCGGCCGCGCCGACAAGCTCGAGGAAATGAACGGCCAGATCTCGGCCCGCCTCAACGAGAGCAGCGCCCAGCAGCAGGCCGTCGAACGCCGGGCCGGCGATCTCAACGTCGCCCTGGAACGCGCCCTGGAACGGGTCCGCAATCTGGAGGACGAGGTCGAGGACCTGCGCGGCCGCCACGCCGGCGTCGACACCGCCCGCGCCGCCGCGATCGAGCGCGCCGACCAGCTGGCCAAGACCGTGGTGGCCCACGAGAAGGCGCTCAAGCGCGCCGAGGAACGCGCCGCCCAGCTGCGCACCCGCTTCGAGGCTCTCCAGGCTTCGGAAGACGAGACCCGCCGCGCTCACGACGACAAGGTCGCCGAGATGCAGACCGAGATCGAACGGATCCGCTCGGAGGCCGCCCTGGCCGAAGGCGCCCTGGAATCGGCCCGCCGCGACCGCTCGCGCCTGCAGATGGCCCTGCTGGGCGCCACCAGCGACGACGTCCAGGCCGCCGGCTAAACTTCGCGCCCGCCGCTTCGCCTAGGGCCCCGACCTCATCAGGTCGGGGCCCTAGTTGTTTGTCCGGCGTGTTTCTTCACGCGAACCGGAAGCCGCTTCGCTTGGGAATGCTTTAGGGCGTCGGAGCGGCCTTCGCGGCCGACATCCGGTCGAACACCTCGGGCGGCTGGCTCCGCAGCGTGTCCCTCAGCCGCTCCATCGGCGCCTGGCTTTCGGTGACCCGGCCGGTCCGGGGCCGATCGATGTCCAACGTCAGCAGCAGCGAGATCGCCAGCAACAGGAACAGGAACGCGGTCGCGCCGCGCCCTTCCTTGTTCGCCCCGGCGTAGCCCAGCACGCCGGCCGACGTGACCACGTAGACGAACAGCACGAAGAACACCGTACTGGGCACCCGGGCCAGCCGCGCGGCCTCCCGCGCGGCGTCCAGGTCGATCATGTTGTTCATGGTCTCCAGGTACGAACTGGAGAAATCCAGCCCTTTGATCGATGGCCAGGCCGCGAGCGTGGCGGTCCACAGGTCGGTCAGCATCTGGTCGTTCTTGGCCAGCAGCGGCTGGACCTGGTCGGGGGGCGCCTTGGCCAGGAGGAGGCGGTTGTCGGTATAGTCCACCAGCATCTGGCTGATGCGGGCGCGGTCGACGGGTTCCAGCATCTGGGTGCGCAGATAGGTGGTGCCGATGGCGTTGGCCTCCTCAAGCACCAGCATCCGCCGCGCCTCGAAGCGGTCGACGGCCAGCGAGAAGGTGAAGCCCATCAGCAGGGCCAGCAGGCCCAGGGTGGCCGAGACGATGTAGCCTTCCTTGCCGCCGTCGCCCTCGTCCCCGCCTTCGCGTTTTGGCTTGGCGGTGCGCCGCTGCAGCCATTCGCCGAACAGCGACGCCCCGAACATGGTCGCCAGCAGGACCAGGCCGATCAACCAGGACGGCGTGGTCTCCAACCAGTTGGCGAAGGCGCCGTTCATCGCGCGGAGGCCTGACGGCCGGCCGGGGCGACATAGAGTTCGCTAGCCATCCTGGACCTCCCGGGG
Organism: Caulobacter sp. P1_D6; assembly: GCF_056406095.1. NCBI lineage: Bacteria > Pseudomonadati > Pseudomonadota > Alphaproteobacteria > Caulobacterales > Caulobacteraceae > Caulobacter > Caulobacter sp. P1_D6. The sequence goes on along the minus strand of NZ_JBFUAW010000013.1, from coordinate 70,202 downwards.
GATCGAAATCTCGCGCCGATCTTTCGACTCGACGTCCGGCTCCGCCATGGGGCGAAACCCTGGCGCGGCTGGTTCTTCCCCCGGATTTTCGATGGCCCTCGAAAACCGAGCCGATCTACCATAACGTTTATATGTTGACGACTCTCCCTTCGAGTGATCAGCCTGTGGCGAAGCTCGGGCCCATGACGCATGGCGCAGCCTTGCGCGGACCCGGCCAAAAGGGCGGAGGGCGTGATGAAAAGCTCAGGACCAAAAGGCTCGGGAACGGGACGGAAGAGCGGCTGGCGGGCGCTGGCCGCCGTGATGGTGTGCCTGGCGGGCGGGGGCGGCCTGTTCGTCGCCCAGGGCCTCAACGCGGCGCCGCCGTCCAAGCCGGCCTATCTGGCCGCCTTCCCCAACTTCGCGCCGAAGTTGACGCCGCAGATGCCGGGCGACGTCGACATCGCGCTGAAGACCCAGCTGGAAAAGGCCCAGAAGTTCTCCGAGGTCCAGCGCGAGTTCGACCTCTATTCCTGGCAGATGTTCCTGGCGCTGAACTGGCCCACCAACAGCCAGGGCGTGGCCGCGCCCAAGCTGACCGACACCCGGTTCGGGGCGCCGCACTGGACGCTGTGGCACAATTCCAGCTCGATCTTCCAGACCGACGGCGCCAAGCCGGCCGCCTGCGGCGTGTCGCCCAAGGCCCGGACCCTGACCCTGTTCCGGGGCGACCTGGGCAAGCCGGTCAGCAAGGGATTGGCGGCGTTCTCGGCCCAGGCCGTCGCCAACGCCGATCCGCGCGCGACCCGGTTCCTGGGCGTGCTGTCGGCGGTGGGCGAGCTGAACGCGGCCAATCTGGGCGACGACATCAACCAGGCCTTCTCGGGCCCGATGCTCGATCAGAACGGCGAGTTCGTTTATTACGAGATCATGATCGACCCCAACGAGGTCGGCTATCTCTGCGAAAACAGCCTGTACAACATCAACGGCCAGGTCGCCTTCTCCAAGGCCGGCAACAAGGTGGCCATGCCGCTGGGCACGCCCGGCAAGGACTGGAGCGGGTCGTTCGAGCTGAAGTTCGCCTGGCGGATCCTGAAGCCCGGCAAGGACGATTTCAGCCGCTTCCACACCAGCCCGGCGGTGGTCATCGACCAGGGGCCGGACGGCAAGCAGCTGGAGCGCAAGGTGACGGTCGGCCTGGTCGGCATGCATATCGGCCACAAGTCCACGACCTCGCCGCAATGGATCTGGTCCACCTTCGAGCAGGTCGACAACCTGGACGTCGACGCGGTGGCCCACCCCAAGCTCAACCCGTCGTTCGTCGATCCCAACTGCCCGATGTGCGCCGTCAACCAGCTGCCGCAGAAGGTGAAGGGCGTCTATCCGCGCATCCCGACCCAGGCCTGGCGCGGCATCCCGATCCCCGGCGACAAGGTCGCCCTGAACCGCCAGGCCCAGGCGGCCCTGAAGGCCCAGGGCTCGGTCTGGCAGTACTACCAGCTGATCGACACCCAGTGGCCGACCGACCCGACGGCGGGACCGGCCCCGTGGAACGGCGGCCTGCCGAACGCCATCGGCAACAAACCGGGCGGGAATCCCACCCCGGTGTTCCTGACCAACGTCACCATGGAAACCTACTTCCAGAAGGGCAACCAGGTGGCGTGCAACGGCGAGGAACTGCCCAGCGGCCAGGACTGCCCCGCCTCGGGCGCCGCCCAGCCGCCGGTCTGGAACTCGGTGCTCAACAATCAGGGCAAGCCGGTGACGCCGGGGATCAACACCCTGACCTTCCAGACGGAAAGCTGCATGGGCTGCCACTCGTCGGCCGGGGTCTGGACCTCGTACGATCCCAAGACCGGCAAGGGGAACCAGTCGGGCCAGCTGACCGCCGACTTCTCCTGGCTGCTCAGGGACTTGCGTCCGGGATGACGGTCGCCGGCTAGGGCGCCTTGCCCGTTTCGACATAGGCCCTCAGGCGGTCGAACTGCTCGCTCAGCACGTGGTCGACGCCCGGCGCGATCTTGTCGAGACCGCCCTTCATGTAGCCGCCGACGTCGTAGGTCTGGGTCAGGGTGGTCTTGCCGTTGGTCTCCGACAGGGTCCAGCCCAGGTGGCCGGTCGCGCCGGACATCTGCAGCGGCCCCAAGGCGCCGAACAACCGCAGGCCCTGGCCGGGCTGGGCGTAGACCACGGTCATGTGCATCACCGAGCCGCCGTTGGGCAGCTTCTCGCAGAAACAGCCGCCGCTCATCGGGGCCAGCGACAGGCTGGCCGAGGAGCCCGACCAGGTGTGGTCCTTGCTCCACCACTGCGAGGGCTGGGCGAGGGCGGCGTAGACCTTGTCGGCCGGCGCGTTCAGCACGGCCGTGCGCTTGACCTCGAAGCCGTTGGCCTGGGCGTCGACGACTTCGGCGCGGGCGGTGGTCGTCACGGCGAGCGCGGCGGCGGCGATCAGCAGGTGTTTCATGGGGTGGGCCCCTCCCGGTTGAAGGACCGTCCGTCGGTCGGCTCTCACCGTCAAGGCCCTCCCCCTGGGGGAGGTGTCGGCGAAGCCGACGGAGGGGGGATGGGTAGGAAGGAACCAGAATTCAGGGTCGAAAATCCTAAAACTCCCCCCACCGACCCTTCGGGTCGCCTCCCCCACAGGGGGAGGGACTAGTCCTCCTAAGCCGCCTCGAACCGCAACGGCCCGCCCCAGAAACTCTCGACCAGCCCGTTCTGCGGCCCCGGCGCGCCCGTGGTGAGGAACTTGCGCGAGCCGCCCGTCCCCGGATCGAACTCCGGGTGGCGCTGCAGGTAGAGCTCAAGCGCGTCGGCGGTCGAGGCCGGCTGGTGGATGACCGGCGTGCCGGCCGGCAGGGCGGCGCGGAAGATGTCGGCGATGATCTCGTAGTGGGTGCAGCCCAGCACCGCGCGATCGGGATAGCGGCCGATGCGGGTCTTCAGCGCCTGGACATAGACCTCGACCGCCTTGGCCAGGTCCACGGCCCCGGCGTCGGCCTCGATCATCGGCACCAGGTCGGGGCAGGCTTGCGAGAACACCGCGATGTCCTGCTTGCGCTTGTCGATTTCGATCTCGTAGACGCGCGAATTGGTCGTGCCCTGGGTCGAGAACACCCCCAGCACGTCCAGCTGCTCGACCTTGTCGCCGCGCCGCTCGGCCTCGTGCTCCCAGGGCAGGCCGGTGGCCGCCTCGATGGTCGGCACGATGATGCCCAGGATGTTGATCGGCCGGCCCAGGGCCTTGCGGTAACCCGGCAGCCAGGTCTGCTGCAGGCGGCGCAGGGCGATGGCCGAGGCGGTGTTGCAGGCCAGGACCACCAGGCTGGCGCCGGTGTCGAACAGGCGCTCGCAGCCGGCCCGGGTCAGGTCGACGACCTCCTCGCCGGGACGCCCGCCGTAGGGCGCGTTGGCCTGGTCGGCCAGATAGGTGAAGTCCGCCTGGGGCAGACGGTTCACGAGGGCGCGGTGGACCGTGAGGCCGCCCACGCCGGAGTCGAAGACGCCGATGGACATGGATCTGGCTTACCCCGCCGCCGCCCGGCCGTCCACGCGGGCGCCTTGAGATTCTGGCGCCGGGCCCATGGCGGCATCGTGCAGGTCCGGCGCCGGCACGAACCGGTCCCGGTCCGAAGGGGCGCGGGAGAGTTTCTGTCGTCGAATTCACGCTTCGTGGGACGAATTCCGCATGAAAGCGCTTAACGATGAGCCTCGCGGCGCTCTAGGGTTCAGCTTCCTTTCTCCGGAGACCCGCCCGTGAAGCGTCGTTCCTTCCTCGCCGCCGCCAGCGCGACCGCCCTGATGCCCATGATCGCCAAAGCCGCCACCCCCGCCGCCGCTTCCGCAAATCCCCTGCTGGCCCAATGGACCGGCCCGCACGGCGGCCTGCCGCCGCTGGACAAGGTCAAGCCCGAGCTGTTCGCCTCRGCCTTCGAGACGGCCATGGCCGAGCAGCGCCAGGAGATCTTCGCCCTGACCGCCAAGCGCATGGCGCCGACCTTCGAGGGCGTGATGGCCGCGTTCCAGGACTCCGGTCGGACCCTGAACCGGGTGGGGGCGCTGTTCGGGGTGTTCACCTCGACGATGAACGACGCGGCCATGCAGAAGGTCGAGGCCGAGAGCACGCCGAAGCTGGCGGCGTTCGGCGACGAGATCATCCAGAACGAGCAGCTGTTCGCCCGCATCAAGGCCGTCTACGACGCCCGCGAGACCTCGAACCTGACGCCCGAGCAGAAGCGCCTGACCTGGGTGGTCTACAACAGCTTCGCCCGCCAGGGCGCGGCGCTGGACGCCGCCAAGAAGGCCCGCCTGGGCCAGATCAACCAGGCCCTGGCCAGCCTCTACACGAAGTTCAGCCAGAACGAGCTGGCCGACGAGGAGGGCTACACCCTGGAGCTGGCCGAGGGCGACCTGGCCGGCCTGCCGGATTCGGTGAAGGCCGGCGCGGCCGCCGCCGCCGAGGAAAAGGGCCTGAAGGGCAAGTGGCTGATCACCAACACCCGCTCGTCCATGGAGCCCTTCCTGGTCTATTCCGATCGCCGCGACCTGCGCGAGAAGGGCTGGAAGCTGTGGGTGTCGCGCGGCGACAACAACGACGCCCACGACAACAAGGCGGTGATCACCGAGATCCTCAAGCTGCGGGCCGAGAAGGCCCAGCTGCTGGGCTTCGAAACCTACGCCCACTGGATCACGGCCGACCAGATGTCCAAGACCCCGGACGCGGCCATGAACCTGATGATGCAGGTCTGGAAGCCGGCCGTGGCCCGGGTCCACGAGGAAGTGGCCGACATGCAGAAGGTCGCCGACGCCGAAGGCGCGACCTTCAAGATCGCCCCCTGGGACTATCGCCACTACGCCGAGAAGGTGCGCAAGGCGCGCTACGACCTCGACCAGAACGTGGTCAAACCCTACCTGCAGCTGGAGAAGCTGCGCGAGGCCATCCACTGGGCGGCGGGCCAGCTCTACGACTTCAGCTTCACCCAGATCACCGACGTGCCGGTCTGCCATCCCGACGTGCGCGTCTGGGAAGTGACCAAGGGCGGGCCCAATGGGAAACAACGCGTGGGCCTGTGGTACTTCGACCCCTATGCCCGGGCCGGCAAGCAGTCGGGCGCCTGGATGAGCGAGTACCGCACCCAGGAGAAGTTCAAGGGCGTGATCACCCCGATCGTCTCCAACAACTGCAACTTCGTGAAGGGCAAGCCCGGCGAGCCGGTGCTGATCTCGTGGGACGACGCCGTCACCATGTTCCACGAGTTCGGCCACGCCCTGCACGGCCTGAATTCGGACGTGACCTATCCGACCCTGGCCGGCACCAACGTGGCCCGCGACTTCGTCGAGTTTCCCAGCCAGCTGAACGAGCACTGGCTGCCGACCAAGCCGGTGCTCGAGAAGTTCGCCGTCCACTACCAGACCGGCAAGCCGATCCCGGCCGATCTGGTGGCCAAGATCGAGAAGGCCAAGACCTTCAACCAGGGCTTCTCGACGGTCGAGTACCTGGCCTCGGCGATCTACGACATGAAGATCCACCTGGCCGCCCAATGGCGTCCTGGGGGGGGCCAGGCCATCGACCCGGAAGCGTTCGAGAAGTCGGCCTTGACCGAGATCGGCCTGCCGTCCGAGATCGTCATGCGCCACCGGCCCACCCAGTTCGGCCATATCTTCTCGGGCGACGGCTATTCGGCCGGCTACTACAACTACATCTGGGCCGACACCCTGACCGCCGACGCCGCCGAGGCGTTCGAGGAGGCGCCGGGCGGCTTTTACGACAAGGCCGTGGCCAAGCGCCTGCACGACGACATCATGAGCGTGGGCAACACGATCGACGCGGGCGAGGCCTTCCGCCGCTTCCGCGGCCGCGACGTGAAGATCGGCGCCTTGATGCGCAACCGCGGCTTCCCGGTGCCGCCGGGCGCGTAACCACGATTGGGGACAGGCGCATGCGCCTGTCCCCGGCCACGATCTGTTTAGATCGATTTCAGATATATCGGAAAACACTCTTGACGTTCGGCCAATCCGATATATCTGTAAGTTCGATATAACGAAACAGGATCTAAAACCTACATGTTTGGACGTCATCCCCACCACGGCCGCCACGGCGGTCATCACGGCGCGCCCTTCGGCCGCCATCCGTTCGGCTTCCACGGCCACGAAGGCCATCATCGTCGCGGCGGCCGCATGGGCCGGTTCTTCGATCACGGCGACCTGCGCCTGGTCGTGCTGAAGCTGATCGCCGACAAGCCCAGCCACGGCTACGAGCTGATCAAGGCCGTCGAGACCGCCGCCGGCGGGGCCTACACCCCCAGCCCCGGCGTGATCTATCCAACCCTGACCCTGCTGGAAGAGCTGGGCTACGTCACCGCGGCCGACGCCGGCGGCGGCAAGAAGCTCTACACGATCACCGATGAGGGCCAGGCCTTCCTGGAAAGCAACAGCCAACCGGTCCACGGCCTGTTCACCCGCATGGCCGAAGCCGCCGCCCAGAGCGCCGCCTTCTCGCCGCAGATCATGCGGGCCCGCGAGAACCTCAAGACCGCCCTGCGCCTGAAACTGACCTCCGGCTCGCTGACCCCCGAACAGGTCGCGGCGATCGCCAAGGTCATGGACGACGCGGCCGCGGCCATCGAAGGGGTCTAGCCCATGCAGAGCCATGCCCGCCTGAACACCGACAAGGGCTCGCGCTACATGATCCAGCTAGCCAAGCATTGGGGCCACAGGTTCGAGGTGACGTACGACGACATCTCGGCCCTGATCCCGCTGCCGCTGGGGACCTGCAGCATGCTGGCCGACCCCGAGGGGCTGGACGTCACGATCGAGGCGGCCGACCTGGAGGGCCTGGCCCGGCTGGAGGACGTCGTCGCCGAGCACCTGCTGCGCTTCGCCTTCCGCGAGCCGGTCAAGCGCCTGGGCTGGACCCGCGCCTGGGAGGCGGGCCGCATCGACCCGCCGGCCCTGCGGATCAACGCCGTTTCCTCCTAGCTTGAACATCGAGGGCGTGGCGGACGCCGAACCGGCATCCACTTTCGGCTGTCACGCCCAAAGCTAGACCACCGTCACATTTTCGAGATTGTCCTGGGACAGCCGATCAAACTTGCTTGCGCGTGCCTCGGAACAGGGGTTTCATCCGACTCAAGCTCCAGTAGAGAGCTTTGGAGGAAACCATGGGTCATGTGGTTCGCGGCGTTGCGTATCGCGCGCGGCAGGACGGCCGTCAGGGTCGCCTGGGCTGGCTTCTGCTTATTTCCGGCGTCAATCTCATGCTCTGGAGCTGCGTGATCGCGCTGATCGCACGGGCTTCCTAGACATCACTGGAGCGTGACGTTCAGCGCAGCCCGCGCAGGACGTCGATCCGTCGCATCGCCTTGCCCGGCAGGGCTGACACCGCCCCCAGCGGCAGGGCCTCGGCCACCTCGCGCAGGCTGTAGGCCGCGGTGCGCGCCAGGGTCGAAACCGACGGCGCGCCCAGGAACCCGAACATCACCCCCTGCTGCCGGTTCGACAGCTCGCGCTTGAAGCGATAGTCGCCGGCCCCAAGGTCCAGGCGCTTGTAGGGCCCGGTGTCCAGGCCCCGCAGGATGTCCTGGAACAGCAGCAGGCCCGGCGAATAGCGCTCGAACTTCGGGTCGTGGGCGATCAGCCAGCCGTGGATCGTGGCGCCGCCCCGCAGGTGGAAGTGCACGGCCGCCAGTTCGTCGCCCAGGTGCAGGGTGTAGAGCCCGCCGCCGAACGCCGGGTCGCGGGTCTCCAGCAGTTCGTCCATCAGCCGCATGACCCAGGCCGTCTTGAACAGGTCTGTCTGGCCGGTGGCGGCCAGCTGGGCGCGCTTCCAGGCGATCAGCTGCGCGTAGTCGGCGCGGGAGTCCGACAGGGCGGTGAAGCGGGCGGGGCCGACCTCGCGCTCGACCTTGCGGCGCTTCTTGTCGATGTCCTTCAGCGCCCCGACCCCGGCCGCCTTGCGTTCCGCCTCGTAGGCGGCATAGCCGTCGGCGACCTCGACCACCCAGGAGACGTCGCGGCCGCGAGCGTGGCCCTGGAAGGCCGGATCCTCGGCCAGCATGTGGCAGAAATCGTAGCGTGACACGCCCAGGGCCTGGAGCATGGCGCGCGGATCGGCCCGGAAGCCGTCGCGGGTCACCAGGGCCTGGTAGTCGCTCATCGGCGCGCCGGCCGGCATGGCGGTCGAGCCGCGCTTGCGCACGGCCAGGAAAGCGGCCGGCCGGCTGGCTTCATCGTACTGGACAGCGACCTGCACGCCGCCGGCCGGGCCTTGGGCGCGGGCGACGGCCTGGGCCCACAGCGGCGACAGGAACGGGCTGTCCAGGCGCGCCTCGCCGGCCTGCACGGCCGACCAGGCCGCGTGGACCTCCGCGGGCAGTTCCAGGGCGGGGAAGACGTCGATCTTCAAGGCAACCTCGAACCGGCTCGAGAGCGGCCGGATAATCGACGGCATCCTGACGGGGATAGATTGAACTTGGGTTTACGACGCCCGGATCAGTCCATCAGCTTCTTCGACAGGTAGACGTACTCCAGCGCCTGGCGACGCGCGGTCTCGGCCAGGTTGGCGCTGGCCGCGTGGCCGCCGTCGATGTTCTCGTAATACAGCACCGGATAGCCCAGTTCCTCCAGCCGGGCCGCCGCCTTGCGGGCGTGGGCCGGATGGACGCGGTCGTCCTTGGTCGAGGTCTCGATGAACACCTCGGGGTACTTCTGGCCCGCCTTGAGGTTGGAATAGGGGTCGTACTTGGCGATCACCGCCCGCTCGGACGGAATGGCCGGATCGCCGTATTCGCCTTTCCAGGAATCGCCGGCCCCGATCTGGGTGTAGCGGATCATGTCGAACAGCGGCACCTGCACGACGATGGCGTTGTAGAGCTCGGGCCGCTGGGTCAGGGCCACGCCCATCAGCAGGCCGCCGTTCGATCCGCCCATGATCCCCAGCCGGCGCGGCGAGGTGATCTTGCGGGTGATCAGGTCCTGGGAGACGGCGAAGAAGTCGTCATAGACCTTCTGGCGGTTCTCCTTGAGGCCGGCGTTGTGCCAGGCCGGACCGAACTCGCCGCCGCCGCGGATGTTGGCCACCACATAGGTGCCGCCGCGTTCCAGCCACAGCTTGCCCATCACGCCCGAATAGGCCGGGGTCATCGAGGCCTGGAAGCCGCCATAGGCGTAGAGCAGGGTCGGGGCGGTCCCGTCGTACTTCACGCCCTTGGGCCGCACGACGAAGTACGGGATCTTCGTCCCGTCGGTGCTGGCCGCCTCGAACTGCTCGACCACGTGGGTCGAGGCGTCGAAGCGGGCGGGCGAGGCCTTGACCTGCTCCAGCTTCAGCGAGGCGGCGTCGGCCAGCCAGTAGGTCGATGGCGTCAGATAGCCGGTGACGCTGACGAACAGCCGGTCGTCCTTCTGCGAGGCCGAGCCCAGGCCGATCGTCGAATTGGTCGGCAGGGCCAGCTTTTGCGAGGTCCAGCCCTCGGGCCCATGGCTGTAGACCAGGGCCCCGCCGGTGACGTTGTCCAGCAACCCGACCACCAGCTTGTCGCGGGTGGAGGTGACGCCCTCCACCGACTGCCTGGCGGTGGGGCGCAGAACCAGGACGGGCGCGGGCTTGGCCGGATCGGCCTTCAGGGCCGCCAGGTCCAGGCTGAGCAGGTCGCCGGTCTTGAAGCCCTTCTCGGGCCAGTCCTGCTCCAGCGACATCACCACCTGGCCGGCGACATAGCCCTGGACCGAATGCTTGAGCGGGAAGGGCAGCTTCACCGGTCCCGTGTCGGTCAGCAGATAGGTCTCGGCCTCGAAGAAGCTGACCGCGCGGCCGGCCAGCACGGCCACGACCTTCCCGTCGGCGTCGGTCAGGGTGTAGGCGGAGGCCGAGACGTCGTCGGGCGTTCCCCGGAACAGCTCCTTGGCGTCGGCCAGGGCCTGGCCGCGCTTCAGCGCCTTGACCACGTAGGGATAGCCCGACTTGGTCACCTGGCCCGGCTCCCATTCACGGGCCACCAGCAGGGTGTCCTTGTCCAGCCAGCCGACGTTCTGCTTGCCCTCGGGGAGGACGAAGCCGCCGGGGACGAACGCCTTGGTCGTCGTATCGAACTCGCGGATCGTCACAGCGTCCTTGCCGCCGTTCGACAGGGTGACCAGGCAGCGGGTCTCCTCGGGCGCCAGGCAGCCCGCGCCCTTGAACACCCAGTTGGCGTTCTCGGCCTTGGACAGGGCGTCGATGTCGAGGATCGTCTCCCACTGGGGCTCGGCGGTGCGGTAGCTCTCCAGCGTCGTCTTGCGCCAGATGCCGCGCACATGGTCGGCGTCCTGCCAGAAGTTGCGCAGGGATCCGTCGCCGGCGAACGACACGCCCGGCACGCGGTCCTTGGCGTTGAGGATGGCCAGGGCCTGGCTTTCCAGCCCGGCATAGCGGCTGTCGCCTTGCAGGATCGCCAAGCTGCGGGTGTTCTCGGCCTTGGCCCAGGCCAGCGGCCGCTCGCCCTCGATCTCCTCCATCCACTTGTAGGGATCGTCCTTGCCCAGTTCGGCCAAGGGGGTCCGGGCTTCGGTGTCGGCGGGGACGGGATCGGCGGCTTGGGCGGTGGTGGTCATGAGGCTCGTGGAGGCGAGGAGGACGAGGAGCAGTCTGCGCATCTGGGGATCCGGCGGCTGTCGTGACAGGTGGGCCGCCTCTGGAGCGGCGCCTTTGTCGTGACGGTATCGCAAAAGCCGTCCGGCGCCAGATCGCTCAGTCGCCGTCGTTGGGAATGTTCAGAACCTGACCGCAGGCCTTGCAGTGCACCGCGTCGGGATCGTGCCGGCGCAGGCCGCAGCAGGGGCAGGGGAAGGTCACCTTGTGCGGTCGCAGGATCGACTGGATCAGGCCGATGAACAGCGACACCCCGCCCAGCATCACCGCCATCGACAGCAGCTTGCCCCAGACGCCGGGCAGGGTGACGTCGCCATAGCCGGTGGTCGTCAGGCTGGTGACGGTGAAATAGAGGGCGTCGACATAGCCGCCGATGCCCGCGTGCCGCCCGGCGAAGCTGGAATAGACGAAGCCCGTGACCACGAAGACGAAGGTCACCAGGGTCGAGGCCGCGCGGGTGATCTGCTCCACCCGGGTGTCGTCGTAGCGGCGACCGATCGTGCGCCAGAAGAACTCGCTGTGGATCAGGGTCCACAGCCGCACCACACGCAGGAACCCGAAGTTGAACAGCCAGGCCGGGAACAGCAGGGTGGCCAGCACGAACAGGTCGACCCAGGTGATCGGCTTCCTCAGCCAGGTCTTGATCTCGCCGTGGGCGATGGCCCGGGCCGCCAGGTCCAGGCCGAGGAACGCGGCCACCCCGTAGTCGATCGCGTAGAAGGTCAGGCCGTGGCGGCGCATCAGCGGCGCGGCGACGAAGAAGGCGATGATCGCCAGGTCGATGACGATGATCCCATAGCGGAACCGCACCGCCGTGGGCGACGCGCCATGATAGAGCGCCCGCAGCCGGGCCCTCAGGCGCAGACCCTGTTCCTCACTGTCGCGATCGCCCACTCAAGCCCCTTCCAGACAGGAAAACTCACGCTCAAATCGCCGCAGTCGGGCCCGACCTCTGACTCGGACGAGGTTTTCCACTATATAGCCCGCACCATGAGCCGCACCTTTCTCAAGATGAACGGCCTCGGCAACGACTTCGTCGTGATCGAGACCCTGACCCAGCCTTTCAATCCGACGGCTGAGGACATCCGCGCCATCGCCAAACGTCCCAGCAAGGATGGGGGCGAGGGCGGGATCGGCTGCGACCAGGTGATCGCCATCGACCCGCCGCGCGCCGAGGGCGCCTCGGCCTATGTGCGGTTCTGGAATTCGGACGGCGAGGAGACCGGGGCCTGCGGCAACGGCACCCGCTGCGTGGCCTGGCTGCTGATGCAGTCGGCCAAGAAGGAGTCCGTGGCCTTCGACACCGTGGCCGGGCGCCTGTCGGGCGTGATGGCCGGCGACAAGCTGGTGACGGTCGACATGGGCCGGCCGGGCCTGGCCTGGGACCAGATCCCGCTGTCGGAAGAGATGGACACCGTGGGCATCGAGCTGCAGGTCGGTCCGATCGACGCGCCGCTGGTCCATACGCCCGGCTGCGTGTCGATGGGCAATCCGCACGTGGTGTTCTTCGTCGACGCCCCGGTCAGCGACGACTTCGCGCGCGGCACGGGCAGCCTGGTCGAGCACCACCCGCTGTTCCCCGACGGCGTCAATGTCGGCTTCGCCCATGTCGAGAGCCGCGACCACATCCGGCTGAAGGTCTGGGAACGCGGCGCGGGCCTGACGGCCGCCTGCGGCACCGGCGCCTGCGCGGCCCAGGTGGCCGCCGTGCGTCGCGGCCTGACCGACCGCATCGCCAAGGTTGAGTTCGAGAGCGGGGCCCTGACCATCGAATGGCGCGAGGCCGACGGCCACGTGATCATGACCGGCCCGATCACCCTGGAATTCACCGGCAGGCTGCCGGAGCTCGTCGCCGCATGACGATCCATCCCGCCATCGGACCCGGCAAGACGGCCGTGATCACCGGCGCGGCCGACGGCATCGGCCTGGCCGCCGCCCAGGCCTTCGCGGCCCAGGGCATGAACGTCGTCATGGCCGACATCATGGGCCGCGCCCTGAAGAAGGCCGCCGACGCCATCGGCGACAAGGCCCTGGCCGTGGAGACCGACGTCGCCGACCGCGCCGCCGTCCAGGCCCTGCGCGACGCGGCCGTCGACAAGTTCGGCGCGATCGACGTGCTTATGAACAACGCCGGCGTCGGCGGCGGGGGCGACGCCTTCTCGGGCGAGGACCCGTGGAAGCGCGTGCTCGACGTCAATCTGTGGGGCGTGATCAACGGCGTCCAGCTGATCGGCGAGGAGATGGCGGCCAGCGGCCGGCCCGGCCTGATCATCAACACCGGCTCCAAGCAGGGCATCACCCAGCCGCCGGGCAACACGGCCTACAACGTGTCCAAGTCGGCGGTGAAGGCCCTGACCGAGGGGCTCGCCCACAGCCTGCGCGAGATCGTCGACTGCCAGGTCGACGCCCGCCTGCTGATCCCTGGCTACGTCTTCACCGGCATGACCCGGCGCGGGACCGACAAGCCGGCCGCCGCCTGGACGCCGGAGCAGACCGTGCGGTTCATGCTGGACAGCATCGCGCGCGGCGACTTCTACATCCTGTGTCCCGACAACGACGTGCCGCGCGCCGTCGATGAAAAGCGCATGGCCTGGGCCATGGGCGACGTCATCGAGAACCGCCCGGCCCTGTCGCGCTGGCATCCCGACTGGAAGGACGCCTTCGCGGCGTTCGTCGACCAGCCATGACCGAGGCCGTTCTCTCATCCCCCCAAGCCGGTGAAAGTTCGACCAAGCCGCTGTCGCGTCGCGGCGTGGTCGGGGCTTTCGTCCTCAACCTGCTGCTTCCGCCAGTGGGCTATGTATTCGTTGGCCGTATGCGTCTGGCGCTGGGGTTCCTGGCCCTGTTGGTCGTCGCCACGGCGGCGGTGATCGGCTGGACGTTCCAATCGCCTCCGGGAGTCTATCGGTGGGCAGACGACGCATCCAAGCTCGGCCCGGTCTGGATTCTCAACGTGCTGGCCGCGCTTCATGCCGGCTGGATCGCCTGGCGCGCGCGCGCGACCGGCGTCGCCCTGAAGCGACCGCATTTGCTGGTCCACCTGGTGTTCGCCGTGACGCCGCTTCTAGTCGGATTGGGGCTGCGCCTGTTCTTTCCGCTGTCCACCTACACGACCTCCTCCGCGTCGATGAATCCGACCCTCGCTCAGGTCGACATCCTGGGTGTGTACGGCGCGCGAGCGCTCTGCGGCTCGATCAAGCCCGCCGTGGGCGACGTGATCATCCATCGTATCGGCAAGGTGCGCTACGTTAAGCGCGTGGTCGCTGGCCCGGGCCAGGTGGTCGCAATGCGAAACGGTATGCTGAGCGTGGATGGGCGTCCCACGCCACGGGTGTCTGCGGGTTGGGGCGTACACGTTCAAGGCGGCGACTACGTTGAAGGGCGGGTCTATCGCGAGACGTTGGGCGGACGGACCTACGACACCCTTGATCTGGCCAATGACACCGAAATCGACAATCTGACTCCCGTCACCGTTCCGGCCAATGCCTGGTTCGTGCTTGGCGACAATCGCGACAACAGCCTGGATTCCCGCACCCAGGGTCCCGTCGCCCAGAAAGATATCTGCGGCGTGGTGACCAAGATCCTGAAGTCGACCGACACCGCCCGCGTGGGGGTGAAGCCGTGACGACCTACACCCTCATCTCACGCCCCCCCACGCCCAAGCCGCAAGTCGGCGAGGAAGGCGGCCCCGCGACCACCGTGTCCGGGCCGGACGGCGTCGACGTCGTCACCTTCGGCTGCCGGTTGAACGCCTACGAGTCCGAGGCCATCCGGGCCCGCGCCTCGGCCGACGGCCTGGCCGACGCGGTGGTGTTCAACACCTGCGCGGTGACCAACGAGGCCGTGCGCCAGGCCCGTCAGGCGATCCGCAAGGCCCGCCGCGAGCGGCCGGACGCCCGGCTGATCGTCACCGGCTGCGCCGCCCAGATCGACCCCGCCGCCTTCGCCGCCATGCCCGAGGTCGATCTGGTGCTGGGCAACGCCGAGAAGGCCGCGCCGGGCGCCCTGCTCGACACGTCCACCCGCGTGCGGGTCAACGACATCATGTCGATCAAGGAGACCGCCGGTCACCTGATCGCCGGCCTCAAGGACCGGGCCCGGGCCTATGTCGAGGTCCAGAACGGCTGCGATCACCGTTGCACCTTCTGCATCATCCCCTATGGCCGCGGGAACTCGCGCTCGGCCCCGGCCGGCGAGGTGGTGGAACAGGTGCGCCGCCTGTCGGCCGAAGGCTATCGCGAGGTGGTGCTGACCGGCGTCGACGTGACCTCGTGGGGTGCCGACCTGCCCGGCGAGCCGACCCTGGGCCAGTTGGTGGGCCGGATCCTGAAGCTGGTCCCCGGCCTGCCCCGCCTGCGCCTGTCGTCGATCGACGCCGCCGAGATCGATCCCGACCTGTTCAAGCTGCTCGAGACCGAGCCGCGCCTGATGCCCTACCTGCACCTGTCGCTGCAGGCCGGCGACAACCTGGTGCTCAAGCGCATGAAGCGCCGCCACAGCCGCGAGGACGCCCTGAAGCTGGTGTCCGAGGTGCGCCGCGTGCGTCCCGACACCGCGTTCGGCGCCGACCTGATCGCCGGCTTCCCGACCGAGAGCGAAGAGGCGTTCGCCAACACCCTGAAGCTGGTCGAGGAGGCGGGTCTGGCCTTCCTGCACGTCTTCCCCTACAGCGCCCGCCCCGGCACGCCCGCCGCCCGTATGCCGCCCGTGAAGGGGCCGGTGATCAAGGATCGCGCCCGCCGCCTGCGCGAAGCGGGCCAGGCCGGTCTCGAACGGCATCTGAGCCGCCAGGTCGGCCGCACCCTGTCGGGCCTGGTCGAGCGCGACGGCGTGGCCCGGGCCGAGGACTTCACCGAAATCGCCTTCGATCCCGCCTTGGGGGGCGTTGCTCCCCAGGGGGAGATCGCCGCCTTCCGGGTGGTCGGGCACGACGGAACGCGGGTCATCGCGGAGCTAGCCGCCTAGGGATGATCGATCGTCGCGTGCTGATCGCCGTTCTTGCCGCGACCCTGCTGGCCGGGGGCGCGGCCTACGCGCAGGACGTCCCGCCGCCGCAGGACCTGGCGCCGGAACCCAAGACCGAGGACTCTCCTCCCGCCGCCTTCCAGCCGATCGGTCCGATGCAGCCGGTCGAGCTCAGCGTCATGACCTACAACGTCGAGGGCCTGCCCTGGCCCGTGCGGACGGGGCGCGGGTCCAAGCTCAAGGAGATCGGCCGGCAGCTGGCCTCCCTGCGCGAGAAGGGGGTCGAGCCCGACGTCGTGCTGCTGCAGGAAGGCTTCCGCGACGAGGTCGACGACCTGATCGAGCTCTCCGGCTATCCCTATGTCGCCAAGGGGCCGCGCAAGAAGCAGCGCGACGGCAGCCAGCTGACCCGCGAGGATCGGCCGCGCTACAAGCGGGTGAAGTACCGCCGCAAGGGCGAGGGCTGGGGCAAGTGGGGCTCCAGCGGCCTGTGGGTGCTGAGCAACCACCCGATCAACTGGGTCAAGTCGCACGCCTACCACTACTGCGCGGGCCTGGACTGCCTGGCCAACAAGGGGGTGATGCTGGTCAGCCTCGAGGTGCCCGGCCTGCCGGTCCCGGTCGAGATCGCCGACACCCACCTCAATTCCAAGGGCGCCTCGGGCGTGCCGCGCAATCGCAACCAGACCGCTCACCACCTGCAGGCGGCCGAGCTGGGACGGTTCATGGAGACCGACCGCACGCCCGGCGCCCCGCTGATCGTCGGCGGCGACTTCAACGTCATGCACGCCCCCGATCGGTACGACTACGTGATGCAGCGCTATCCGTTCGACGTCGTCAGCCAGGTCTGCTTCCGGACTCCCGGCAGCTGCGACGCCAAGATCTCGGCCGACGGCGACGCCCCGTGGCTCGACACCCAGGACCTGATCGGCTTCAAGGCGGGGGACCGGGTGGCGATCCGGCCGATCCAGGTCGAGGCCCGCTTCGACGGCTCGGCCACGGGCGGTCCCGTGCTGTCCGACCACGACGCCTATGAAGTGACCTTCCGCCTGACGCCGATCCCCGTCCTGCCGGTTCCGCCGCACAAGCCCTGAGGTTTCCGATGTCCGACGCTTCTGTCCTGACCGGGGGATGCCAATGCGGCGCCGTCCGCTTCCGGGTCGAGGGCGAGGTCGGCCGGGCGTCGATCTGCCATTGCCGCATGTGCCAGAAGGCCTTCGCCGGTCCGTTCGGGGCGCTGGTCACCGTCGACGTCGCCGACCTGACCTGGACGCGCGGCGCGCCGTCAGGTTTCCAAAGCTCGGACGCCGTCCGGCGCGGCTTCTGCGCCGCCTGCGGCACGCCCCTGACCTTCGAGTGGAGCGCTGACAAGATCGACCTGGCGGTGTTCGCCTTCGACGACCCGTCACGGGTGGAGCCCGGCGTTCAGCTGGCCGTCGAGGGCCGCCCGGCCTGGATGGATAACCTGGCCGACATGCCTGTGCGCCCGCCCATGGGGCCGTCAGGGCCGGTGACCTCGCACCAGCATCCCGATCACGACACCTGAACCCTTCTCCGGCGAGCGGAGAAGGATCTAGACCTCCTCCTCGCCACCTTTGAAGCCCGGCAGATGCCAGCCGAACTTGATCGCGCAGGCCCTCAGGCCGAAGGCGGTGGCGAAGCCGGCGATCCCGGCCGGCCAGAAGCCGACGTGCAGCACGGTCAGTCCCGCGAACACCGCGGCCCCCGCCAGGGCGGCGGTGATGTAGATCTCACGACGCAACAAGAGGTTCGGCTCCTCGGCCAGCACGTCGCGGATGATGCCGCCGAACGCGGTGGTCAGCACGCCCATCATCACGGCCGTGAACGGATGGACGCCCAGGTTCAGGGCCTTGGCGGTGCCGACCACGGCGTAAGCGGCCATGCCCAGGGCGTCCAGCCACAGCAGGGCCCGGAATCGCCACCCCCGCTTGCCCAGCATCCACACCATCACCGCGGCCAGCAGGCAGACCATGATGTAGCCGGGGCGCTGGATCCAGAAGACCGGCGCGTCGATCAGCAGGTCGCGCAGCGTCCCGCCGCCGACCCCGGTGATGGCCGCGAAGAAGCCGAAGGTGATGATGTCGTGCTTGCGATGGGCGGCGGCCAACGCGCCGGTCGCGCCGAACACGGCGACGGCGGCGTAATCCAGCCAGAATAGGGTGGTCGAAAGCGCGTCCATTGGCGTTTGATGCCACACCCCGATAGAGCCTGTCCCGGGCTCTATCTCTATTAATTGGAGCGTGGCGGGCGCTGAAACCGCTCACACTTTCAGCTGCCACGCTCTAAAGGAACGCCATGAGCGAAAAGCCCGAGCAGAAAAAAGGCTGGTTCCAGCGCCTGACGTCCGGCCTGGCCCGGTCGTCCCAGCAGATGACCGAGCAGGTCACCGGCGCCTTCACCAAGAAGCCGCTGGACCAGGAGCAGCTGGACCAGCTGGAGGAGATGCTGATCGAGGCCGATCTGGGCCCCCAGATCGCCGCGCGCATCACCGACGCCTTCGGCAAGGCGCGGTTCGGCAAGTCGTCGACCGAGATCGAGGTCAAGGAAGCCCTGGCCGAGCTGGTCGCCGCCGAACTGACCGACCGCGAGGGGGTGTTCGATCCGCTCTCGGGCCCCAAGCCGTATGTGGTGCTGTTCATCGGCGTCAACGGCTCGGGCAAGACCACCACCCTGGGCAAGATCGCCTCGGACCTGACGAGCAAGAACGCCAAGGTGCTGATCGCCGCCGGCGACACCTTCCGCGCCGCCGCCGTCGAGCAGTTGAAGGTCTGGGCCGACCGGGCCGGGGCCGACTTCATGTCTCGCCCGCCGGGCGCCGACGCCGCCGCCCTGGCCTACGAGGCCGTCGAGCGCGCCCAGCAGGAAGGCCACGACGTCGTCCTGATCGACACCGCTGGCCGGCTGCAGAACAAGCAGGGCCTGATGGACGAGCTCTTGAAGGTCATCCGCGTGCTCAAGAAGGTCGATCCCGACGCCCCGCACGAGACCCTGCTGGTGCTGGACGCCACGGTCGGCCGCAACGCCCTGGCCCAGGAGAAGATCTTCGGCAACCAGGTCGGGGTGTCCGGCATCGTGATGACCAAGCTGGACGGCACCGCGCGCGGCGGGGTGCTGGTGCCGGTGGCCCGCGCCTCCGACAGCCCGATCAAGCTGATCGGCGTCGGCGAGGGCGTGGATGACCTGCAGCCGTTCGACGCGCGCGCCTTCTCCCGTTCGCTGGTGGGCCTGGAAGACTGAACATGACCGACACGCCTCCCACCGCTCCCGAAGCCGCCCCCGAAGCGACCAAGAAAAAGAACGCCGCCTGGGTGCGCACCGCCATCGACTACGGCGCGCCGGTCGCGTTCGGCGTGGCCTTCTTCGCCACCGGCCGCAACTTCCAGACCGCCACCTGGGTGCTGGTGGCCGCCTCGGCCCTGGCCCTGGTCCTGGGCTATGTGGTCGAGCGCCGCGTGGCGCTGCTGCCGCTGTTCTCCGGCGTCATGGCCCTGATCTTCGGGACCCTGGGCCTGGTGTTCCACAGCGACGTGTTCGTGAAGATCAAGGTCACCGTGGTGAACTCGGCCCTGGCCATCTTCATGATCGGCGGCGTGTTCACGGGCCGCGCGCCGCTGAAGGCCCTGATGGGCGAGGCCGTGCACCTGCCCGACGCGGCCTGGCGCACCCTGACCCTGCGCTACGGCGGCTATTTCGCCTTCGCCGCCATCGCCAACGAACTGGTCCGCCTGACCCAGACCACCGACATGTGGGTGAAGTTCCGGATCGGCCTGCTGCCCCTGGCCCTGCTGTTCTCGCTCAGCCAGGTGCCCTTCATGATGAAGCACATCGCCAAGGGCGACGACGCCAAGACTCCTGAACCGCCTGATGCGGGGTTCTAAGAAAATCCGCTCATCCCGGCGAATGCCGGGACCCAGATCCTAAAGCTGTGGGCTGATTGGAAACGCTCGGCGTTCATGGCGTCAGCCACACCGTCATTCCATCTGGGTCCCGGCATTCGCCGGGATGAGCGGCAGGGAAGGCGATATCGACAGCCCACGGACCGTCTGTCGTCAAAACGACGTCTAACCGTGGTATTTAAAGGTCCGTCGACGGAAACGAGGGACGACGGACCATGGCCAAGACCAAGGGCGACTCGAAGAGCGAGCGTGGGAGCGATAACGGCGGGGCCTTGGCCCGTTCGCCCAGCCATCTCCTGCACCGGGTCCTGCAACTGGCCCTCGACATCTACGCCGAGGAAAGCGGGACGGGCGGGATCACCCAGCGCCAGTTCGCGGTCCTGGCCGCCGTGGCCGAGAACGAGGGCGTCACCCAGACGGGTCTGGTCCGCGCCACCGGCATCGACCGCTCCACCCTGGCCGACATGGTCGCCCGGATGATCACCAAGGGTCACCTGGAGCGCCAGCGCTCCGACCAGGACGCCCGCGCCAACACCGTCAGCCTGACCCCCGCCGGCGCCGCCGTCCTGGAGGAGAGCCGCCCCAAGGTGGCCATGGCCGACGCCCGCATTCTCGCGTTGCTCAAGCCCAGCAAGCGCGAGGGCTTCCTGGAGCTGCTCAGCGACATGGCCGTCTCGGACGTCCACGCCGAGCCCGAAGCCAAGGCCAAGAAGCTCAAGGCCCCCAAGGCCGAGAAGCCGGCCCACGGCAAGAAGGACAAGAAACCCAAGAAGGAAAAGGCGGCCAAGAAGGCCGCCTAGGCCCTAGTCCCTCCCTCTATTTTCAGCCGTCATCCCGGACCCTGTGGTCGGGACGACGGTCGTAGGATGGGGGAGGGCTTCCACCGAAACCTTTAGACCCCCGCTCGGCGACGCTTTAAGGATCACTCCACGCCGAAAGGGCGGCTCGGCCCGCTGGATTTCCCAGGCGCGCGAGCGTCCGGGCAGGAGCCGCCATGGCCAAGGGTCAGAAGAAATCCAATAAGGAAGTCCGCAAACCGAAGGCCGACAAGAAGACGGCCCCGGCCTCGGTCTCGCCGTTCATTGTCACGCCCGGCAAGAAGTAGACGCACGCCAGACCGCCCGCTCCGCGTTGGTGGGGTGGGCGGTGGGGTTTGGCCCGTCCCCGTACTTGTGGAAGCCGTGACGTGATCAAGCAGTATGGATGGTCCGATCCGCTAGCGCGGGCCTTCGAACCGCACGCGCGCGCGGGCCATGTTCCGGGGCGCGTCGTGGTCCAGCAGCGGAACGGATACCTGGTGGCCACCGACGAGGGCGAACTGCGCGCCAAACCGTCGGGACGCCTGCGTCACGAGGCGCGCGAGGCCGGCCACCCGGCGGTCGGCGACTGGGTGGCGTTGTCGAGGAACCTCGTCGAGCGCACCGCCACCATCCACGCCATCCTGCCGCGCCGCACCGCCTTCGTGCGTCGGGCCGCTGACAGCACGCAAACGCCGCAGGTGGTCGCCGCCAACATCGACCTGGCCTTCATCGTCACCTCGATGAACGCCGACCTCAATCCGCGCCGGATCGAGCGCTACCTCGCAGCCGCCTTGCAGAGCGGCGCGCGCGCCGTGGTGGTGCTGACCAAGTCGGACCTTTGCGCCGAACCGTCGCTCCAGGCCGCCGAGATCGAGGCCCTGGCGGCCAACTGCCCCGTCGTCCAGGTGTCGGCGCGGCAAGGCGTGGGGCTCGACGCCCTGTTGGCCCATCTGGCTCCGGGCGAGACCTGCGTGCTGATCGGCTCGTCCGGCGTTGGAAAGTCGACGCTGGTCAACGTGCTGCTGGGAGAGCAGCGCATGGCGACCCAGGCGATCCGTGAAGCCGACGACCAGGGACGCCACACCACCAGCCATCGCGAGCTGGTCCTGCTGCCCGGCGGCGGGCTGATCATCGACACGCCCGGCATCCGGGAGGTCGGACTGATCGACGCCGAGGAAGGCTTGAGCGAGGTGTTCGAGGACATCGAGCGCTTGGCGCAGGCCTGCCGGTTCAACAACTGCGGCCACGCCAACGAACCCGGCTGCGCGGTGCGCGGCGCGCTGGAGAGCGGGGCCCTGGATCCCGATCGCTGGGCGCACTTCCAGAAGCTGGGGCTTGAACTGGCCGCCGTGGACGACAAGGCCGATCGCGCGGCCAAGGACGCCGAGCGCCGCCGCCTGGGCGGGCTTCAGAAGAAATACCGCGCCACCAAGAAGGACGACCGGGGCGCCGACTGACCGTCCGACGCTCAGCGGCTCCCCGCCGTCGCGAGCGGTATTTTCAGAATATAGCCCGCGCCTCCCGACAAACGGGGCTAGGTGAGGGATCGCCACTTACGAGAGACGCCAATGCCCGCTTTCACCATCGTCACCACCAGCGCGACCCAAGGCAGCGATGCGGCGGAGGTGAGCACGCTCGCGGACGAGTTCGTCAACGAGAGCGAAGCGCTGGGCTACTCGCGCCGAATGGCTGAAGAGATGGTGGGTCTGGCCCATCAACTCTCGCTGGACTTCGACTACAGCAATGTCGGCCTCTACGAAGGCGACCTGATCGACGAGGAGCTGGATCCGGCGCATCCCGCGTTCATGGGGGCGTGGGTGCTGGACGAAGAGGGCGTGGCCTTCGTGGAGGCGGACGAATTCCGCGAAAGCGAGACGGAGCCCTCGTAAACGCAAACCGCCCGCCTCGCGTCGGCGAGGCGGGCGGCTGTGCGCTGGAGATCAGCGGCGAACGCTTAGGCGGGCTGGTGCACGCCGGCTTCGTTCAGCCATTCCAGGATCTTGGCCTTGGGCATGGCGCCGACCTTCATCGAAGCCATCTGGCCGCCGCGGAACAGCATCATGGTCGGGATGCCGCGCACGCCGTAACGCGACGGGGTCGTGGGGCTGTCCTCGATGTTGACCTTGGCCACGGTGACGTGGTCGGCCAGTTCCTCGGAGATCTGCTCCAGGGCCGGGGCGATCTGCTTGCACGGGCCGCACCATTCGGCCCAGAAGTCGACCAGGACCGGCTTTTCGGCCTGCAGGACGTCCTTTTCGAAGGACTCGTCGGTCACCGTCACGGTGCTCATCGCTTGGCTCCATCTGCGCCCGGACATCCGGGGCGCGCTAGAAAACTGTCATTATCGGGGATTCGCTCCCCGTCTTGCAGCAAGATTTAGGGACCCGCGCCCCCCTCGGCAATGATCTAGAACAGCCGGGCCAGGGCCGAGGCCATCACCTTTTCTGGAACCGCCATGAGTTTGGGGCCGTCCGTCCACACGATCGCGGCCTCGATCGGGCGGTCGGGGAACACCTCGGCCAGCACGGCGGCGTAGACCGCCATCTGCGACAGATAGGCCGGATCGGCGTTCTCGATGCGGTCGGGCGAGGGGCGGTTGGTCTTGTAGTCGACCACCAGGATGCGGTCCGGCGTGACCACCAGCCGGTCGACCCGGCCGGCGATCTTCAGCTCGGCGGGCAGCTTGGACGCCCCGCCCGCCACCGAGACCTCGGCCCGCGAGCCGGGGCCGAACACGGCGGCGAATCGAGGGTCTTCCAGCACGCCGAAGGCCGCCGACGCCATTTCGGCGCGCTGGTCGTCGGTCAGGTCGCGCTCGGCGGCCAGCAGACGGCCAGCGGCCGTCCTGCGGGCGGCGGGTTCGATGTCGGGGAGGAGCTGCAGCAGCCGGTGGATGATCTCGCCGCGCCGATAGCGGCCCAGGCCCGACACAGCCGCCAGGGGCGAGGGCGCGCTGCCCCGGGCCTCGTCCTCCAGGGTGGAGGGGGCGGCATAGCGGGCGGCGGGGGTCTCGGGCGCGGCGGGAGCCAGGGTCCAGGCGGGTGTCGGGACCATGGCGGGAGCGATGCGCGGCGCCAGGGCTTCGGCCTTCATCGGGTCCGGCCCGAAGCGCTTGCGGCCGTCGTCGGAGATCTCCCGCACCCCGGATTCGATATCGGGATGGGCGAAGGCGGCCTGGGCGGCGGCGTACCAGCCGCCGACGTTCTCGTCCTTGGTCCGCGCGTCGATCCGGCCGCATAGGATCAGGCGGTCCCGCGCCCGGGTCAGGGCCACGTAGTAGAGTCGCAGGGCCTCCTCGGCGTCCTTCTTCTCGCGACGTTCGCGGGCCATCATGCTGGCTTCGCAGTCGTTGGCCTTGGACGCGCACCACAGGAAGCCGCCGGCTTCGGTCTGCATCAGCGGCGAGCCGCGCGCCCCGCCCTTCATGGTGGTCTCGGGCAGGAAGACGATCGGCGCCTCAAGGCCCTTGGAGCCGTGGGCGGTCATCACCCGCACCTCCTGGCGCGCGCCCTCCATCTCGCGTTTGACCACGATGTCGAGGCTGGCGAAGTCGGCGACCAGGGCCTCCAGGTCGCGCACCCCGCGCTGCTCGGCGGCCAGGATCTGGGCCAGGAACTCGTCCAGGGCCTCGGCGGCTTCTTCGCCCAGGCGGGTCAGCACCTTGGCGCGGTTGGAACGCACGGTGTCGTCCACCCGGCCCAGCAGCAGGGCGTAGAACTCGAACGGCTGCTTGCGGCGGCTCTCTGCCAGGGCCCAGCGCAGCAGGTCGCGAGCGGCGGACCATCTGGGCTGTTCGGCGGCGCGCTCGTTCACGGCCTTCCACAGCGTGCCCGGCCGCCCCTTGGCCAGGGCGTAGAGGTCGTCGTCCGACAGGCCGCAGAAGGGGCTCTTCAGCAGGGCCGCCAGGGTCAGGTCGTCGTCGGGGAACAGGCAGAACCGGCCCAGGGCCAGCAGGTCGTCGAACACGATGTGGGCCGACAGGCTCAGGCGGTCGGCCCCGGCCACCGGCACGCCGCGCCGCTTCAGGGCCCGCAGCACCTCCTCGAACAGCGCCTTGCGCCGGCGCACCAGCACCAGGATGTCGCCCGGATGGGCCGGCCGCCACTGGCGGGCCTCCTTGTCGAACACCGCGTCGCCGCGGGCGATAAGGGCCTGGATCTCGACGGCGATCTTCTCGGCCAGGCGGCGGTTGGCGCCGTGCTCGCTCTCGGCGTCGAGCGGCGCGTCCCAGGCCTCGCGCTCCTCGCCGGGCAGCTCGCGCTCCAGCGGCCACAGGTCTACGCAGCCCTTGTGGTCGACCCGGAACGGCTGGTGGCGGACCACGTCCTCGCCGGCCGGGGCGGGCACGCCCGAGCGGGTCTCCGGGGCCGAGAACAGGGCGTCGACGAAGCTCAGCACCTCCACGGTCGAGCGGTAGGAGGTGATCAGCGGCACGGCCTTGCCTACCTGCCCGACGTCGGTGATCTGGGCGATATAGCTCTGGGTCTCGGCCAGCAGGCGCTGCGGATCGGCGCCCTGGAACGAGTAGATCGACTGCTTCTCGTCGCCGACCACGAACAGGGTCCGCGCGTCGTTCCCCCCATTTGGGCCCTGATGCTGGGCGCGCCAGCGGACCGCGCCCTCGCCGGCGAAGAAGTCCGAGGTCAGGGCCCGCAGGATCGCCCACTGCTCCGGCGCGGTGTCCTGGGCCTCGTCCAGCAGGATGTGGTCGATGCCGCCGTCCAGCTTGTACAGCACCCAGGCCGCGTCGACTTTTTCGGTGAGCAGCACCCTGGTCTTGTCGATCAGGTCGGCGAAGTCGAGCGCGCCCCGGGCGTCCTTCTCGATCTGGTGCGAGGTGACGTAGAGCGCGGCCAGGCGCAGGGCGTCGGCGCTGTCCTCGGCCACCCGGGCGGCGCGCAGCCATTCGCGCGCCTCGGCCAGGCGCTCCTGCTCGGCCAGCAACCGCTCGCGGAGATGCTCGTGGGCTTTCAGACCCGAGGTCTTGGCTGGCCAGGTGGCGGGCGTGCCGGCCCCCTTCTCCGTGAACAGGGCCGCCAAGGCCTGGTCGAGGTCGGCGTCGGGGTCGGTGGCCAGCGCCCGAAGTTGGCCTGCGCACTTGATGTCGGTCTTGGTGCCGTTCAACAGCACGTCGGCGACCGAGCGCCAGAGGTCGCGGTCCAGCTCCGCCATCGCTTCAGCGACGACGTCCTCGACGCTGCTGGCCCCATAGTGGAAGCCGCAGACCTTCCAGACGTCCTTGATCGCGCCCTGCAGGCCGCCGACCTTCCCCAGATACTCGCCGATCGCCCCGCGCTGGGTCTCGAAGGTGGCGAACATCGCCTCGAAGCTGGCGAAGTCCAGGGCCACCGAGAACCGGGCATAGGCCAGGGCGAAAGCGTCGTCGTGGTCGGTGACGTAGGTCGCCACCTGCCGCAGCGCGCCCTGGGCGATGGCGGCCGAGGCGCTGTCGTCCATCACCTGGAAGCCGGGCGAGACGCCGGCCTCTAGCGGGAAGCGCCGCAGCAGCTTCTCGCAGAAGGCGTGGATGGTCTGGATCTTCAGCCCGCCGGGCGTCTCCAGCGCCTTGGCGAACAGGCCCCGTGCCTCGGACAGTTGCTTGTGGCTGAAGCTGGTGGGATCGCGGCCCTCCAGAGCGCCCAACTGTTCGCGCAGCTTGACGTCGGGGGTGACGCACCACTCGCCCAGGCGCTCGAACAACCGGCGCTGCATCTCGGCGGCGGCGGCCTTGGTGTAGGTCACGCACAGGATCGCCTCGGGCGACGAGCCGGCCAGCAGCAGGCGCGCGACCCGGTCGATCAGGGTCTTGGTCTTGCCCGAGCCGGCGTTGGCCGTGACGAACGCCGAGATGGCGGGATCGGCGGCGATGCGCTGGGGGTCAGGTTGCAGGGTCAGGGCGTCGGACACGGCTAGTCCCTCCCCCTGTGGGGGAGGCGGCCCGAATGGGCCGGAGGGGGGAGTGGTCCCACCTCGGCAGTATCCCCCAACCGATCGCTTCGCGAGCGCCTCCCCCACAGGGGGAGGGACTGGCCGGTCGAGCCGCTCATTCGCCGCCCTCCCCGTCATCGCCGCTGGTCGACCACTCGAACACCCGCGCCAGGTGCCCGTAGTCGCCCACGTGGTCGTGCACGAACTGCGGCGCCACGCGCGACAGGTACGGCTGACGCGGATTGTCGTACCGCTCGATCAGTTCGCGCAGCCCGTTCAGCGCCTTGATCGCCGCCTCCTGGCTGTCGACACCGGCGGCGGCGCGCACCTCCTCGACGCCCGCGGGCTTGCGGCCGGTGACCCGCAGATAGGTCAGGTCGCCCGGCTCGCGCGGACCGATGTCCTTGAAGCCGCCCTCGCGCAGGATGGCGGCCGTGAGGGTCAGCTGGGGCGAGAAACCGGTCTCGACCTGCTTCTTCGACGGCGCGGCGCCGGTCTTGTAGTCGAGGATGTGGGCCATCCCGTCGGCGGTCGGCTCGATCCGGTCGGCCTTGGCGGTGACCGTGAACGGCCGCCCGCCGATGTCGAAGGTCAGTTCGCCGGCGGCTTCCACGACGATCCGTTCGGCGCCCGCCCGGCGGCGGGTCTCCAGCTCGGCGACCCACAGGGCGGCTTCGCGAGCCAGGGCGCGTTCGCGGGCCAGGGCGGCGGGCGGCATGCCGGCCTTTTCCAGTTCGCCGAGGTAGAGGCCGGCGAAGATCGCGGCGGCCTCGGCCGGCACAGGGCCGGGATGCTCCAGCGAGAAGGTCTCGAACGCCGCGTGGATCGCCGTGCCGCGCGCCCGGGCCTCGACCGGCTCGTCGGGGCGGTCCAGCGGGAAGAGCTTGAGGATGTCGCGGGCCCAGACGGCGTAGGGGTCGCGGGTCAGGGCCTCGACCCGCGTCACGGCCATCTTGCGCGGACGGTCGGCGACCGGCGGAGTCGGGGCCGGACGCTTGATCGGCTCGTAAGGGCCAGGCGCGTCGAGGTCGCGGGCCCAGGCCAGCACGTCGGGCCGCTCAGTCAGGTGCAGGCCGGCGCCGCGCGCCAGGGTCTTCAGCCGCCACAGCCAGCGGCTCTCGACGGCCGGCGCCCCGCCGCGTCGCTCGCTATGGACCAGGATCACGTCGGGCGCGCAGGCGGCCTGGGCGAAGTCGTGGGCGGTCAGACCGATGCGGCGCTCGGGCGGCGGCAGCTCCAGCTTGGCGCGCATCGGCCGCGACAGGAACGGGTCGATCGGCGCGCCGCGCGGCCAGATCCCTTCCTCCAGCCCGGCCAGGATCAGCCGGTCGGCCCGCACCATCCGCGCCTCGATGGCCCCGAAGATCCGCAGGCGCGGGTGGGTGGCGCCGCCGGTGCGCAGGGTCTCCTCGTTGACCAGCCGGTCGAACAGGTCGGCGAAGCCCTGGGCCGAGGCCGGCGGCAGGGCGACGCCGTCGGTGATCAGCGAGGACAGCAGGCCCGCCAGGCTCTCGCCGGCCGAGCCGGCCCACGGGTCGGTGGGATCGGCCAGGGCCTCCAGCGCCTCGACCAGGGCCCGCGCGGCGGCGGCCGGCTGGCCCGCCTTGGGGTCGGCGACATAGGGCGCGGCGACGCGATGGGCGGCGGCCAGGACGCGTTCGATCAGGGCCTTCGCGTCAGGATACTTCGCGAGCCGTTCCAGAAGCTGGGCCGCGTCGCGGGGGGCGGGGCCGCGCAGGCCCCAGCGTTCGAGGTCGCGAGTGACCTCGGCGTCGCCCCGCAGCAGCGGATGCTTGGCCACGGCCAGCAGGCGCACGGGATCCAGAGAATCCACCGCCAGGCCCGCCACGTGCTGGGCCAGGATCGCCGCGGCGCTGGCGGCCAGGGGCGCGCCGGCCGAGCTGTCGGGGATCACGCCCCAGCGCACCAGCCGGGCGTTGACCCGTCGGGCCAGCTCCTGGTCGGGGGTGACCATGGCGGCGGTCTGGCCGGGGGTCTCCAGCGCCTCGCGCAGCAGCAGGGCGCAGGCGACGGCCGCCTCCTCCTCGGTGCGGGCGTTGACCAGGGACAGGCCCTTCAGCCCCTCCTCGATCGGATCGAGTCCGGGCGCTTCCGCACGAAGCCGGTCGATCTGGGCCAGCCAGTCGGCGGTGGCCTGGGCCGGGCGCAGGGCCTCGTTGATCAGGCGACGACGCCAGCGGCCCCGACTGTCGGCCTCGGGCCACCAGGGACGCACGTCGGCGCGGGTGACCTTGGCCCCGTCGAGCAGGCGCTTCATCGCGCCCTGCGGATGCTGCTCGCCCTGCACGCCCTCGATCTGGTCCCAGGCGTCGTCGGCCAGGCCGTCGTCGAGACCGGGCAGCACGACCGCGCCCTGGTGCAGGCTCGCGATCACCCGCAGCAGCCGAGCGGTGGCCGGCGCGGTGCCGGTCGAGCCGGCGGCGACCAGTACGCCCTGAGGAGGGTTCTGCTCCCACTGGTCCGAAAGCGCGTTGAGCAGCCGCACCCGTCGGTCGCTGACGTCGATCAGCCCCATCTCTTCGAGACGCTTGGGCCAGGCGGTCAGCACCGCCTTCAGGAACCGGGCCGAGACCTGCCAGTGCTGGGCCAGGTCGCCCTCGGCCAGGCCGTCCAGGCGGCCGTCGTCGGTGACGACCTCCTCGATCTGGCAGCTGTCGAGGAACTCGGCCAAGGCCTTGGCCATCTCCAGCGCCTGGCCCGCCTGGGGCTGGAACGACAGCAGATGGCTGTTGTCGGCGACCAGCCGGGCCAGCTCGAACCGGCGGCGGCGCGAGGAGACGGCGGGCGGCAGGTCCAGGCTCAGTTCGCCCGGTTCGAACGGCGGCTCGCCCTCGTCCAGGTCGCCCAGCGGCCGAATCTGCGGCAGCAGCAGGGCCCTGCCGCCGCCGGCCGCGACAAAGGCGTCGGCCAGGGCGCGGGCGCCGCGTCGGGTGGGGGTCAGGACGGTGGCGGCGGGCAGGGCTTCGGGCCCCAGCGGCGCCAAGGCGTCCAGCAGCCCGCGCGCCAGGTCCTCGACGAAGGGCCGGTGGGCGGGGATCGAGAACCAGCGCGGCCCCGGGCGATCAAAGGGGCCCGTCATGGTCAGGCGCCGCCTGCGAGCCGGGCCTCGGCGATGTCCCGCGCGTCGGGGTCGCCGACATGCATCCACACCCCGGACGGCGCGACGCCGCGCACGCGCCCCTGGGCGGCCAGGGCCTTCCAGATCGGGGTCAGCGAGAACGGACCGTCCGGACCGTCCGCCACGATCTTCGGCTTGGTGATGTGGACGCCGACATAGACCAGCGGCGCGGTCTCGCCGGGACCCTTGAAGCGTACGACGTCGCCATCGAGGAACACGTCGCCGGTGTCGTGGAAGCCCAGGGATTCCGTGGTCGAGGCCAGCATCAAGCAGACGTCCATCTTGTCCGAATCCCAGGCGCGGGCCACGGCTTCGATGGCCGAGTCGTCCTCGATCCAGACGGAGTCRATGTTGGCGACCCAGATCGGATCTTCGCCCAGCAGCGGCAGGGCGTGCTTGACGCCGCCGCCGGTCTCCAGGGCCTGGGGCCGCTCGTCGGAGATGACGATGTGCGGCAGGGGATGGGCGGCGGCGCGCTGGACCAGGTGCGCCTCCAGCCGATCGGCGAAATAGTGGACGTTGACCACGGCGGTCTCGACCCCGGCGGCGGCCAGGCGGTCCAGCATGTGGTCGATCAGCGCCTTGCCGCCGACCTCGACCAGGGCCTTCGGCCGGTCGTCGGTCAGGGGGCGCATGCGGGTGCCGAGGCCGGCGGCCAGGACCATCGCGATCTTCGGGGCGGCGCTCATCGACGGAACTCCGACGGCACGTATTTGTCGAACCAGGCCTTCAGCCCGGCCATCGCCGGGTCCTGGAGATTCCGCTCCAGATAGCGCCAGGTGCGCGGCATGTAGGCCTCGTACTGCGGCCGGCCCAGCAGGGCCTGGCGGGCGAACACCCGGCCCAGGATCCGGGCGGCGTTGGAGGCGGCCAGGGCGCGGTAGTCAGCGATGAAGGCGGCGCGGTCGACGCCGGGCCGGGCGGCCAGGTAGCGGTCCAGCATGGCCTGCTCCAGTTCCGGCGAGACGTCGCGGCGGGCGTCCTGCAGCAGGTGGGTCAGGTCCCAGGCGGGGTGGGCGCGCAGGGCGTCCTGGAAGTCCAGCAGGCCAACCCGGGCCACGCCGTCGCGCTCGGGCAGCCACAGCAGGTTCTGGGCGTGATAGTCGCGGTGGGTGAACACCGACGCGCCGGCCTCGCCGCGCACCCAGACCGGGGCCCACAGGGCGTCCCACTCGGCCACGGCCGCGTCATCGAACGCAGACAGGCCCGAGAACTTCGGCCACCATTCCAGGAAGGTGTCGGTGGCGATCTTCAGGGCCAGGGTGTCGTAGGTCAGCAGCGGCCAGGCCACGCCGCCTTCCGCCGTGAGGACGTCGGGCGGAGTCTCGGCGTGCAGAGCCACCTGCACGTCGACGGCGGTCTCGTACAGCGGGACCTCGTCCTGGCCCTCGGCGATCAGGGTGGCGTAGAGGCCGTCGCCCAGGTCTTCCAGCACCGCCAGACCGGCCTCGACGTCGTGGGCCAGGATGACCGGGGCCGACAGGCCGCGCGCGCGCAGATAGGCGGCGGTGGCCACGAAGGCGGCGACCGAGCCGGCGGCCAGGCGGGCGGCGGCGTTGTAGCCCAGGGCCACGCGCTCGGCGTCGCTGGCGCCCGGCGGGCAGACCACGCTCTCCAGGGCCGGCGGCTGGTCCATGAAGATGAAGCTTTCGCCGCCTCGAGTCAGGCGCTCGTAGGCCCGGGTCGAGGCGTCGCCGCTCAACAGTTCGCGGCGCGCGTCGCCGAAGCCGTGGGCCGACAGGAAGGCCGCCTTGAGGGTTTCGCGATCAGAGCTCAAGCTTGCGTCCTTCGAAGGTTCCGTGCGGCGTGATGACGGCGCGGCGCGCCTGCCCATCGTCGCCTATCGGGGTGATGTCTATAGCGAGTCGGTCAGCCGGCAGGCGGCCTTGCAGGCGCTGGGGCCATTCGATCAGGACCGCGCCGTCCTCGAGCGCTTCCTCCAGCCCGATCTCGTAGGCCTCGTCCGGGTCGGTCAGGCGGTAGAGGTCGAAATGGGCGACCGGGAAGTCGGGGCCGTCGTAGAACTGCACCAGGGTGAAGGTCGGGCTGGGGACCTCCTCGTCGGGCGAGGTCAGGGCGCGGACCAGGGCGCGGGCCAGGGTCGACTTGCCGGCCCCCAGGGGACCGGTCAGGCAGACGGCGTCGCCGGGGCGCAGGGCCGAGGCCAGTTTCTGGCCCAAGGCCTGGGTGGCCGCCTCGTCGGGCAGGTCGATCTGGATCATCCGAACACCGCGTCGGGGTTGGTGGGCAGCACGCGCTCGACGAAGTGCTTGAGCGCCCCGGTGGCCATGGCCGCGTCGGGGTCCAGCGCCCTGGCGGCGATCGGCTTGCCGACGATCAGCGAGAACCGCCGCCCGCGCTTGTTGAGCATCTCGTGGAACAGGGTGATGTCGCGCAGTTCCTGCGCGCGGCCGTCGAACAGGTGGAACAGGGTCGACCACGGTCCTGACAGGTGCATGGGCGTGATCGGCGCGTCGCTCCAGCGGGCGATCGACACCGCCGAGGGTTGCCAGGGCTTGTCGGTCAGCTTGCCCTCGACCTTGGTGGCCAGGCGCCCAGCGGGGAAGATCATCAGGGCCTGCTCGTTCTTCAGCAGCGCCCGGGTGCGCTCGACCACGCGGCGGGTGTCGCTCAAGGTGCGCTTGGCTTCGACCCACTCCACCGGGATCAGCACCTCGTCCAGGCCCGGACAGACGCGCAGGGCGTCGGAATTGGCGTAGAACCGCATGTCCGGCCGCCGGGCCTTCAGGGCGTCATAGACCGCCATGCCGTCGGCGATGCCGGTGGGATGGTTGCAGATCACCACGACGCGGCCCTTGGCGGGCAGGTTCTCCAGGCCCTGGACGTCGACCTCGACGCTCAGCAGGTCGGACACATATTCCAGCGCCTCGCGGCCGCCCATCGGGGCGATGGCGTCGACCATGGCCCGGGCCTTGCCGTAGCTGAGCAGGGCGTGCAGCGGCCCACGCGCCAGCGGCCAGGCCGGCGAGCCGCACAGTTTCGGCGCCCGCTCGGCGATCAGGGTGTCGATGATGTGGGGGCGGGCCGGTTCGACGGCCTGCGACGTGTTCATCCGCCGACTCTAGAGAAGCCGCCGCGCCGTTCCAAGAGAGGTGGCCAAGGCGAGGGTCCGCCAAATTTGACGGACCGCTCGCGACGTCGGACGTTAGGGGCTGGGGAAGAGGGAGTTATTGCATGAAGCGTTTCGGTCGCTGGCTCGTCGCCATCGTCGTGGTCGCCGCCGTCGGGGCGGGGGCTTGGGCCTATTGGAACTTCGAACTGCGCTGGCGGCCCAAGACGATCACCAGGAACCAGGCCGAGATCACCAAGATCCTGGAAAGCGCGGGCTGGGTGTCGCCGGGGCTGAAGGGGCCGAAACTCTACATGGTCAGCTTCCGCACCTGTCCGGACTGCGTGCGCTTCAAGCACGAGGAATATCCGGGCCTGCACAAGGCGGGCGTCGACACCCGGTTGATCGAGATCGCCCGCGCCGACCGCAACGGCGTGCCGAAGTCCACCCCCGCCGAGCGCGCGACCGTGGCCGAGATGTGGGTCAACCGCAGCTGGGCGCTGTCGGAGAAGTGGGACGCCACCCCGGTCGAGGCCTGGACGGCGGCCGGCATCGCGCCAGCCGACGGCGACGTCGCCCGCACCGCCGTGATCGAGGCCGGCCGCAAGACCGTCGAGGACCTGCGGCCGCTGCTCAAGGCCAACGGCGTGAACTTCGCCTATCCGCTGCTGGTCTGGTGGACCCCGGACGGCAAGATGAAGGCCTGCGCCTGCGAGAAGCGCGAGACCTATCGGTTCGTGCGGAAGGATCTGGGGGCCTAGGAAGGCCGGGGACACGCCGCGAGGGCATGTCCCCAGTCGGATCACACTGGCCGGTTGCTGATCTCGGCCTTCCGCGCCTGACGGGTCTTGGTTCCGGGGCGGTGGTCGAGGTCGCCGTCGCGCGGCGCGGCGCCCGCGTCGAGGTCGAGGTTGTCGTCGGCGTCGTAGAGCGCCGCCGTCTCGCCTTCGGGGGCGAGGTCCGAGGGAATCGCGCGGTCTTCGGGTTGGGCCATGTCGGTCTCCTTCTGACGTGTCAGGGAAACAAACGACGTCGCCCCCGGTCACGTTTCATGGCCGGGGGCGAGCGGTTCGGTCAGAACCCGGAGCTCAGAAGTCCTGGGCGGTGGGACGGATGGCGATCTCGCTGACGTCGACGTCGGCCGGCTGCTCGACCGCGTAGGCGATGCCGCGGGCGATGGCGTCGGCGCCGATGGCGATCTGGTAGAACGCGTCGAGGTTCTTCAGCGACTCCGCGTCAGAGCTGCCGTGCTTCAGCTCGGTGTTGACCCCACCGGGCGAGATGACGGTCACCCGGATCTTCGAGCCGACTTCATGCCGCAGGCCTTCGGAGATGGCGTGAACGGCGAACTTGGTGCCGCTGTAGACCGTGCCGCCCGGGCTGAAGACCTTGCGGCCGGCGATCGAGCTGATGTTGATGAAGTGCCCCGAGCCTTGCGCCTCGAACACCGGCAGGGCGGCCGCGACGCCGTACAGCAGGCCCTTGATGTTGATGTCGATCATCTTGTCCCACTCGTCGGTCAGGGCGGCCGACATCGGGGCGATGGCCATGTAGCCGGCGTTGTTGATCAGCACGTCGACGCGGTCGAAGGCCTTGACGGCGGCGGCGATCATCGCGTCGGCGTCGGCCTTGACAGTGACGTCGGTCTGGACGGCGATGGCCTGGCCGCCGGCGGCGGTGATCTCGGCGACCAGCGCTTCCAGGCGGTCGATGCGGCGGGCGGCCAGCACCAGGCGGGCGCCCTTGGCGGCGAGGTGGCGGGCGGTGGCTTCGCCCAGGCCGCTGCTGGCCCCGGTGACGACGACGACCTTGCCGGAAATGTTGTTGTCGATGCTGTCGGTCATGGCTGGATCTCCTTGTTCCGTGGGGCGTGCTCGCCCCGTGGCCAGAAGATGAGCGCTCGACCTCCTCGCGATAATCCTTGATAGTCTGAACGTTGTTTCAAACAGGATTTGATAATGCAGCGCGACCTGCTGGACGGCGTCGTGGCCTTCACCACCGTGGCGCGGCGGCGAAGCTTCACCGTGGCGGCGGCCGACCTGGGCGTTACGCCGGCGGCGGTCAGCCATGCGGTCAAGCAGCTGGAGGCCCGGCTGGGCGTGGTGCTGTTCGCCCGCACCACGCGAGAGGTCGGGCTGACCGAGGCCGGCCGGCGCTACCTGCAGGGCGCCCAGCCGGCCGTCGAGGCGATGGAGGCCGCCACGGTCTCGGCGCGGGCCCTGGGCGAGGGTCCGGCGGGCACGGTGCGCCTGACCACCTCGCGCCTGGCCCTGCGGATGGTGCTGGCCCCGGTGGTCACCGACTTCCTCCGTGCCTATCCGGACGTGCGGCTGGAGATCGTCGTCGACGACGCCCAGGTCAGCCTGATCGAGGAGGGCTTCGACGTCGGCCTGCGGATGGGCGAGATGATCGCGCCCGACATGGTGGCCGTCCGGGTGTCGAACCCGTTCCAATTCTGCGTGGTCGGCGCGCCCGCCCTGCTGGAGCGCTGGGGCCGGCCCGAGCATCCGCGTGACCTGAAAAACATTCCCTGCCTGAACGTCCTGCAGACCACCCGCCGCAACAACTACCGCTGGGAGTTCGAGGAGGACGGCCGCGAGTTCCAGGTGGCGGTCGACAGCGCGATCAGCGTCAACGACTTCGACTTCCTCCTGAAGGGCGCGCTGGACGGGCTGGGCCTGACCTACCAGCCCGAGCCCCTGGCCATGCCGCACGTGATGACGCGGCGGCTGGAGCGGGTGCTGGACCCCTATCTGGCCGGTCCCACCGACTGGCGTCTCTACTATCCAAGCCGCCTGGGCGCTTCCGCTCCGCTCCGCGCTTTCGTGGAGTTCATGCGCGGCCGCCTTCGCACGCCGGGCCGCGCCTAGGCTCTTCGCCCCCTTTCCCTGGAGCTTCTGGCGCGCTAACCCCCGTGGCGATGCCCACATCCGTCCGCACCGCCTACCGAGAGCGCCTGGCCCAGGGCGAGATCAAGCCCGACGTCGCCCAGGCCGCCGCGGTCGACGCCCTGTCGCGGCTGGAGGCCGATCTCGACAACGCCGGCGAGCCGGGCTTCTCGCTGTTCGGCCGCAAGCCCAAGGGTCAGAAGGGCGTCTATCTGTGGGGACCGGTCGGGCGCGGCAAGTCCATGCTGATGGACCTGTTCTTCGACAGCGCCCCGGTGACCAAGAAGCGCCGCGCGCACTTCCACGCCTTCATGGCCGAGGTCCACGAGCACATCAACGCCTGGCGCAAGGGCGACGCGGCCGAGCGCAAGGCGCGCTTCGGCCAGCACAAGGGCGACGACCCGATCGCGCCCACGGCCGACCTGATCGCCGCCGACGCCCGCCTGCTGTGCTTCGACGAACTGCAGGTCACCGACATCGCCGACGCCATGATCCTGGGCCGGCTGTTCGAGGCCCTGTTCGCCCAGGGCGTGACCCTGGTGGCCACGTCGAACCGCCCGCCGGACGACCTCTACAAGGACGGCCTCAACCGCCAGCTCTTCACGCCCTTCATCGACATGCTGAAGGAGAAGATGGACGTGGTCGCCGTGCGCGGGCCTGTCGACTTCCGCCTGGACCGCCTGCGCGCCGCCCGCACCTGGCTGGCCCCGGACGACAAGACCAACCTCGCCGCGTTCGACGCCCTGTGGGCCGACATGCTGGACGGGGCCGAGGAGACCGGCGCCAAGATCGAGGTGCTGGGCCGCAAGATGCACTTCCCCCGCGCAGCCGGCGGCCTGCTGCGCGCTTCGTTCGCCAGCCTCTGCCAGCAGGCGCTGGGCCCGCAGGACTACCTGGCGATCGCCGAGCGCTTCCACACCCTGTTCCTGGAAGACGTGCCGCTGCTGACGCCGGACCGGCGCGACGCGGCCAAGCGGTTCAACACCCTGGTCGACGCCCTCTACGAGGCCGACGCCAAGCTGGTGGCCCTGGCCCACGGCGAGCCCGAGGCGCTGTACCCGGCCGGCGACGGGTCGTTCGAGTTCGAGCGGACGGTGTCGCGCCTGCAGGAAATGCGTTCGGCCGACTATGTCGCTCGGATCCGGGATTAGGAGAGCCTGATGAGCATCAAAGACCGCGTCCGCGTCCACGAGACCAAACTGCTCTCCGACAACTGGTACGTCCTGAAGACGACCACCTTCGACTGGAAGCGCCGCGACGGGACCTGGCAGACCCAGCACCGCGAGCACTACGACCGGGGCAACGGGGCGGTGCTGCTGCCCTATAACCTGGCCAACCGCACCGTGCTGCTGGTCAAGCAGTTCCGCTATCCGGCCTTCGTCAACGGTTACGACGACCTGCTGATCGAGGCCGCCGCCGGCCTGCTGGACGACGCCGAGCCGGAGGTGCGCATCCGCGCCGAGGTCGAGGAGGAGCTGGGCTATCGGCTGGGCGCGGTGACGCCCGTCTTCCAGGCCTTCATGAGCCCAGGCTCGGTGACCGAGATCCTGCACTTCTTCGTCGCCGAGTACGACGCCTCGATGCGGATCGGCGACGGCGGCGGCCATCCCGACGAGGGCGAGGACATCGAGGTGCTGGAACTGACCATCGACGAGGCCCTGGCCATGGTCGCCAGAGGCGAGATCCGCGACGCCAAGACCATCATGCTGCTGCAGCACGCGGCGCTGAACCTGTTCTAGCCGGATAAGGTTGGCTTTGTCACATTCTAGGCCTAGGGTTGAGTCAGCCTTGGCTGTGGAATGCTCGTGCGATGGTTGATCGGATCGATGTTCGTGGTTGCGGCCCCATCACGGGCGTCGATGACCATGCGGTGTTCACCCAGGCGATCGCCAACGCCCTGTCGACCGGGCTGCCGCTCTACATTCCCGCCAACACCAATCTGGGTCTCGGCGCGCACACCTATCCGATCACGGCCCCGATCCGGATCTTCGGCGAAGGCGATACCAGCGTCCTGACGCGTTCGGGCAATCTCGACAGCCCGGTGATCTATTTCAACGCCGGAAGCGCGGGCCCGTACTGCATCGGCAATCTGAAGATCCAGTCCACACAGACCACCGAACCCACCAACTCCAGCTTCAACGCCGCGATCTGCGCCTACAACACCAACGACGTGACGGTCGAGAACGTGACCGTGTCGGGCGCCGCGAACGGGTTCTACATGGGCATCGTCTTCGACGGCGTGAATGTCGGCCGGATCTCGGGCGTGAAGGTCTACAAGTGCTTCAATAGAGGCCTCTATCTCTATCACGCCTGTGTCGATGTCATCGTCACGGACTTCCATATCGATCTGTCGGACAGCGCCGGCGCGCCTCGCGGATCCTACGGGCTCAACACCAATCCAGGCGGCGACACCGTCGCCAAACGGCTGGTGGTCAGCAACGGGACCATCCGCGGCTTCACCGCCCACGGTGCGGCGGCTTCGGAACGATACGAAGACGTCGTCTTCTCCGATCTCGTCGTCGAGGTCCCGACAGGCGCCTACGGCGTGATGTTGCAGACGGCGAACAGCCAGCGTGGCGGGAAGGTGCTGCTTTCCAGCATTCGTACGACGGGCGGATATGTGGGCATCCTCGCCAACGGCAGCGACAATTTCGAGATCGCCAATTGCCATGCCCTAGGCGCGTCGGCCGCCGGGATCTACATCTTGGATTCCACCCGCTGGACCATCACGGGCGGCTCCTCCTCGCAATGCAGTTCGCAAGGTTTGCTGATCAAGGGAACCGCTGGGGCGGGAGCTGTTCGCGACGGCCAGGTGACGGGCCACCGGGTGAACAATTGCGCCGGCTACGGCGCGCTGGTCAGCGCCGACGGCGCCGGCTTTGTCACCGAGGTCGGCTTCGTCGGCGGCAGCTACAGCGACAACGGCGCCTATGGCATCCTCGCAGAGGCCAACACCGATCGCATCACCACCTCCGTCACCTATGCTCACCGCAACGGGACCGGCGCGATCTCCTTGGGCGGCACGAATTCGAACGGCTACAACAATCAGGTTACCTGAGAGGGCTTGCTCGGCCTGTCGCAATCCAGGTTCCAGCTTTTGGCTTCCGCTGCTTGATCGCCTTGCCCTGAGAACGTTTCTCAACAAGGGCGGCCGCGTTGACACCCCCAACGTCGCGCTTAAAAGCATCCCGCAACGCACAAAGCCAAAGGGTTGGACGCAACCATGACCGACACCAGCGGGGGCCTTCCCGACCGCCCCCTGTCGCCGCACCTGCAAGTCTGGCGCTGGCACATCACCATGGCCTGCTCGATCCTGCACCGGGCCACCGTCTTCGCGCTGTATGTCGGCGTCCTGCTGCTGGCCGGCTGGGCCCTGGCCCTGGCCTCGGGTCCTGAAGCCTACGCCTGCTACACCGGCTCCCTGGGCTCGTTCCTCGGCAAGCTGGTGCTGTTCGGCCTGACCGTCGCGGTGCTCTACAACATCGCCTACACCGTGCGTCAGACCGTCTGGGACGCCGGCAAGGGCTTCACGCCGAAGATCGCCGACATGTCCGGCGCCTGCGCCATCGCCTTCGCGGTGGTCGGCGCCGTCGTCGTCTGGGTCATCGCCGCCCAAACCGGAGCGCTCTGATATGGCCGGTCCTTCCTCCGCCCGCTTCCGCACGCCGATCTCCCGGGCCCGCGGCCTGGGCGCCTCGCACCACGGCGTCGGCCACTTCATCACCGAGCGCGTGTCGGGCATCGCCCTGATTCCGCTGGCCCTGTGGGGCCTGTTCGCCGGCCTGCGCCTGGCCGCCCTGGACTTCGACGGCGCCGCCATCTGGGTGTCGATCCCGCACAACACCGTCCTGCTCTGCCTGCTGATCGTCGTCGCCCTGATCCATTTGAGGCTTCAGGTGCAGGTCGTGATCGAGGACTACGTCCCGGACTTCACGGTCAAGACCGTGCTGGTCCTCGCCAATCTTTTCGTTTGCGTCCTCGGCGGCGCTCTTGGGGTCGTGGCGATCCTCAAGGTCGCCTTCACCGGAGCCTTCTGATGTCGGCCTACAAGTTCATCGACCACAAGTTCGACGTCGTCGTCGTCGGCGCCGGCGGCTCGGGCCTCCGCGCGGCTCTCGGCTGCGCGCAAGCGGGCCTGAAGACGGCATGCGTCACCAAGGTGTTCCCGACCCGCAGCCACACGGTCGCCGCCCAGGGCGGGATCTCGGCCTCGCTGGGCAACATGGGCCAGGACGACTGGCGTTGGCACATGTTCGACACCGTCAAGGGTTCGGACTGGCTGGGCGACCAGGACGCCATCGAATACCTGACCCGCAACGCGCCGGCGGCGGTCTATGAGCTGGAGCACTGGGGCGTGCCGTTCTCGCGCACCGTGGACGGCAAGATCTATCAGCGCGCCTTCGGCGGCATGACCAAGAACTTCGGCGAAGGCCCGATCCAGCGCACCTGCGCGGCGGCCGACCGGACCGGTCACGCCATGCTGCACACGATGTACGGCCAGTCCCTGGCCCATGACACCGAGTTCTTCATCGAGTACTTCGCGCTCGACCTGATCATGGAAGACGGCGTCTGCCGGGGCGTCACCGCCTGGAAGCTGGACGACGGCACCCTGCACCGGTTCCAGGCCCAGATGGTCATCCTGGCCACCGGCGGCTACGGCCGCGCCTACTTCTCGGCCACCTCGGCCCACACCTGCACGGGCGACGGCAACGCCATGGCGCTGCGCGCCGGCCTGCCGCTGCAGGACATGGAATTCGTGCAGTTCCACCCCACCGGCATCTACGGCGCCGGCTGCCTGATCACCGAAGGCGCGCGCGGCGAAGGCGGCTACCTGACCAACTCGGAAGGCGAGCGCTTCATGGAGCGCTACGCCCCGTCGGTGAAGGACCTGGCCCCGCGTGACATGGTCAGCCGGGCCATGACCATCGAGATCCGCGAAGGCCGCGGCGTGGGCCCCAACAAGGACCACATCTTCCTGCACCTGGACCACCTGGACCCGAAGATCCTGCACGAGCGCCTGCCCGGCATCTCCGAGACCGCCAAGGTCTTCGCCGGCGTCGACGTGACCAAGGCCCCGATCCCGGTCCTGCCGACCGTCCACTACAACATGGGCGGCATCCCGACGAACTATCACGGCGAAGTCGTCACCAAGTCGGGCGACAACCCCGACCAGGTGATCCCCGGCCTGATGGCCGTGGGCGAGGCCGCCTGCGTGTCGGTGCACGGCGCCAACCGCCTGGGCTCCAACAGCCTGATCGACCTGGTGGTGTTCGGCCGCGCGGCCGCGCTGCGCTGCGCCGAGATCCTCAAGCCGATGGCCACCCAGCCGGAGCTGAAGGACAGCATGACCGACGGCCACCTGGCCCGCTTCGACCGCTACCGCAACGCCAACGGCGCCCAGCCGACGGCCGCCCTGCGCCTCGAGATGCAGAAGGCCATGCAGGAGGACGCCGCGGTGTTCCGCACCGGCGAAAGCCTGGAAAGCGGCGTCGTGCGCCTGCAGGCGGTCTGGGACAAGGCCAAGGACATCAAGGTCAGCGACCGGGGTCTGGTGTGGAACACCGACCTGATGGAGACCCTGGAGTTCGACAACCTGATCGGCCAGGCCGTCGTGACCGTGGCCGGGGCGGTCAACCGCACCGAAAGCCGCGGCGCCCACGCCCGCGAGGACTTCTCCACGCGTGACGACGCCAATTGGATGAAGCACACCCTGGCCTGGCTCGACCAGTCGACCGGCAAGGTGAAGATCGATTTCCGGCCGGTGCACAGCTACACCATGTCGAAAGATATCGACTACATCCCGCCCAAGCAGCGCGTGTACTGAGGGTACGATCGATGGTTCAGCTCACCCTCCCCAAGAACTCCACCGTCCAGAACGGCAAGACCTGGCCCGCTCCGGCCGGCGCCAAGAACACGCGCGCGTTCAAGGTCTATCGCTACGATCCGGAAGACGGCCGCAACCCGCGCTGGGACACCTACGAGGTGGACGTCGACGCCTGCGGCCCGATGGTCCTGGACGCCCTGCTCTACATCAAGAACACCATCGACCCGACGCTGGCCTTCCGCCGCTCGTGCCGTGAAGGCGTCTGCGGCTCGTGCGCGATGAACATCGGCGGCCGCAACACCCTGGCCTGCACCCACGGCCACGCCGACACCCCCGGCAAGGCCGTGCAGATCAGCCCGCTGCCCAGCCAGCCGGTGGTCAAGGACCTGATCCCCGACCTGACGCTGTTCTACGCCCAGTACGCCTCGATCGAGCCCTGGCTGCACACCGTCACGCCCGAGCCGCAGACCGAGTGGAAGCAGTCGCCGGAAGACCGCTCCAAGCTGGACGGCCTCTACGAGTGCATCCTCTGCGCCTGCTGCTCGACCTCGTGCCCCAGCTACTGGTGGAACGGCGACAAGTACCTGGGCCCGGCGACCCTGCTGCACGCCTACCGCTGGCTGATCGACAGCCGCGACGAAGCCACGGGCGACCGCCTCGACAACCTCGAGGACCCGTTCAAGCTCTATCGCTGCCACACGATCATGAACTGCGCCCAGGTCTGCCCGAAGGGTCTGAACCCGGCCAAGGCGATCGCCGAGATCAAGAAGATGCTGGTGGAGCGCGTGGTCTAGACACCACGGCTCCATTTCCCTCGTTCTTCGACGGGCTCGGGACGAGGGTGCTT
Source organism: Caulobacter sp. P1_D6 (assembly GCF_056406095.1). Taxonomy (NCBI): domain Bacteria; kingdom Pseudomonadati; phylum Pseudomonadota; class Alphaproteobacteria; order Caulobacterales; family Caulobacteraceae; genus Caulobacter; species Caulobacter sp. P1_D6. Next base: position 28,218 of record NZ_JBFUAW010000013.1, on the reverse strand, counting down.
CAAACGCCGCAGAAGATCGCTAAAACCGATCTTCGAGCCCAAGGCCGATCGGCTTGCAAAAAGGTGACGCCACCGTCATCTTTGCTCGAACGGGAGGACTTTGGCGTTGAGTGAAGCAGGGACCGGTGATCTGAACGCCCGCGTCGTGATCGTCGGCGCCGGCCATGCCGGCGGTTCGGCCGCCGCCTTCCTTCGCCAATACGGCCACACCGGCCCGATCGTGCTGATCGGCGACGAGCCCCTGCTGCCCTATCAGCGCCCGCCGCTCAGCAAGGCCTGGCTGAAGGGCGAGGCCGACGCCGACAGCCTGCAGCTCAAGCCCAGCAGCTGGTACGAGGAGGCGGGCGTCTCCCTGCGCCTGGGCGGCGTGGTGGTCAGCCTCAATCGCGGCGCCAAGACCGTCACCCTGGCCTCGGGCGAGCACCTTCCCTACGACTACCTGATCCTGGCCACCGGCGCCCGGGCCCGCGCCCTGCCGATCCGCGGCGCGGACCTGGCCGGCGTCCTGGCCCTGCGCACGGCGGCCGACGCCGAGGCGCTGAAGAGCCACCTGGGTCCCGGCAAGCGTCTGGCGGTGGTCGGCGGCGGCTATGTGGGCCTGGAGGCCGCGGCCTCGACCATGGCCCTGGGCGGCCACGCCACGATCATCGAGCGCGAGCCGCGTGTGCTGGCCCGGGTGGCCTGCGAGACCCTGTCGAGCTTCTTCCAGGACTATCACGGCGCGCGGGGCGTGACCTTCGTGCTCAACGCCGGGGTGGCCGGGTTCGACGGTGTCGATGGTCACGTCACGGGCGTGCGGATGACCGACGGCTCGGTGATCGCCTGCGACGCGGCCCTGGTCGGCGTGGGGGCGATCCCCAACGAGGAGCTGGCCCGCGACGCCGGGCTGGAGTGCGCCAACGGCGTGGTGGTCGACATCGAGGCCCGCACGGCCGATCCGTTCGTGTTCGCCATCGGCGACCTGACCCACCGCCCGCTGCCGATCTACGGCCGCCAGTTCCGCCTGGAAAGCGTGCCCAACGCCCTGGAGCAGGCCAAGCAGGCCGCCGCCGCCATCGCCGGCCGGCCGATGCCGCCGCACGAGATCCCGTGGTTCTGGTCCGACCAATACGATCTGAAACTGCAGATCGCCGGCCTGCCGTTCGACGCCGACCGCCAGGTGGTGCGCGGCGACGTTGCGGCCGCCAAGTTCGCCGTCTTCCACCTGAAGGGCGACCTGGTCCAGGCCGTCGAGGCGGTCAACGCGCCGCCCGAGTTCATGGCCGGCAAGCAATTGATCGCCAAGCGCACGCCCGTCAGCATCGAGAAGCTGGCGGATCCGACGATTTCCATGAAAGAAGTAGCGGCGTAAAACGACCGTTCAAAAGCGAGTTCAGGGGACCCATGGCCAAGATCACCTACATCGAGCACGACGGCACGGACCACGTCATCGACGTCAAGCCGGGCCTGACGGTCATGGAAGGCGCGGTGAAGAACAACGTGCCGGGCATCGACGCCGACTGCGGCGGCGCCTGCGCCTGCGCCACCTGCCACGTCTATGTCGACGACGCGTGGCTGTCCAAGACCGGCGAGAAGTCGGCCATGGAGGAGTCGATGCTGGACTTCGCCGAGAACGTCGAGCCGAACTCGCGCCTGTCGTGCCAGATCAAGGTGTCGGACGGGCTGGACGGGTTGGTGGTGCGGCTGCCTGAGAGCCAGCACTAGCTGGGTGTTTTCTGGGGCGGTGGCTCACTCACCTGCCCCCACCTGACCGCTTCGCGGTCTGTCCGCCCCCATAGGGGGCGGAGGCTCGTGCACCTCGCCGGCGGCGCCTCTTCCCCCTGTGGGGGAAGACGATCGCGAAGCGATCCGTAGGGCAAGCGTTCGCCGCGCGAAACTAGGTTCTAGAACCCAAACTCCGGCTGCGCCGCCCCGGGTTGCTGCGTCTCGGGCAGGTGGCACGTGAACATCGACCCCGCGCCGGGCTCGCTCTCCAGCGCCACCCAGCCGCCGTGCAGCTCGACCAGCGCCTTGACCAGGGCCAGGCCCAGGCCCGGGCCGCCGCGGTCGCGGCCGACGAAGCGGTCGAAGATGTGGGCCTGGACGTGGAAGGGCACGCCCCGGCCAGTGTCGGCGACGTCCAGCCGCACCTCGCCCAGCGCGCGCCGTGCCGACAGGGTGACCACCCCGTCCGGCGGGGTCTGGCGCAGGGCGTTCTCGATCAGGTGGTCCAGGATCTGCGACAGCCGCTTGTGGTCGCCGCGGATCAGGCCGACGTCCGGATCGCACTCCACCGACAGCGTGACGCCGCCCAACTGAGCCAGTTTCAGCGACCGCTCCTGGGCGTCGCTCATCAGGCCGGCCACGCGGATGTCCTCGATCTCCAGCGCCATCTCGCCGGCGTCGATCTGGGCCATGTCCAGCACGTCGTCGATCGAGCGGGCCAGCTGGGTGGCCGCCGAGCGCACCGACGCCACGTGGCCCCGGCTGCGTTCCGACAGGCCGTCGGCCCGCTCCAGCAGTTCCGAATAGCCGATGATCGTCGTCAGCGGCGTGCGCAGCTCGTACGAGACGTTGCCGACGAAGTCGCGCTTCAGCCGCTCGGCCTCGGTCAGGGCCTGGGAGCGGTCGGCCAGGGCGCTTTCCAGCTGGCGGGTGTCGGTGACGTCGGCGAAGGCGATCAGGGTCGCGCCGTCGGGCAGCGGACGGCTCTGATAGACGATGATGCGATTGTCCGAGGTGCGGGTCTCGCCCGAGGTCGGGGCGCGCATCTGCGGGTCGGGATCGGCCACCCGGCCCTTCAGTTCGCGCCAGAAGCTCAGGTCATGCAGGCGCGGCACGCACAACTCGACCACGCCCTCGAAGTCGACCGCCGCCTCGAGGGCCTGGGCCGAGACGTTCCAGAAGGTCTCGAAGGCCTCGTTGTGCAGCCGCAGGCGGCCGTCGGAGCCGAACACCGCCACCGCGTCGTTCAGCTTGTCCAGCGTGGCCTGCTGCACCTGGATGAGGGCGTTGTACTGGGCCTTCAGCCGCAGCTCGCCGGTGATGTCGGAATAGAGCAGCAGCATGCCGCCCAGCGGGTGGGGCTGGCGCACGACGCGCAGGGTGCGGCCGTCGGGCAGGTCCCACATTTCGTCGGCCTGGGGGCCCAGGTCCTCGTAGCGCGCCAGCTCGGCGGCCTTCCACTTGGCGTAGTCGACCGTCTCGGGCAGGCGGCGGCGCTGGCGCAGGCGGTCCAGCACCTCGCCGTGGGTGGGACGCTCGGCCAGCCAGGCCGGCTCCAGGCCCCACAGCTCGGCGAAGGCGGTGTTATGGAAGGCGAGACGCCGACCGGCGCTGAAGATCGCCACCGCGTCGGCGATGTGGTTGAGGGTCTCGTCGTGGGCCGCGACGTGCTTCTTCAGCGCGTCGCGCATGTCCTCGACCTCGGTGACGTCGCTGCTGAACACCCCGACCCCGCCGCCTTCCAGCGGCTGGGCCGAGAAGCGCAGGGCCCGGCGGCGGCCGTCCAGCGGCACCCAGCGGACCAGTTCGCGCAGCTCGCCGGCCTTGGCGGCCTCGACCACCAAGGCGTCGGCGGCGCGGTCGATCGACTTGTTGTCGCGCGTGGCGTCGCCGGCGGTCTCGACCCCGACCACCCGCAGATAGGCCGCGTTGCCCCAGACCGGCGCGCCGTCGGCGCCCGAGATCCAGGCCGGCTCGATCAGGCCGTCCATGAAGGCGGCGAAGCGGCCGGCGTCGGGCAGGCCGGTCTCGTTGGCGGCGGCCGCGGCCAGGCGCAGCCAGGCCCGGGTTCCAGCCGCCCGGCCCTCGACCAGCACGCCGCCGCGCGGGCCGCGCGCCTCGAAGGCGCAGACCTCGCCCTGTTCGAACAAGGCCTTCAGCTTCTGGGCGTGGGACGGATCGGCTTCGGTCAGGGCCACGACCACGGCCTGGGCGTCGGCGGCGACGTCGAGGATCTTGGCGCATTCGGCCAGGGCGTCCTCGCCGGACACCAGGTCGACGCCGCCGTCGTGGATGGCGACCACAGCGCTCTCGAAGGCCTCGGCGGCCCCCTGGCTGTCCATCAGCCGGGTTTCCAGGACCTGGGCGCGGGCCTTCAGGCGGACGAGATGGTCCTCGAACCGCCGTCGCTGGGACATCGCCCACAGCGTGGCGCAAAGGGCGAGGCAGACCGCGCCGGCCGTCGCGGCCAAGATCAGGTCGGACGAGGTCATCAGGCTTGTCGTCGGCCCCCGGGCTGCGGACGTGGTTAGCGAATCAGATTCACAGATTAGGCCGCGCGTGACCAGAGCGCGATGAGCGTGGCTGTCGCACAGCCCTTACTGGTCTTTCCGGCGCGGTCCCGCCAGCCTATGTACCGACCATGACCTGGACCGATCGCCTCGCACCGTCCCTGGACGACTTCGCCGCCCTGGCGCGAAAGGCGTTCGACGACCTGCCCGCCGACTTCCGCCGCCAGACCGGCGACGTCGTGTTCCGCATCGACGATTTCGCCTCCGAGGAGGTGCTGGACGATCTGGGCATCGAGGATCCGTTCGAGCTGACCGGCCTCTACCAGGGCGTCGACCTGGCCCGCCGCTCGCTGTTCGACCCCACGCCGCAGGCGTCGATGGTGTTTCTCTACCGCCGGCCGATCCTCGACGAATGGTGCGAGCGCGGCGACGTCACCCTGGGCGAGCTGATCGCGCACGTGCTGGTCCACGAGATAGGCCACCATTTCGGCCTGTCGGACGACGACATCCACCGCATCGAGGACGACGCATGAGTTCCGCCGACAGCCTGTTCGACGCCGAAGCCTGGCAGGGACGCATGGAGGCGCATTGGTTCGAGAGCGGCGTCCAGCTGGCGGAAGCGGGCAAGGTCGACCTGGTGGCCATCGAGGACGACGCCGTCACCGCCCACGTGACCGGCAGCGTCGGCGACCTCTATGTCGTCAGCTTGCGCGCCCCGGACGGCGAGGGCGCCTGCACCTGCCCGGGCTTCGAGAAGTTCGGGGCCTGCAAGCACCAGGCGGCCGTGGTGGTCGCCGCCAATCTGCTGGACACGACGGGCCGGGGCTATGTGCGCGATCGCCTGGCCCGCCTGCGCGACGGCCTGGCGCTGGAGAGCAAGGACGCCCTGATCGAGCGGATCGTCGAACTGGCCAAGCGCGACCCGAAGGTGCTGGCGTCGCTGGAAGGCTAGGCGGCGGCTCGACGGTTTATCGGGCGGCGGACCGCGGCCAGTAGGCCAGGGCCTGGGCCGCGATCGCGGCCTGGGTCCGGTTGTGAACGTTGAGCTTGCGCATCAGCGCGGTCATGTGCGCTTTGACCGTGGCCTCGGCGATGCCGAGGTCGAAAGCGATCTGCTTGTTGAGCAGGCCCGAATTGACGCCTTCCAGGACCTTCAGCTGGGTCGGCGTCAGTTCGTCGAACGCCGCCTCCAGATTCCGGTCGATAAAGCGGACTGCCGTCGTGGTCATTGCTGAACCCCTCTGCTTCATCCCTGCGCGGCCGTTTTGGACGGCGCAGCGCCCGGTTTCTTTTGTTCGCCGAGTGATGGTCGGTGAATCCGGGTCGCGTTCGTGATGGTAACGCTATCTGTTGGACAAGTTCAAGCGATTTGGCCGATGTGAGCGTGAACATTTCGATCTGTAGAGTTTCATCTCGAAACCTGTCATACAGGTTTGGCATACAGTGAGCCGAAAAAGGCTCGTCGCGAGCGAAGCGAAGCCGGCCTGTCCGGCGCCCGAAAGCGCCCTTGGAGGGTGGATGGCGCGCCGGCTTTCTATGCCGGGCGAATAGCGCGATGGTGGCGCCGTTCGAGTTGGAGACCGACGGATGAGCGAAGGCCGCCTAGCGGACAGGGCGTATACGGGCATCGTTGAGATGATCAACGCCGACGGATTGGCGGTCGGCGATCGTCTGCCTTCCGAGGCGCGCCTGGCGGAGATCTTCGGCATGTCGCGCACGATCGKGCGCGAGGCCCTCGTTCGGCTGGCCGCCGACGGCATCACCGAGGCCCGGCGCGGCGCCGGCTCGTTCGTGAAGAGCCGGCCCTCCGACAAGCTGGGCGCCTACATGCCCCTTTCCGAACTGCCGTCGACGATGGGCAGCTACGAGGTGCGCTTCGTGCTCGAGGCCGAGGCCGCGCGGCTGGCGGCGGTCCGACGCTCGGCCGAGGAGATGGCCAGCATCGAGGAAGGGCTTTCGAAATTGCGCGAGGCGCTGCTGTCGAACGCGCCCGCCCACGCCGAGGACATGGAGCTGCATCGCCGGATCGTGCTGGCGACGGCCAATCCCGCCTTCCTGGTCACCTTCGAGGCCCTGGAGGCCGATGTCGACCGGATCATGCGGGCGGGCGTCGACATCTCGCGATCGCGGCCGCCGGAAGTGATCGGCGAGATGATGCGCGAGCACGAGATGATCGTCGAAGCGATCCGCGCGCAGGACGGCGACAGCGCCGCCCTGGCCATGCGCTGGCATCTGTCGCGCGGTCGAAAACGCCTAATGCCCTGAGGCGCCCGCAGCGGCCCTGCGCGCGTCTTCCAGCCAAGCCTGGGCGATCTCGCAGAGCCGCTCGGGCGGGGCGGCGGCGTCGAGCGTGAAGACCGCCTCGTCGGCGCCGGGACGCTCCAGCGTGGCCAGCTGGCTCTCCAGCAGGCTGGCGGGCATGTAGTGGTCCGACCGGCTGGTGAGACGCCGCAGGAGCTCGTCGTGGCTGGCGTCCAGCATCACGAAGCGCGTGGGGGCGGCGATGGCGCCGCGCAGGCGCTCGCGATAGCTGCGTCTCAGCGCCGAGCAGGCCGCCACGACCCGCCCTCCCGACGTCAGGGCCTCGCCGACCGCCAACCCCAGGCGATCCAGCCAGGGCCAGCGGTCGTCGTCGTCGAGGGGCTGACCGGCGCTCATCTTGGCGATCGCGCGCGCGTCGTGGAAGTCGTCGCCTTCCAGGAACGGGCAGTCGAGCTTGTTCGCCAGCAGGGCGCCGAGCGTCGACTTTCCGCTCCCGCTCACGCCCATGGCGATGATGGCGAACCCGGCGGACGGGGCGAGGCGGGATGGCGACGGCAAGCGGTCTCCTTGGAAGGCGGCCGGCAGGGCGAAGGACCGACAGGCCGATCGCACGGTTGAAATCGGGTTCTACCGGGCCGCCGACAGGGCGTAACTACGACCATGGTCGAGGATGGCGGGCGGGCGGCGTTTCCTTATCGATAAGGGATTGCGACGAGGAGTAGCGGTATGAGAGCGGTCCTTCTGGCGGCGTTCCTGGTGGTTTCGACCCCAGCTCTGGCCTCGACCGGCTCCGTCCTGCTCACCGCGCCCGACGATCCCCGCGCCGTCACCGTCAAGGGCGTCGGCGACGGCCGCGCCGACGACACCGACGCGGTCCAGAAAGCCATCGACGCCGCGCGCGACAAGACCGGCCACGGCCTCGTCTTCCTGCCGTCGGGCCGCTATCGCCTGAGCCGCAGCATCCTGGTGCCGCCGGGCGTGCGCATCTTCGGCGTGGGCGCCACCCGGCCGGTGTTCGTGTTGGGACCCAACACGCCGGGCTTCCAGAAGGGCGTGGGCACGATGATCGTGTTCACGGGCGGCGACCAATACCAGGTCGGGGAGATCCCCGTGCCCGTACCGACGGTGGTGCCGTCGACCGTCAAGGTGCGCGACGCCAATTCCGGCACCTTCTATTCGGCCCTGAGCAATGTCGACGTCGAGATCGGCGCGGGCAATCCGGCGGCGGCGGCGGTGCGGTTCCGCATGGCCCAGCACGCCTTCCTCAGCCACATGGACTTCCGCCTGGGCTCGGCCTTCGCCGGGGTCTACCAGGCGGGCAACATCATGGAAGACGTCCACTTCCACGGCGGCCGCTACGGCATCGTCACCGAGAAGACCTCGCCGGCCTGGCAGTTCACCCTGGTCGACTCGACGTTCGACGGCCAGCGCGACGCGGCCATCCGCGAGCACGAGGTCGACCTGACCCTGGTCAACGTGGCGATCAAGAACACGCCGGTAGGCATCGAGATCGACCGCGGCTACAGCGACAGCCTGTGGGGCAAGAACGTCCGCTTCGAGAACGTCTCGAAAGCCGGCGTCGTGATCTCCGCCGAGGACAACGTCTTCACCCAGGTCGGCTTCGACAACGCGGTGGCCACCAACACCCCGGTGTTCGCCCGCTTCCGCGACAGCGGCAAGACGGTGGCCGGCAAGGGCCGCGCCTATCGGGTGGCCTCGTTCACCTACGGCCTGACACTGCCGGGTCTGGGCCAGATGGGCGAGTACAAGACCAACGTGGACCTTTCCCCGCTGCCGGGCCCGCCGGCGGCGCAGGCCCCGGCGATCCGCGCCCTGCCGCCGGTCGCCGACTGGGTCAACGTCAAGACCCTGGGCGTGAAGGGCGACAGCACGAGCGACGACACCGCCGCTCTGCAGAAGGCGATCGACACGCACCGCGTGCTCTATCTGCCGACCGGCTTCTACAAGGTCACCGACACCCTGAAGCTTCGGCCCGACACCGTGCTGGTCGGCCTGCATCCGGCCCTGACCCAGCTGGTGATCCCCGACGACAATCCGCGCCATGCCGGCGTCGGACCGGTGGCGCCCGTGCTGGAAACGCCCAAGGGCGGCGACAACATCCTTTCGGGGATCGGGGTGTTCACCGGCCGCGTCAACCCGCGCGCCTCGGCGCTGCTGTGGCGCTCGGGCGCGACCTCGCAGGTCACCGACCTCAAGATCATGGGCGGCGGCGGTACGCCCACCATGGACGGCAAGCCGCTGGGCGCGGCCCAGGCGCGCAGCGGCGATCCGGTGGCCGACGGCCGCTGGGACGGCCAGTACCCCAGCATCTGGGTGACCGATGGCGGCGGCGGCACGTTCGCCGACGTCTGGAGCCCCAACACCTTCGCCTCGGCCGGCTTCTACATTTCCGACACCAGCACGCCGGGCCACATCTACGAGGTCTCGGTCGAGCACCACGTGCGCAACGAGTTCGTGCTCGACAACGTCCAGAACTGGGAATTCCTGGCGCCCCAGACCGAGCAGGAGGTCGGCGACGGCCCCGACGCCGTCTCGCTTGAGGTCCGCAACTCGCGCAACATCCTGTTCGCCAACTATCACGGCTATCGGGTGACGCGGTCGTACCATCCCGCCGAAACGGCGGTGAAGCTGTTCAACTCGACCGACATCCGCTTCCGCAACGTCCACATCAACGCCGAGAGCGGCATCGCCCTCTGCGACCAGATCGGTTGCGGCACCTATCTGCGCGCCAGCAAGTTCCCGTTCGAGAACGCGATCCAGGACAAGACCCGCAAGCTGGAGGTCCGCGAGCGCGAATTCGCGGTGCTTGACGTAGTCGGCGAGGCCAAGCCGGCCGCCGCTGTGGAGGGCGACGACAAGGTCCGCAAGCTGGAGAGCGGCTTCTGGTCGATCTCCGGCGCGACCGTCGGCGCGGACGGCGCGCTCTATTTCGTCGAGAAGCGCTTCCAGCGGATCTATCGCTGGACGGCGGCCAAGGGCCTGGAAGTGGTGCGCGACCATTCGCTCGACCCCGTGAACCTGGCGGTCGACGCCTCGGGCAAGCTGCTGGTGGTGTCCTCGTACGGCCCGCAGGCCAGCGTCTATTCGATCGACCCGGACGGGCCCAAGGACGCGATGACGATGATCGCGCCCACGCCGGCGACCTCGCGGCCGGGCGCCAAGACGCTGCTGCCGGTCAACTGGTGGGTCAACGGCGAGTTCAGGGACCAGTACGATCCCGCGACCGACCATTTCACCACCCTGGCCGAGATGTTCGCCCGCGACGTCGCCGCGCCCAAGGCCCAGGCCTATGTGTCGCCCGACGGGAGCCTGTCGCTGCCGGCCTTCCGGGTGTGGCAGCAGGGACCGCCCGACCATGTCGGCTGGCGCTGGGCCGACAGCCTGCAGGCCAACGGGCTGATCGGCGGCGCGGTCGGCGAGCGGGTGTTCGTCACCAACGGGTCCGAGAACAAGACCTACAGCGGCCAGGTCGGGCCCGGCGGCACGCTGATCGACCTGAAGGTGTTCGCCAATCGCGGCGGCGAGAGCGTGGCGGTCGACGGCCAGGGCCGGGTGTTCGTCGCCAACGGCCAGATCTTCCAGTACGAGCCCGATGGTCGGCTGGCCGGTCGCATCGACTTGCCCGAGCGGCCGCTGCAGTTGATCTTCGGCGGCGAGGGCAAGCGCACCCTGTTCGTCCTGACCCATCACGCGCTGTACGCGGTGACGCCCTGACCAAGACCGTAGGTACGAAAAGGTTCGCCATGAAGAACTGGCTTCTCGCGCCGTGCGCGGCTCTGATCGCGTTGCTCGTGGCGGCGAGCGGACCATCGGACGTCCTGGCGGCGACTTCGGTCTCGGCCTTCGCCAAGGCGCCGGATGATCCGACCGCCGTCGTGGTGCGCGGCAAGGCTGACGGCCGCGCCGACGACAGCGCCGCGATCCAGGACGCGATCGACGCGGCGGCGGCCAAGGACGGCGGCGGTCTCGTCTTCCTGCCGTCGGGCCGCTACCGCATCAGCAAGACCTTGTTCCTCTGGCCGGGCGTGCGGGTGTTCGGGGTCGGCGCCACGCGCCCGCAGGTCCTGCTGGGCGATGCGACGCCGGGGTTCCAGAAGGGCTTGGCCAACATGGTGATCTTCGCCGGCGCCAAGCGCGATCCGGCGCGTCGCGTGCCGTTCCCGCCGCCGGGCAGCGTGCCGTTCGACAAGGACGTCGCCGACGCCAATCCCGGCACCTTCTACTCGGCGATGAGCAACATCGACTTCAAGATCGGCAAGGGCAATCCGGCCGCGACGGTGATCCGCTTCCACGCCGCCCAGCACGCCTATCTCAGCCACATGGAGTTCGACATCGGCTCGGGCCTGGCGGGCCTCCACCAGGTCGCCAACGCCGCCACGGACCTGCACTTCAAGGGCGGGCGCTACGGCATCCTGGCCGAGAAGACCTCGCCGGCCTGGGGCTTCGTGCTGATGGACTCGACGTTCGAGGGCCAGCGCGACGCCGCGATCCGCGAGCACGAGGCCGGCCTGACCCTGGTCAATGTCGCCATGCGCGACACCCCCGTGGGGATCGAGATCGACCGCGGCTACGGCGACTGGCAGTGGGGCAAGGACGTCCGCTTCGAGAACGTCTCCAAGGCCGCCGTCGTGATCTCCAACGAGAACAACGTCTACACCCAGGTGGGCTTCGAGAACGCCGTGGCCGCCAACACCCCGGTGTTCGCCCGCTTCCGCGACAGCGGCAAGACCGAGCCGGGCAAGGGGCGCGCCTACCGGGTCTCGTCGTTCACCCACGGTCTGACCCTGCCGGGCCTGGGCCAGATGGGCGCCTACAAGACGGACATGAAGGCCGAGACGATTCCTGGCCTGCCGGCCCGGCCCGCTCGCGCGATCCGAGCCCTGCCGTCCATGTCGGACTGGGTGAACGTGCGCACGCTGGGCGCCAAAGGAGACAACGCCGCCGACGACACCGCCGCCATCCAGAAGGCCATCGACACCCACAGGGTGGTCTATTTCCCGGCCGGCTTCTACCACGTCACCGACACGCTGAAGCTGCGGCCGGACACGGTGCTGGTCGGCCTGCACCCCAGCCTCACCCAGATCGTGCTGCCCGACCGCACGCCCGGTTATCAGGGCGTCGGCGCCCCCAAGGCGCTGGTCGCGTCGGCGGCGGGCGGCGACGCCGTCGTCTCGGGGCTGGGCCTCAACACCGGCGGGATCAATCCGCGCGCCACGGCCCTGCTGTGGACCGCCGGCGCCAGTTCGCTGGTCGACGACGTCAAGTTCCAGGGCGGCCACGGCACCAACCTCTACGACGGCACGCGGGTCGTTCCCTACAACGCCAACGGCACGGCCGACTCCGATCCGGCCAAGCGCTGGGCGGGCCAGTATCCCAGCCTCTGGGTGACCAACGGCGGCGGCGGGACCTTCGCCAACATCTGGAGCCCCAGCACCTACGCCTATTCCGGCATCTACGTGTCCGACACCCAGACGCCCGGCCGTATCTACCAGGCCTCGGTCGAGCACCACGTGCGCACCGAGATCAGCCTCAACCGGGTCGCCAACTGGGAGCTCCTGGCCCCGCAGACCGAGGAGGAGGCCGGCGAGGGCGAGGACACCGTCTCGCTGGAGATCCGCGACTCCCACGACATCCTGGTGGCCAACTATCACGGCTACCGCGTCACCCGGACCCGCAAGCCGGCGTCGGCGGCCGTCAGGGTCTACAATTCGCGCGACATCCGCTTCCGCAACGTGGCGGTGAACGGCGAGAGCGGCGTGGGGACCTGCGACGAGAACGGCTGCACGACTTTCCTGCGCCTGACCAAGTACCCCTACGAGAACGCGATCCTGGATGTCACCAGCGGGCTGGAGACGCGCGAGCGCCAGTTCGCGGTGCTGGACCTGACCGGCGATCCAAAGCCGGTCACGCCCTCGACCTTCCCCGCCGGCGCGCGGGTGGAGAAGCTGGGCGACGGCTTCTATTCGCTGGGCGGCGGGGCCGTGGACGCGGCCGGAACGCTGTACTTCACCGACCGCCGCCACCAGCGCATCTACAGCTGGTCGGACCAGCGCAAGCTGTCGATCGTCCGCGACAACACCCTGGATCCGATCAACCTGGCCGTCGACGGCTCGGGGAACCTGCTGGTGCTGTCGTCGGACGGCCGCAACGGCACGGTCTACAGCTTCAAGCCCGGCAGTCCCGACAGCGAGGTCACGGTGATCCCGGCGACGCCGGCGGCCGACTCCGCGGACACGGCGACCGTTCTACCGGTCAACTGGTGGAAGAACGGCGAGTTCGAGGATCAGCTGGACCTGGAGACCTACCAGTTCACCACCCTGGCCGAGATGTTCGCGCGCGACATGGCGCTGCCGAAGCCCCAGCAATACGTCTCGCCCGACGGCAGCCTGGTCTTGCCGGCCTATAGGGTCATCCAGCAGGGACCGCCCGACTATCGCGGACTGCGCTTCTCCGACGCGCTCGACACCTACGGCTTCACCACGGCCAGGCCGGGTCAGAGGGTGTTCGTCGCCAACAGCTCGGAGAACAAGACCTATAGCGGCCTGGTCGGAAACCAGGGCGCGATCACCGACCTGAAAGTCTTCGCCAACCGGGGCGGCGAGAGCGTCGCGACGGACGGGGAGGGACGCGTCTACGTCGCCAACGGCCAGGTCTTCGTCTACGCCCCGGATGGGCGGGAGCTGGGGCGTATCGACGTCCCCGAGCGGCCGCTGCAGCTGGTGTTCGGCGGGCCCGGCAAGCGGACCTTGTTCGTCCTGACCCATCACGCGCTCTACGCGGTGCGGCCCGAATAGATCCAGGACAACGCCGTCGACCGGCCGACCGAAAAGGCGCGAAAGCGCCTTCGAAGTCGGCTGCGTGGATCCCCGGACCGTCCGACGTACGACCATGGTCGTAATGGTTCGCGACCCCTTTGTCTGACAGCTTCCAGGAAGGCCATCGTCGGGTGGGCTCAACGAAAATGGGAGGCAGCGGGATGAGTGCTGGAGGTCGTGTACGGGGGGGATCGCCCTTTTTGAGCGCGTTGTTCGCAACGAGCGCGGTGGCGTTGATGGCGGCGGCCGGCGCGGCCGGCGCCCAGACGGCGCAGCCCTCGCCTGCGCCGGGGGCGTCCGACCCCACGGCGTTGACCGAGATCATCGTCACCGGCTCTCGGATCCGGTCCAGCGGGTTCACCGCGCCGACGCCGACCCAGGCCCTTGGCCAGGCCGACCTCGAGCGCAACGCCGAGCCGAACGTCTTCACGACGATCGCCCAATTGCCCTCCTTGCAGGGGTCGACGGGCGCGACGACGGGCACGTTCAGCACGTCGAGCGGCTCGCAAGGCCTGAGCTCGTTCTCGCTGCGCGGCCTGGGCACCATCCGGACCCTGACCCTGCTGGACGGCCAGCGCGTGGTCCCGGCCAACATCACCGGCGTTCCCGACATCAGCCTGTTCCCGCAGCTTCTGGTCCAGCGGGTCGACGTCGTGACCGGCGGCGCCTCGGCGTCCTACGGCTCCGACGCGGTCGGCGGCGTGGTCAACTTCATCACCGACAAGCGCTTCGAAGGCTTCAAGGCCAATGTCTCCGCCGGGGTCACGACCTATGGCGACAATGAGCAGTTCCTGCTGCAGCTGGCGGGCGGCAAGGCCTTCCTGAACGATCGCCTGCACGTGCAGGTCAGCGCCGAATACGACGAGGAGGAAGGCGTTCCCGCCGGCGGCTTCGGCGAGGACGCGCCCGGCAGCCGTGACTGGTACACGACCGCCACCCTGGTCAATCGTGGCATCACCAACGACGGCTCGCCGCAATACCTCTACCGCGAGCACGCCCAAGCCTATCAGTACACCAAGTACGGCCTGATCAGCGCCGGGCCGCTGCAGGGCACCGCCTTCGACAAGAACGGCAACCCGTTCCAGTTCCAGTATGGCTCCAACGGCGTGCCGTCCAAGGCCGCCAACGGCGCGGTCAGCAACTGCTACTCGAACGGCGGCTTCTGCATCGGCGGCGACCTGTCGGGCAACGTCGGCGTCGGCACGTCGCTGCAGTCCGAAATCACGCGGATGAACAGCTACGGCCGCGTCGCCTACGACATCGACGACAACAACGAGATCTACGGAACGCTGAACATCGCGCGCGTCGAATCCGCTAACCAGCCCAATCCGGGTGGGGCGACGACGGGCCTGACGATGCAGTGCTCCAACCCCTACCTGCCGGCGTCGGTCGTGACGGCCTGCGCCAACGCCGGCATCACCCAGTTCACGTTCGGCACCAGTAATGCGCTGCTGCCCAGGAACATCTCGGTGCATCCGACGCGGACCCAGTATCGCGGCGTGATCGGCGCCGACGGCAAGTTCGCCGCCTTCGGCACGGACTGGCACTATGACGCCTACTACACGCACGGCGAGAACACGACGAACATCCACGTCAACGACATCATGCTGAACCCGCGGTATCGGCTGGCCATCCAGGCGACCACGCTGAACGGCCAGATCGTCTGCGTCGACGCGACCGCCCGCGCCAACGGGTGCCAACCGATCAACGTCTTCGGCGGTCAGACGCCCAGCGACGCGGCCCTGGCCTACATCACCCCGAAGAACGGCCCGTATCAGCACTCGGTCCAGAAGCAGGACGTCGCCAGCATCAACTTCAGCGGCGAGCCCATCCAGGGCTGGGCCGGCCCGGTGGCGCTGGCCTTCGGCGCCGAGTACCGCCGCGAGCAGTACCATGTGCAAGGCGACCCCTACGGCGACGGTTCGGCTGCCTCGCCCTACACCGCAGACTATCCGGCCGACCCGGCTCTAAATACGGCTGGCAACAACTGGTTCGCGGGCAACTATCACTCCGGCGCCGGCAAATACAGCGTCAAGGAGGCCTACGCGGAAGTGAACTTGCCGCTGGTGGACTCCGACGCCGCCGGCAAGGCCAACCTGAACATGGCCGGCCGCTGGACCGACTACAGCACCTCGGGCACCGTCTATACCTGGAAGGTCGGCGGCACCTGGGACACGCCGGTCGACGGAATCCGCCTGCGGGCGGTGACCTCGCGCGACGTGCGAGCCCCCAACCTGTCGGAGCTGTTCGCCGCGCCGGTCACGACCACGCTGCCCAACTTCACCATTCCCTCGAACGGCACGCCCCCAGCGGGCCAGCCCGCGGGACCAGGCGCGCTGACGCTCTTCCAGAACGTGATCGGCAACCCGAACCTGAAACCGGAAATCGCCAAGAACTTCACGCTCGGCGTCGTCCTGGCGAACCCGAAGTGGCTGCCGGGCTTCAGCGCCTCCGTCGACTGGTACAACATCGTGCTGAACGGCGGCATCTCCAGCCTCAGCGCTCAGCAGGTGGTCAACTTCTGCTATTCGGGTCTGACGCAGTACTGCGGCGGCTTCAACCTCAACCCGGGCGCCCCCTTCGTGAACGCCCAGGTGTTCAACCTGGCCTCGATCAAGACCAGCGGTTTCGACATCGAGGCCAGCTACCGCTTCGACCTGCCCAGCGTGCCGGGCCAATTCGATCTGCGCGCCCTGGCGACCAACACCCACAAGTTCGTCACCAATCAAGGCTTCCCCGGCGGCTCCGTTGTCGATACCGCGGGCCAGAACTCCGGCAACACGCCGGACTGGAAGGTTCTCGCCGTCCAGACCTGGACCTCGGACCGGTTCATGCTCAGCCTGCAGGAGCGCTGGTTCAGCGACGGCGTCATCGGCGGCCAGTACATCGAGTGCGCCGCCGGCAGCTGTCCGGTGGGGAGATCCTCAGCCGATAACAACAACTATCCGACGATCGACTACAACCAGATGAAGGGCGCGACCTATGTCGACGTCAGCGGCTCCTACGAGATCAAGGATGGGCTGACGGCCTATTTCAAGGTCGCCAACCTGTTCAACAAGGACCCGACGCCGTCGCCGCAGACCAACACCGGTCTGGACGCCAACCCGGCGCTCTACGACCTGCTGGGCCGGTTCTACCACGTCGGCCTGCGCTACAGCTTCTAACTTGAGCCGCCTCTTCCACCTCCCCCTGGGCGGCGCCGCCCGGGTCGGTCCGGCTGATCGCCGGCCCGATCCGGGCGCATTTTTCTGGCCAGGCGATCCATGCCTTGGACAGGACTTGATCCTGGGGCGCGCGGCGCTTGCGTTCGCGGGCGCGCCGCGTCCCTATTGCCCCACGTCGGAGGTGAAGCTCCGACGATCGGACCAATACCTCGCCGCCGCATCGCCGGCGGACCTTCAGCGGGCTATCCATTGATCAGGCCGGACCGCGCCCGGGGCGCCACCATTGTCGATGTCGCGCGACTGGCGGGCGTCTCGCGCATGACGGTGTCGCGAGTGATCAACGACGGGGACAAGGTCCGGGAAGAGACGCGCCTGGCGGTCCTGGCCGCCATCCGCGAGCTGCACTACGCGCCCAATCTCGCGGCCCGCAATCTGGTCATGGCCGGCGAACTGCGGATCGCGGTGATCTATTCCAATCCCAGCGCCGCCTTCATGAGCGACTTCCTGATCGGCGTGTTCGAAGAGGCCACCAGCGCCGGCGCCCGGCTGATCCTGGTGCGGGGCGAAAACGGCCAGATCCCGGCGCCGCAGGAGCTGCGGCGGCTGCTGGGGTCGGGCGTCCACGGCGTGGTCCTGGCGCCGCCGCTGGGCGAGTCCGCCGTCGTGCGCGACATCCTGCGCGCCGCCGACCTGCCCGTCGCGGTGGTCGCCGCTGGCCGTCCGCCGACCGACGCCATCAACGTCCGCATCGACGACCGCCAGGCCAGCCAGGCCATGGCCGAGCACTTGCTGGACCTTGGCCACCGACGGATCGGCTTCATCGCCGGCAACCCCGACCAGACCGCCAGCGGCGAGCGCATCGAGGGCGCCCGCGCGGCGGTCGCCGCGGTCGCGGGAGCCGAACTAGTCCTGGCCCGGGGCGCCTTCACCTACGCTTCGGGCCTGCGCGCCGCCGAGCAGCTGCTCGACGCCGACCCGCCGCCCACCGCGATCTTCGCCAGCAACGACGACATGGCCGCCGCGGCCGTGTCGGTGGCCCATCGCCGACACCTCGACGTGCCGGGCGACCTGACCGTGGTCGGGTTCGACGACACGACCGTGGCCACCACGCTCTGGCCGCCACTGACCACCATCCGCCAGCCGGTGCGGCAGATGGCGGCCGTGGCCCTGGATCGGCTGATGCGCGTCCTGCGATCGACCGAGCCGTCGGCCGAAGCTTCCGCCGACTACGTCCTGGGCCACGCCTTGATCGAGCGCGAGTCCACCGCGCCGCCCCGACACGTCACCCAGATTTCGGGCGTGAAAGCCCGCGAGAGGTCATCGCATGCCTGATCCGTCCCCCGACATGGAACGCGCGACCGTCGGGCGGGTGACGCGTCACCTGATGCCGTTGTTCTGCGTGATGTACCTGATCGCCTATATCGATCGGCAGAACGTGTCGTACGCCAAGCTCGACATGGTCCAGGCCCTGGGCCTCAGCGAGGCGGCCTACGGCCTGGGCGCGTCGCTGTTCTTCATCGGCTATTTCCTGTTCGAGGCGCCGTCGAACCTGATCCTGGCCCGGGTGGGCGCGCGGGTCTGGTTCACGCGGATCATGTTCACCTGGGGCCTGGTCACCCTGGCGCTGGGCTTCACCCAGAACGCGGCGATGTTCTACGTCCTGCGGTTCCTGCTGGGGGTCACCGAGGCGGGCTTCTTCCCTGGCGTGCTCTACGTGCTGACCCTCTGGTACCCGCAGGCCCATCGCGGGCGGATGGTGGGCCTGTTCATGATCGCCAGCGCCGTGGCCAACGCCGTCGGGGCGGCCGTGGGCGGCCTGCTGCTGGACCTGGACGGCACGCTGGGCCTGGCGGGCTGGCAATGGGTGTTCCTGGTCACCGGCGTTCCGGCCGTGCTGCTGGCGCCCTACGTCCTGTGGCGCCTGCCGGACGGTCCGACCCAGGCCCGGTGGCTGCCGCAGGTCGAAAAGGATTGGCTGGCCGGCGTCCTCAACGCGGAGCGGGGCGGGGTGGTCGACGATCATCGCGGCGCCTGGAAGGCGATCTTCGATCCGCGCGTGCTGCTGCTGGCGGGCCTCTATATCGGCATGCCGCTGGGCGCCTATGGCCTGAGCTACTGGCTGCCGACCATCGTCAAGTCGTTCGGCGTCTCCAACACCGTCAACGGGCTGATCAACATCATCCCCTGGCTTCTGGTCGCCGTGGCCCTGTGGTTCGTGCCCCGCCACGCCGCGCGCCACGGCGCCAGCGCCTGGCACATCGCCGGACCCGTCCTGGTGGGCGCGGCCGCCTTGATCCTGAGCGTGGTCCTGCCTGGCGCGGCCCTGAAGTTCGCCATGCTGTGCATCGCCGCGCCGGCGATCTTCTCGGCCCAGCCGGTGTTCTGGAGCCTGCCGCCCAGCTTCCTCAGCGGACCGCGCGCGGCCGCCGGCATCGCGGCGATCAACGCGATCGGCAATCTGGGCGGCTTCATCGCCCAGAACCTGGTGCCGATGGTGCGCGACGCGACGGGCAGCAACCTCGCGCCGATGCTTGCCCTGGCCGCCGTGTTGATGGTGACCGCCGTGCTGATCTTCTACGCCATGGCCCAGCTGGAGAAGGCGCGAGCGACCAGCGGGTGACCATCGCCCGGCCGGCTAGGCGTTCGGTTTTCATTAGCCCTCACCCGCCCAGCACCTCGTCCACCCAGGCCGGCACGACCTCGGTCGCCGGACCGTAGCGGCGTTCGTCGAAGGCTCTCGCATTGTCCGAGGGTTCGAGGTTCAGCTCGCAGGTCCGGATGCCCAGCCGCCGCGCCTGGGCCACGAGACCGGCGGCCGGATAGACCGCGCCCGAGGTGCCGATCGAGACGAACAGGTCGGACTCCTCCAGGGCGTCGTCGATCTCGTCCATGAACAGGGGGACCTCGCCGAACCAGACCACGTGCGGCCGCGCCGTGCCGACGATGCGGCAGGCCGGGCAGGCGCTGTCGGCGCTCAAGGGCTCGGCGTCCGGCCAGGTCGCGCCGCAGTCGTGGCAGCGCGTCATCCGCAACTGGCCGTGCATGTGGACCACGTCGACGCAGCCGCCCTGCTCGTGCAGGTCGTCGACGTTCTGGGTGCACAGGAACAGGCGTCCGCCGCGCGCCGCCAGACCCGCCTGCAGTCGCGCCAGGGCCGCGTGCGCGGCGTTGGGCGCGGCGTTGGCCAGGTTGGCCCGGCGGGCGTTGTAGAAGGCCCGCACCTTGGCCGGGTCGCGGGCGAAGCCCTCGGGCGTGGCCACCTCCGACAGGTCGTACTGGGTCCAGATCCCGCGGTGTCGCGGAAGGTGCCCAGGCCGCTCTCGGCCGAGATCCCGGCGCCGGTCAGGACGAAGACGTTGAGTCCCATGGTCGTGCTTTCCCCCGGCCCTTCGGGCGTTCTTGCGAACCTGACGCAGTCGTCACTTTTAATTTGACCCCATCGGCTCTTTGAGTTGACAGTGTTTAGATAGGAAAGAGACCCGCGTTAGACGGATCCTGTCCAGACCCATTGGCGAGGAGCCCCCCGTGACGGACAAGAACATCACCAAGGACGCCATGTACGACGCGGTGGCGCCGGACGACTTCGAGTCGATGCTCGAACTGGACCGTTACAACAACCGCTCCACGGCTTTCGACAAGATCATTTCCGCGACCCACGACCACTTCTGGGACCCGCTGGACAAGGCCTATATCGACTACGACGAGCCGTTCGACATGGAGAACCAGGCCCTGGTTCCCGAGGACCTCGTGATCGCCCTGTCGACCGACTACGTCTCCAACCACCTCAGCGATCCCAAGCAGCGCATCCGCTTCATCAACCAGTCGGTGCTGCGCAGCTTCTCGTCGATCCTGCACGGCGAGCAGGGCGCGCTGAACCTGTCGGCCAGCCTTTGCCATGTGCTCAAGGACCAGGGCGCCCAGGAATACGCCGCCAACCAGACCCGCGAAGAGGCCCGCCACGTCACGGCCTTCGCCAAGTACATCAAGGCGCGCTGGGGCAAGCCGGTGGAATGTGGGCCGGCTCTGAAGACCCTGCTGGTCGAGATCATCGGCGCGCCCGAGGTCTACAAGAAGATCATCGGCATGCAGATGCTGGTCGAGGGCCTGGCCATGGGCGCCTTCGCCACCTTCTACAATCAGATCAATGACCCGCTGGGCAAGAAGATGCTGCAGCTGGTGATGACCGACGAGGCCTTCCACCACAAGTTCGGGAAGATCTGGGCCGACCGCACGGTGCCCAAGCTGACTCCCGAGGAGCACGCGATCATCGAGGACTGGGCGGCGCACTGCTTCCAGACCCTGCTGTTCAACCTCGTTTCGCCGCACCAGCAGCTGGACCTCTACGCCGAGTTCGGCCTGGATCCCGACAAGGTGGTCGAGGAGTACGGGAAGATCATGACCGACGACCTGCGTCGGGAGAACATGAAGGAGCAGACCAACATCTTCCGGGTGCTGGTCAAGACGCTGCTGAACGCCGGCATCATCACCGACCGCACCAAGGCCTTCTACGCCATGTACGTCGACATCGACGAACTGCGGGGCGAGGGCGATCGGATGGTCGGCGACGACATCGCCGAGGAGGGCATCCGCCACCTGCAGGCCATCAACTTCAAGGACCGCGCCACGCCGGTGACCATCGCCGCCGAATAGGCCTGTCGTTCAGAACTCGGAGCGCCCCGCCAGGGAACCTTGGCGGGGCGCTTTGCGTTTCTGGCGCCTTGTGGGGCAAGGTGGCGACATGCGAATTCTCTCGATCCTCCTCGCCGCGAGCCTGCTCGCGATACAGACCCCCGGCCTGGCCCTCGCGGCCGCTCAGCCGCCGTCGAAGCCGATCGCCGCCAGCTTCTACAGCGGCAAATGGTACGAGATCGCCCGCACCCCCAACAGCGGCCAGCGCGACTGCGAGGCGCCGACCACGGAGTTCACCGGCAAGGGTGAAAAGGGCTTCTCCGCGCGCCAGATCTGCCGCAAGGGCTCGCCCTCGGGCGCGGCCAAGACCTTCAACACCACGGGCGCGATCGTCGCCGGCACCCAGAACGCCAAGTTCAAGATGAGCTTTTTGGGCGGGCTGAAGAAGCAGGAATACTGGGTGCTGGACCGGGCCGACGACCAGTCCTGGGCGATCATGGCCACCCCCGGCGGCAACTATGTCTGGCTGCTGTCGCGCAAGGCGGTGATGAGCCCCGCCGACAAGGCGCAGGCCCTGGAGCGGGTGAAGGCCCTGGGCTACGCCAAGCTGGAATATCCGCAGCAGCCGCCGGCCTGATGCGCCGCGTTCCGGGCCTGCTCGCCGCCGTCGTCCTGACCGCGATCGCGGTCGCCGCCTGCGTGGGCGGACCCAGCGGCAATCGCAATCCGCCGCAGCCGGCCAAGGCCGTCGACCTCGATCGCTATGCCGGCCTCTGGTACGAGGCGGCGCGCTACGACATGCGGTTCGAGAAGGGCTGCGACGGTGTGACGGCCGAATATTCCAAGCGGCCCGACGGGCTGATCCGGGTGGTCAACACCTGCCACGAGGGCGGGCCGACCGGACCGGTCAAGGTCAGCGAGGGCAAGGCCAAGGTCGCGGACCTCGCCACCCGGGCCAAGCTGAAGGTCTCGTTCTTCGGTCCGTTCTTCCTCGGCGACTACTGGGTGCTGGACCACGCCGACGACTACAGCTGGTCGATCGTCGGCGAAGGCTCGGGCCGATACCTGTGGCTCCTGACCCGCACGCCGCCCACGCCCGCCGAGCTCAGGGCCCTGATCGATCGCGCCAAGGCCATGGGCTACGACACCGCGATGCTGCGGGTGACGAAGCACGCCGCGACCTGAAGAGGTCGAAGTCACTGCTTGACCGTGGCATGCTGCCGAGATGATGGATCGATCGACAGAGAAGCTCGTCGTCTTTGCGGTGCTTGGATTCCTGCACGCCCTGAAGGAGGGCAAAGCCCACCCAGACGAAGTGTTTCGGGTGTTGGGCAGCCTGCAGTGCTTTCGCGGATGAAGGCCGCTGGAGTGCGGACAGAGCTCATCGATTTGGTGGACGGCCTCGACGAGCTGGAATTCCTACGCGGGGCCGAAGGCCACGAGGTCTGGCGCAAGGCGGTGACTGAGGGGATCGAAACCTGCGAGCTGCTGTTGGCCGCGTCGGGCGAACCAGATCCCAAGTCTGACAAGCCCTTGATGCATCTGTTTTCGTCGCAGACGAACGAGAGCCGCCTGAGGGACTCGATTGCGCAACTCGATGCTGGGCAAGGCGGCGAACGGGACCTGATCGAGCCGTAGAGAGGCGTGCATGTCGCGTTCGCGACTGACCTCTTGATCCACGAACAAAGCTGGAACAAAGTTCCGGCATGGACGTCGTCATCGATCTTCGGCCTTCGCGGCCCGAGACCACCGGCCTGGTGACCCGCGGGGCCGGGCGGTTCCTGGTTTCGCTGGGCTATGCGCCCCTGGCCGAGGTCACGCTGCCCAACGGTCGTCGGGCGGACCTGATGGCGCTCGGCCCCAAGGGCGACATCCTGATCGTCGAGGTGAAGTCGGGGCTGGAAGATTTCCGGGTCGACCGCAAATGGCCCGAATACGCGCCCTACTGCGACGCCTTCTATTTCTCGGTGTCGCCGGACTTTCCGGAAGGGATCCTGCCCGAGGAGCCGGGCCTGATCGTCGCCGACGGCTTTGGCGGGGCTGTCGTCCGCGAGGCGCCGGTCGCGCCCCTGGCCCCGGCGCGGCGCAAGGCGCTGACCCTGGCCTTCGCCCGGCTGGCCGCCTTGCGCGCCGCCGGCGTCAACGCCGAGCGGCTGACGCTCTAAAGCGCTTTCGAGCGAAGTGGCGACCGGTTCGCGTGAAGAAAACGCGTCAAAGCAAGGACGGCGCTCAACGGTCGAAATTACGGGCCAGGAGGAAGCCGAACACCAGGCCGGCCACGAAGGTCCCGACCGCCAGGGCGACGGGGCGCTCTTCGGCGACAATGTGGGCCGCCTTGGCCTTTTCGATGCTCCAGGTCTTGCCGACCTCGGCCTTTTCGGCGGCGAAGGTCCGGGCGACCTCGGTCTTCTCGGCCACGGTCTCGACCGCCTTCTCGACGGCGGCCTTGGCGCGCTTGACGCCTTCCTTGGCCGTGGTCTTGGCGGAGGCCTTGGGGGCCGGGGTCTTGATCGTGAAGTCGGTCATGCGAAATCCTGCGGATGGAGGCGCCGACCATCGTAACACGTCGCGCCGCGAAACGTTTCCTTGCCCAGGTGCGGATCTAGTTGTCGCGCACCACCTTCAGCACCGCCTCGCCATAGCGATCGAGCTTGCCCTGGCCCACGCCGCCGGCCTTGGCCAAGGCGCCGGCCGTGGCCGGACGGGCGGCGGCGATCTCGGCCAGGGTGGCGTCGTGGAAGATGACGTAGGGCGGCACGTGCTGCAGCGCCGCCTCCTCGCGACGCCAGCTGCGCAGGGCCTCGAACAGCGCCTGGTCCTCGAGCGGCACGGTCAGGGCCTGGCGCTTGCGGGCGGTCTTGCCGGCGCCTGAACGCCCAGGACCGTCGGCGGTGGCCGGCTGCTGGCGCAGCGAGACCGGCCGTTCGCCGCGATAGACCTGGCGCACGCCCTCGCCGTCGCCCAGACCGATCAGCGGCCGGCCGTCGTTGGGGTCCTCGCGCAGCAGGCCCTCGAACACCAGGGTGTCGATCAGGTCGCGCCAGCCCTGGGGGCTGAACTCCTTGCCGATCCCGAAGGTCGACATGGTCGCCTCGGCCTGGGTGACGTCCTTGGTCTTGCCCAGCAGGTGGTCGACCAGGCGGCCCCGTCCGAACCGCCCGCCCATCCGATGGGCGGCCGACAGGGCCTTCTGCGCGGCCTGCGTGGCGTCGACGCCGGTGGGCGGCGAGATGCAGATGTCGCAGACCCCGCAGCGCTCGACCCCCTCCTCGCCGAAATAGCGGCGGACGGCGGCGGCGCGGCAGGTGACGCCTTCCAGCATGGCGTAGAACTGGCGCAGCTTGCGCAGCTGCACGGCCTTGACCTCGTCGGGCGCGCTCTGCGCCTCGATGCGGCGCACGGCCCAGGCCAGGTCGGCCGAGCTGTAGAGCGTGATCCCCTCGGCCGGCTGGCGGTCGCGGCCGGCCCGGCCGATCTCCTGCCAGTAGGCCTCGATGGCGGCTGGCGGGTCGGCGTGGATCACGAAGCGGACGTCGGGCTTGTCGACCCCCATGCCGAAGGCGATAGTCGCGACCATCACCGCCTCTTCGGCCTCGAGGAACTCCTCCAGGCGGCGGGCGCGCACGGCCTTGTCGAGGCCCGCGTGATAGGCCAGGGCCGGGATGCCCTCGGCGATCAGCTTCTCGGCCAGCTTCTCGGTGCTGTCCCGGCTGCCGGCGTAGACGACGCCGGCCCGGTTGGGGCGCTCGGTGACCAGTTCGATGACCCGGTCGTGGCCCTTGCCCTTCTTGCGCTCGGCGTTCAGGGCCAGCTCGTGGCGGGCGAAGCTGTCGACGAACTCGGCCGCGCCCTGCAGACGCAGTTCGGCGCGGATGTCGTCGCGGGTCCGGGCGTCGGCGGTGGCGGTGACGGCCAGGCGCGGGGCGTGGGGGAAGACCTCGGCCAGACGGCCCAGCATGCGGTATTCGGGCCGGAAGTCGTGGCCCCACTGGCTGACGCAGTGGGCCTCGTCGACGGCGACCAGCGACAGGGGCAGGCGTGACAGCCGCTCCAGCATCGACGGCTGCATCAGGCCTTCTGGCGACAAGTACAGCAGGTCCAGCACCCCGGCGTCGATCCGCCGCCAGATCTCGGCGCGCTCGCCCGGCAGGGTGTTGCTGTCCAGGCGCTCGGCGGCGACGCCCGCCTGCTGCAAGCCCGCCACCTGGTCGGCCATCAGGGCGATCAGCGGCGAGACCACCAGGCCCAGGCCCGGGCGGACCAGGGCGGGGATCTGATAGCACAGGCTCTTGCCGCCGCCGGTCGGCAGCACGGCCAGGGCGCTGCGCCCTTCCAGCAACTCGCCGATCACCCCGGCCTGCAGGCCCCGGAAGTCCGAGTGGCCGAACGTGCGGCGCAGCACCTCGCGCGCCGCCTCGAGCGAAGGAGCGGGTCGGTCTTGGGCGGAATCAGGAAGGTCGTACACGGGCGTCTTTTGACAGTGCTCGGACCCCAGGCCAAGCGCGGCGCCACGATCTGGCCCCGGAATTCGGCTTGAAAGCGGACATCGGCTTCATGGGCCCTGCAAATGGGGTCTTCACCGTCTCGGCGGTGCGACCGGAAGCTGAAACGAAACATGAACACGCGGGACGCGCAAGGGCGATGAGGGGCCGTTCATCTCTCGTCAATCTTGTCGCGCGTTTTGTGGGCTTCGGCTAAACGGATTTCGGCGCGACCCCGGGACATCCGCGCCTTTCGGGACTTCGACTTTCGAGACAGGGACGACATGGCCAACGGCGCCTTCGGCGGGAACAAGCCGGCGAGACCTCAGCGCACGCCTCTCCAGGCGCTGCTCTACTGGACGGTCGTGCTCGGCGTCTGGGGCCTGATCTTCGTCGTCGCCTTCTTCGCGGTGTTCGCCAGCGACCTGCCCGACACCTCCAAGCTGTACGACGTCAAGCGCCAGCCCTCGATCAACTATCTGGACCGGTCCGGGGCCTTGCTGGCCGTGCGCGGCAGCCAGTACGCGCCGCCGGTCGACCTGGACGCCCTGCCCGAATACGTGCCCGCCGCCTTCGTGGCGATCGAGGACCGGCAGTTCTACCACCACATCGGCTTCAACCCCTGGGGCATCGCCCGCTCGCTGATCTGGAACATGACCCACGAGGGCGGGCCGCAGCGCGGCGGCTCGACCATCACCCAGCAGCTGGCCAAGAACCTGTTCCTCAGCCCGGCCCAGAACTATCGCCGCAAAGCCCAGGAGCTGATCCTGGCCGTCTGGCTGGAGCTGAAGTTCAGCAAGAAGCAGATCCTGGCCCTCTACATGAACCGGGTCTATTTCGGGGCCGGCGCCTATGGGATCGAGGCCGCCTCGCAGCGCTATTTCAACAAGCCCGCCTCGCAGCTGACCGTCGGCGAGGCCGCCCTGCTGGCCGGCCTGATGAAGGCGCCCGCCCGCTATTCGCCGGTCTCGGCCAGCGACCGCGCCGCCCGCCGCGCCACCATCGTCCTGGACGAGATGGTGCGGATGAAGGCCATCACCGCCGAGCAGCGCGACGAGGCGTTCCGCGAGCCGGTCCGCGTCTCGGCCACCCTGGCCAACCAGCGCGCCCAGTACTTCACCGACTATGTCGACGCCCAGGTGCGCTCGCTGGTCGGCGAGCCGACCGAGGACCTGGTGGTCGAAACCACCTTGGACCTGCCGATCCAGGTGGCCGCTGAGCGTTCGGTGCAGCTCGGGGTCGAGGGCCACAAGGCCCAGGGCGTCCAGCAGGCGGCGCTCGTCGCCATCGACGGCGAAGGCCGCATCCGCGCCTATGTCGGCGGCGCGGACTATGGCGAGACCCAGTTCGACCGCGCCACCAGCGCCCGCCGCCAGGCCGGCTCGGCCTTCAAGCCGTTCGTCTACCTGACCGCCATGGACCAGGGCCGCAATCCCAGCGTCATGGTCGTCGACGAGCCGGTGAAGATCGGCAACTGGGAGCCCAAGAACTACACCAACAAGTACCTGGGCCCGATGACCCTGCAGACGGCCCTGGCCCAGTCGATCAACACGGTCGCCGCGCGCCTGGCCAGCGAGGTCGGCACCAGCAACGTCGCCGCCACCGCCCGTCGCCTGGGGATCACCAGCAAGATCCAGCTGGACCCGTCGATGGCCCTGGGCGCGGTCGAGGTCTCGCCGATGGAGATGGCGCAGGCCTACGCCCCGTTCTCGAACGGCGGCTTCCTGGCCAAGGGCTACGGCATCGAGCGCATCCGCACGACCAGCGGCAAGGTCCTGTACGACCATAGCGTCGACAAGACCCAGCGCCCGGCCGTGATCGGCTCGCCGTCGCTGCAGTACATGAACCAGATGATGCGCCAGGTCGTGGCCGGCGGCACGGGCACGCGGGCCAAGGTCGCGGGCTACGACATCGCCGGCAAGACCGGC
Source organism: Caulobacter sp. P1_D6 (assembly GCF_056406095.1). Taxonomy (NCBI): domain Bacteria; kingdom Pseudomonadati; phylum Pseudomonadota; class Alphaproteobacteria; order Caulobacterales; family Caulobacteraceae; genus Caulobacter; species Caulobacter sp. P1_D6. Next base: position 704 of record NZ_JBFUAW010000013.1, on the reverse strand, counting down.
ACCACCAGCGATTACCGCGACGCCTGGTTCGTCGGCTACACGGGCGGCTTCGTCACCGCGGTGTGGACCGGCAAGGACGACAACACCTCGATGAAGCGGGTCACCGGCGGCGGCGCCCCGGCCGAGATCTGGAAGACCTTCATGTCCGCGGCCCTGCCGCGTCTGAAGGCCACCCCGATCCCCGGCGGCGTGATCGAACCCCCGCCCCCGGCGACCGACGACCCGATCGGCGACATCCTGACCGGACCGACGGGACCCGAAGGCCCGGCGGCCGAGACGCCGGCTCCAGGGACGCCGGCGCCGGAGCAGCTGCCTTACTGATCCTAGGCCCTCCCCCTGTGGGGGAGGCGGCCGAAGGCCGGTGGGGGGAGTTGTAGGGTCGTTCGATCCGGATTGTGGTCACCTTCCGATCCCTCCCCCCTCCGTCGGCTGCGCCGACACCTCCCCCACAGGGGGAGGACCTAACTGGCACGGCTTCGCCGCTTCACGCGGATCGCCGCTGAAGGTGTGGAAAGGGTCGCGGAGCGCCGGACGACGTCCGGAGTGTTTGAAGCAAATACCGTTTCGACGAAGCCGACCGCTCCGCGCCATCGTTATCCGCCAGCATCCGGTGGGCAGCCCTGTTGAGGCTTAGCCGGACCCGGTCCCGGTCGTTTCCAACCAGTCCCAGCCGCCGAGGGCGCGGGCCAATGGGCAATACACGC
>NZ_JBFUAW010000012.1:0-116273 GCF_056406095.1 Caulobacter sp. P1_D6 | reverse complement strand
GGCCACCTCCCCCAGAGGGGGAGGATTGGATCAGGCCATCTCGTGCTTGTCGCTGAGGCATTCGCCGATGGCGCGGGCGCAGCCCGGCAAGCCCAGGGCGCCGATGAAAGACATGGCGACCGCGCAGACCAGCATCACGGGTTGGAAGAAACGCATGCGAAATTCTCCACAGGCCACTTCGTTCGTAGGGCGAGCTTCAACCCAGATAAGGCTGAAGCTTGACGTTTGTTCCTGCCGACCATGGGCCTAAGTCGGAAAAGCTCAGCGTGCGGCAGATATGTCTCACCCGTATGTCAGTCTCCCAACGCATAGGCGACACGAGCGGCTTCAATTCGCCGTAGTTTTGCCTGCAGCGGCGACCAGTCGTCCGCCTCCGCGATCGGCGCCCACAGGGCCTCGACCTCGTCGATCAGCAGCTCTTCGGGCTCGGATTGGGCGAAAACCGGGCTTTCCAGGCGTTCGGGGCGGTCGGTCTCGAACCCGGCCAGCTTGCGACGGAAGTCCAGGAACGCCTCTTGTCCGTACAAGTCGCCGCGCGGACCGGCCAGGGCGCGGGCCTGCGAGGCTTCGCCGCCGAACCAGTCGAAGAAGAACGGCTCCCAGCGCAGTGATTCGCCGCCGCTGGCCCCGCCCGCCGCCAAAGCCACGAACGCGGCCTGGACCAGGGCGACGTCGTCCTCGGCCGAGCGGCTCTTCAGCCCCAGGCGGTCCAGCATCGCCGCGCGCAGGGCGTCGCGATAGAGGTCGGAGAAGGTGTTGAGGGCGGCGATCAGCCCAGCGTCGTCGGTCACCTGGGCCAGGCAGCCGGCCAGCTGCTGCAGGTTCCAGAACACCGTCTCGGGCTGGCGGCCGAAGCTGTAGAGCCCCGAATGGTCGAAATAGGCGGCCGTGAAGTTCGGATCGTTCCGGGGCAGGAACCGCCAGGGGCCGTAGTCGAAGCTCTCGCCGGTGACCACCATGTTGTCGGTGTTGAGCACCCCGTGCACGAAGCCGGCCGCCATCCAGCGGGCCAGCAGCCGGGCGCTGGCCGCGACCACCCGCTCCATCAGCGCCCTGGGCCGGTCGGGCTCGTCGGCCACATCGGGGAAGTAGGTCTCGACCGCATGGTCGACCAGCTTGGCGAGGTTGTCGGGCCGCTCCAGGAAGGCCTGGCGCTGGAAGGTGCCGAACCGGATGTGGCTGTGCGACAGCCGGGTCAACACGGCCGAGCGGGTGGGGCTGGGCTCGTCGCCGCGCACCAGGTCCTCGCCGGTCTCGACCAGGGAGAAGGCCCGCGAGGTCGGAACGCCCAGGGCCTCAAGCATCGACGCGGCCAGGATCTCCCGCACCCCGCCCTTCAGGGTCAGCCGTCCGTCGCCGGCCCGCGACCACGGCGTCTGGCCCGAGCCCTTGGTGGCCAGGTCCAGCAGCCGTCCGCTGGGAGATTCCCGCAGTTGGGCGAACAGGAAGCCGCGCCCGTCGCCCAGGTCGGGGTTGTAGCTGCGGAACTGATGGCCGTGATAGCGCATGGCCAGCGGCCCCGGCTGGTTGTCCGGCAAGGGCGAGAAGCGCGCGAAGTGCGCCAGCCATTCGGCGTCGGTCAGCCCTTCCAGCCCCACGCTCGCCGCCGCGCGGTCGTTGCGGAACCGCAGGATTGTCTGGGGGAAGTCGGCGGGCGCGACCGGATCGGCGAACTCCGGGCCAAGGCGCATGAAGATCGGATCGGGGCGGTAGGTAGCGGATATCGGCATCTCCCCGACATGAGCCGCCGGGCGCCCCGGCGCAAGCACGCCGATCGTGTTTCGAACCAACGGAACAATGGGGATGGTCGGCGAACGCTGTCGCATCCGCGCAACAGACGTTCTCGAACCGTTAAACCATAAGGTTTTTCCTTGCCGAGTACGCAGCGGGACCGTAACCCTTGCGTGTCAATTCGAACAAACGTTCGGGTTAAGACCAAATCAAAAGGCGGGGGCGATGCAAGCGCTCACGTCATAAAACGAACCGAGGTAGGAAATGCGCTTTACTCAGGTGCTTTGCGGCACGGCGTCCGCCGTCGTGCTCGCCGGTCTGACCCCGCTGGCGGCTCAGGCCCAGGATACCGAAACCCAAACCGTCGACAGCATCGTCGTCACCGCCCAGAAGCGCGAGCAGAACCTGCAGGACGTGCCGGTGGTGGTCACCGCGGTCGGCGCCAAACTACTGCGCGACACGGGCGTCAAGGACATCAAGGATCTGACGATCCTGACCCCCGGCCTGACCGTGACCTCGACCACGTCGGAAGCCTCGACCACCGCCCGCATCCGCGGCGTCGGCACGGTCGGCGACAACCCCGGCCTGGAAAGCTCGGTCGGCATCGTGATCGACGGCGTCTATCGCCCCCGCAACGGCGTCGGCTTCGGCGACCTGGGTGAAATGGAGCGCATCGAGGTCCTGAAGGGTCCGCAAGGCACCCTGTTCGGCAAGAGCACCTCGGCCGGCGTCATCAACATCGTCACCAAGGAACCGGAATTCGGCTTCGGCGCCGAGGCCGAGGCGACGATCGGCAACTTCAACGCCCACGGCCTGGCCGCCTCGGTGACCGGTCCGCTGTTCGGCACCGAGACCCTGGCCGCCCGCCTGTACGTCGCCGCCCGCGAGCGCGACGGCTACAACGACGTGATCACCGGCCAGGGTCCCAGCGACCGCGACGAAGACGCCGACCAGGGCTTCTACACCGTCCGCGGCCAGCTGCTGTTCGTTCCGGACGACAAATCGACCTTCAAGCTGATCGCCGACTACAGCAAGCGCGACGAAAACTGCTGCGGCGCCGTTCAGATCCGCACCGGCCCGACCGCCGCCGTGCTGGGCCTGCTGAACGGCGGCGCGGCCCTGGCCAGCCCCGCCGACCCCTTCAACCGCGTCGCCTATTCGAACCGCGGCGCGCCGTCGTCGGTCGAGGACAAGGGCGTCTCGCTGCAAGGCGTGATCGACACCCCCGTCGGCGAGCTCACCTCGATCTCGGCGATCCGCAACTGGCGTACCGACAACGGCCAGGACTCGGACTTCACCACCGCCGACATCGCCTATCGCGTGAAGGACGGCACCAACTACGCCGAGTTCACCACCTTCAGCCAGGAAATCCGCCTGGCCGGTCAGACCGAGAAGTTCGACTGGCTGGTCGGCGCGTTCCTGGCCGACGAGCGGCTCGATAACAAGGCCAACTTCCTCTACGGCAACAACTACGAGCAGTATCTGGGCCGCCTGCTGTCGGCCGGCGTCGCCCCCGGCGGCGTCGCCAACTTCGTGGCCCTGCTGCTGAACCGCGCGCCCAACACCAGCTATGTCGGCGGCCAAGGCCTGCACGACACCTACAAGCAGCGCGCCACCACCGTCGCCGGCTTCACCAACAACACCTGGCACGTGACCGACGCCTTCGACATCACCGCCGGCCTGCGCTACTCGATCGACGACAAGACGCTGGACACCTATCAGACCACCACCGATGGCGGCGTGGCCTGCGCCACCGCCCTGTCGCCGGCCGGTCAGCTGCGCATCGCCGGCATCGTCGGCGCGGCCAACGCCTCGACCGTGATCGGCAACCTCTGCCTGCCCTGGGCCAACCCGCTGTTCAACGGCCGCGGCACCAAGCAGAACCGCAAGGACAAGGAATGGAGCGGCACCCTCAAGGCGTCGTACCGCTTCTCGCCCGAGGTGTTCACCTACGGCTCGTACGCCCGCGGCTACAAGGGCGGCGGCTTCAACCTGGACCGCACCCAATCGTCCAACGGCCTGCCCACCGGCGGCCTGGGCGTCGTGCCGATCACCGACACCTCGTTCCCCGCTGAGTTCGTCGACAGCTACGAACTGGGCATGAAGAACACCCTGTTCAATCGCTCGGTGCTGTTCAACATCACGGGCTTCTATCAGGAGTTCAGCGATTTCCAGCTGAACACCTTCCTGGGCACCTCGTTCGCGGTGCGCTCGATCCCGGAAGTGACCTCCAAGGGCGTCGACGTCGACTTCCTGTGGTTCACCCCGGTTCGCGGCCTGTCGATCCAGAGCGGCCTGAGCTACGCCAAGACGCGCTACGGCGACCAGGCGATCCCGAACGATCCGACCAACGCCCTGGCCTTGCTCCCGGGCAGCCAGATGTCACTGGCTCCGGAATGGTCGGGCTCGGCCTCGATCACCTACGAGCGTCCGGTGGGCGAAAACATGAAGGCCCGCTTCAACGTCGGCGCCAAGTACTCGTCCGACTACAACACCGGTTCGGACCTGTTCCCGCCGAAGGTCCAGGAGGACTACACCGTGGTCAACGGCCGCATCGCCCTGAGCTCTCAGGACGACAAGTGGACCGTGGAGCTGTGGGGTCAGAACCTGTTCGACGAAGAGTACAAGCAAGTGGCCTTCAACGGCTTCCTGCAAGGCTCGTCGGGCCTGTCGGCCACCAACAAGGTCTACAATCCGGCCGCCGACACCATCACCTACGACGCCTTCCTGGGTGCGCCGCGCACCTACGGCCTGACCCTGCGGGCCAAGTACTAGGCGACAACGAGACCGGCGGCGGCCTCACGGCCGTCGCCGCCAGACCTGAAGGGCGATCCGGGCGACCGGGTCGCCCTTTTCGTTTGGGTTCAAATCGTTTTCGGCCAAGCTTTCAACGAATCCCGAACCGCCCCACCCTGCCGCGGGGGATTCGCTGCGGAGGCGCATCATGAAGACCGTCCGGCTGCTCGGCGTCTGGGTCTGTCTGTTGCTGGGCCTGGCGATCGCCAACCTGGCCTTGCGAACGCCCCCGCCCCTGCCGGCCAACGCCCCCGCCGACCAGTTCTCGGCCACGCGCGCCATGGCCGACGTCCGGGCCATCGGCCAGAAACCCCACCCGATCGGCTCGGGCGAGATCGTCCGGGTCCGCGACCATCTGCTGTCCCGCGTCAACGACCTGGGGCTGGAGGTGCTGGTGCGGCCCGGCGAGGGCGTGCGCGACGCCGCCAAGTGGTCGCCGCGCTCGATGGCCGTGGGCGCGGTGCAGAACATCGTCGCCACCCTGCCCGGGACCGACCGCCAGGCGCCGGCGGTGCTGGTGATGAGCCACTACGACACCGTCCACAACTCGCCCGGCGCGGCCGACGACTCGGCCGGCGTCGCCGCCGCCCTGGAGATCGCCCGCGCCCTGCAGGCCGGCCCGCGACCGGCCCGCGACGTGATCTTCCTGTTCACCGACGGCGAGGAGCCAGGCCTGCTGGGCGCCGAGGCGTTCTTCGCCCGCGACCCGCTGCGCGAGCACGTCGGCGTGGTGGTCAACATGGAGGCCCGGGGCGACGCCGGCCGCGCGGCGATGTTCCAGACCGGACCCGACAGCGGCGAGCTGATCCGCCTCTACGCCGGCGCGGCCCACCAGCCGACCGCCAATTCGCTGGCCGCCGCCGTCTATGCGCGGATGCCCAACGACACCGACTTCACCCACGCCCTGCGCAAGGGCCTGCCCGGGCTGAACTTCGCCTTCATCGACGACCAGCTGGCCTATCACACGCCCCTGGCCACGCCCGAGCACCTGAACCAGGGCAGCCTGCAGAACCTGGGCGATCAGGCCCTGCCCACCGTCCGGGCCCTGGCCATGGGCGGCGCCCTGCCGGCCAGGTCGCCGGACCTGATCTATTCCGACGTCCTGGCCCTGGGCCTGGTCGCCTATCCGGTCAATGTGGGCTGGGCGATCCTGGCGGTGGCCGGGCTGCTGATCGTCTTCACCGGCTATCGCGCCCTGCGCGGCAAGGCCGTGACCTTTGTCGAGATCCTGCGCGGGATCGCCGGCTTCCTGCTGCTGGCCGCCGCGGCGATCCTGGCCCTGCACCTGGCCGGCCGGCTGATCGGCATCGCCGACCAGCAGCGCTATTACGCGGTGCTGGGCCAGTTCAACGTGCTGCTGCCCGGCGCGGGCGTCCTGCTGATCGGGGTGTGCCTGTTCGTCCTGACCCTGCAGGCGCGCGGCGTGGGCGGGATCTGGGGCCGGGTCTGGATCAGCGTGGCGGGCCTGGCGGTCGGCGGGGCGTGCAGCCTGATCGGCGGTTTCGATCCCGTGGGCTTGGGCCTGGGGGCCGCCATCGTCGTCCTGGCCTGGCTGAGCCTGGGCAAGGGCGTGGGCGTGTTCGGCGCCTGGCTGGGCGCGCTGCTGGTCGTGCTGGGCCTGGCGATCACGGTCCAGGCGCTGCTGCCCGGCGGCTCGGTGATGCTGGCCTGGCCGCTGCTGGCCGCCAGCCTGGTGGCCGCCCTGGTCATGGCCGTGGGCGGAACCCGCGACCGCCGGGTGGCCTGGGCCCTGACCCTGGTCGTCTGCATCGTGGCCGTCGCGGTCGTCGCCCAGTTGGGCGCCTGGGGGGCCTGGACCTTCGCGGGCGTGGGCCTGACCGAGCCGGCGGTGCTGGCGGTGTTCGCCGTCCTGGCCGCCCCGGCCCTTCTGCCCCTGGCCTTCGACTTCGCCGCCTATCGCTGGGCCCCGGTGTTCGCCGGCGTGGCGGTGGCGGCGGGGATCGGCCTGCTGGCCTATGCGGGCCTGGGCGACAGCGGGCCGGACCGGCCGCGCGTGGCCGAGGCCAGCCACCTGGCGGACCTGTCGACCGGCACGGCCTGGCGGGTCTCGCCCCAGCCGCGCCTGGACCCCTGGTCGACCGTGGTGCTGTCGGACAACGACGCCAAGCCGGTGCGCCAGGCCTATCCGCCGCTGTTCCGCGAGCCGGTGTGGATGGCCCCGACCGCCGTGCTGCCGGTCGAACGGCCGGTGCTGGTGATCGACCGGGCCGGCGACCGCCTGCTGGTCCGCGCCGTGCCGACGGCCGGCGCCGAGGTCCTGACCCTACGGCTGCGGCCCAGCGTCGACCTGGGCGAACCGCGCCTGAACGGCCGTCCGATCGCCCTGCCGACCAAGGCTGGCCAGTGGACCAGCCTCAGCTACCACGCCCCCGACCCCAACGGCGTCACCCTCAGCTTCACCGCCCGGCCGGCCGGCAAGGTCGAGGTGGCGGTGATCGAGATCCGCGACGGCTGGCCGCGCGGGGTTTCGGCGATCCCCGCCAAGCCGGCGGGGCTGATGGGGATGGGCTATTCGGACAAGACGATCGTCCTGGATCGCGGGGCGCTGGCCTGGCCGGCGTTTGTGGCGGGAGCGGAAGAGTAGGCGACCGGGGACACGCACTCGTGCGTGTCCCCAAACCTTGGCGCGGCGCTTGCTGATGGGGACACGCACAAGTGCATGTCCCCGTTCTCAGATCACGATCACGCCTTCGCCCGGCTCCTTGGCATAAAGCCCCGCCACCACCGCCGCCCGCCGGTCCAGCGTCGCGCGCTGGTTCACATAGCCCTTGTCGGTGATCTCGCCCGCGTCGATGGACGGCGGTTCAGTCAGGATGGCCACGCGGGCGATGCGGCGCGACGAGCCGCCGGCCGCGGCGTTGAACGCCCCGATCCGCTCGCGCAGGATCGCGGTCAACTTCTCCAGCGGCGTGCCCGGCCCCTGGTCGGCGACCAGGGCGGTCAGGCCCGCCGGCGAGGGCCAGACCATGGCGGCGGCGAACGGCTTGTCCTGGCCGGCGATCACCGCGTCGTGGATGTAGGGGCTGCAGGCGGCCACCAGGTCGGGGCGCAGCACGCCGACGCTGACCCAGGTGCCGCTGTCCAGCTTGAAGTCCTCGGTCACCCGGCCGTCGAACACCAGGCCCTTGGACGGGTCCTCGGGATCCACGAACCGCGCCGCGTCGCCCAGCTTGTAGAAGCCCTCCTCGTCGAAGGCCGCCGCGGTCTTTTCAGGGTCGCGGTGGTAGCCGCTGGCTACGGTCGGCCCCTTGACCCGCACCTCGTACTTGCCGCCGCCGGCCGGGGCCAGCTTCAGGGCGATGCCGGGCAGCGGCAGGCCGACCAGCCCGACACGCTCGGTCAGCCAGTGGACCACTGTCACCCCTTGGGTCTCGGTCGCGCCGTACATGGTGGTCAGCGGCACGCGACAGCCGGTCTCGGCCACGGCCAGGGCCTGCATGCGGGTATAGACGTCGTCCGACAGGGTGGCGCCGCCATAGCCCATGTATTTCAGGTTCTTGAAGAACGCCCTGCGCAGGACCGGGTCGCTCTCCATCGCCCCGGCCAGCATCGAGAAGGCGATGGGCGCCGAGCCGAACACCACGGGCGAGACCTCGTAGAGGTTCTTGATCGTGGTCTCGAACATGCCCGGCAACGGCTTGCCCTCGTCGATCCACAGCGTGCCGCCGGCCCACATCACGTTGTTGAAGCCGATATTGCCGGCCGAGATATGGCTCCAGGGCATCCATTCCAGGCTGTTGGGGATCTCGTCCGACGGCTCCTCGTCGCGCAACCCTTCCTGGCCGGCGATCACCCCGGCCATCATGGCGTGGGTCTGGGGCACGCCCTTGGGCATGCCGGTCGAGCCGGAGGTGAACAGGTACTTGGCGACCGTGGCCGGCGTCAGGGTCTCGCGCTTGGCGGCGACGTCGCGGGGCTCGGTGGCGGCCACGGTGTCGAAGGCGATTGCGCCCTCGCCGGTGCCGTCGGCGGTGACCAGCAGCAGGTCGGGCTTGATCGCCTTCAGGGTGGCGATGGCCTTGTCGAACATCACGCCGGACTGGGCGAACACCACCTTGGGCGCGACCTTGTCGAAGCAGTGCTTGAGCTTGCCGTGGTCGGCCGACATCAGGCTGTAGGCCGGGCTGACCGGGGCGGCGGGCGCGCCGGCCCCGTAGGCCCCCAGGGTCATCAGGGCGTGCTCGATGGAGTTGCCCGACAGGATCATCACGCTGTCGTCGGCGGTGACGCCCTGGCCCAGCAGCCACTGGCTGATCCCCTCGACCGCCCGCTGGGCCTGGCCGTAGGTGACGCCGCGCCAGGGGCCGTGGCCGGGTTCGCGCTGCTTCAGATACGGCCGGTCGGGATGCTCGGCGGCCTTCTGGGCCAGCAGGTGGCTGATGGTGCGCGGTCCGTCGCCGGGCGCGTGGTTGGAGGTGATGACGATGCTGCCGTCCGGCCGCCGGTCGACGCTGATGTCGGCGCCCTTCATCGGCAGGGGCTTGAAAGGCGCGGTGCTCGGATCCCGCGCGGCCGTCAGGGCTTCGGCGCCGTCCATATCGCTCTCTCCCGGTCGGTTATCGTTGTTTATCGGAGAGTTGCGCGGCCTGACGTCCGCGTAAAGCGTGCCCAAACGTAAAGCGGGCCGGCTTTCTGGGGCGGACTTGTAAGATTCCCCCGTCGCCCGAGACTACCTTGATATGGACGGCGCGAACCCAGCCTCGACACAGACAGCGCAGGACGAGCGCTACGCCCGCGCGGCGGCCGATTTCGGCGCGGCGCTGGAGCGGCTGGCGCGGGCCTACGAGGCCGACGCCGACCAGCGGCTGGACCTGCTGCAGGACATCCACCTGGCCGTCTGGCGCAGCTTCGCGCGCTATGACGGCCGCTGTTCCGAGCGGACCTGGGTCTATCGCGTGGCCCACAACGTGGCGATCTCGCACGGCCAGAAGCAGCGGCGCTCGAAGCCCGAAAGGTTGCTGACCCTGGACGAACTGGCGGCCCAGGGCGATCCGAGCCAGCCCGATCCCGAGGCCCAGACCGCCGACCGCCACGCCCTGGCCCGGCTGACGGCGCTGATCCGGGCCCTGGTCCCGCCCGACCGGCAGATCGTCATGCTCTATCTCGAAGGCCTGGAGGCCAAGGCGATCGCCGAGGTCTGCGGCCTGTCGCCCGGCGCCGTCGCCACCAAGCTCCACCGGCTCAAGGCCGTGTTGGCCCAGCGCATCAACAAGGGAGGTCCCGATGAGCGGTGATCCCTCCGACTTCGATCCTCAAACCCTTTGGCAGAGCCAAGTTCAGGAGCACGAACCCATGTCGCTCGCGGAAATCCACCAGAAGGCGCGGAGCCTGGAAAAGAAGGTCCGCTGGCGCAATGCGCGGGAATATGTGGCGTCGGTCATCGTCATCGCCGGCTTCAGCCCCGTGCTCTTCCACAAGGACAGCTGGATGATGCAGGCCGGCGCGGCGCTGATCATCCTGGCCACGATCTTCGTCGCCTGGCGGATGCACCGGCACGCCTCGGCCAGAGCGGTCCCGGAGGCCGGCGAGGCGCTGCGCGACTTCCACCGCGAGGAACTGATCCGCCAGCGCGACGCCCTGCGCTCGGTCGGCCGCTGGTACCTGGCCCCGTTCGTCCCCGGCATGGTGCTGGTGATGATGGGCCGCTGGTTCCAGTCGCACGTCGGAGGCCGGTCGCTGGCCATGGACCACCTGGGCATCCTGATCGCCAGCGGCGTCTGCGCCCTGGTGTTCGGCGGGATCTGGTGGCTGAACCTGCGCGGAGCGCGGAGGCTGCAGGAGGAGATCGACAGGCTTTGACGCGGGCGTGAAGGGAACCGACGCCCGCCCCCAAAACACCACCTCCCAGCCGTCATTCCCGCCCTTGTGGCGGGAACCCCTCTGTCCGCCGCAGGTGCGGAGGTGTGGCGCGCCAGCGCGCCAAGGCGCTTCACCGTCAGCTGAACCAGGGGTTCCCGCCACAAGGGCGGGAATGACGGCTGAGTTTGTTCGTGTATTGTTCCGAACGGAGTTCGGCGAGGCGCGACATGGTTTCACCCGACGCTTGGATCGCGGTCTACATGATGGCCGACCACTACCGAGGCACGCTCTACACCGGCGTGACGGGTCAGTTCTTCACGCGGATCGGACAACACCGCGAAGGGCGCACGCCCGGCTTCACGCGCAAGCACGGTCTCAAGCGTCTCGTCTGGTACGAATCCACGACCTCATGACCGAAGCGATCCAGCGCGAGACGTCAATCAAGCGCTGGCCTCGGCAATGGAAGATCAACCTGATCGAACGCGACAATCCCCGCTGGGACGATCTCTACGCATCCGACTTTGAATGGACGCCGGTTCCGCGCCAGTTCTAGGCCGCCGAACGAAAAGGGGTCGCACGGCTTTCGCCTGTGCGACCCCTCATCCGTCAGCCTACGGCTGACACCTTCTCCCGCAAGGGGAGAAGGAAGTTATTCCGCCGCTTGCTTGGCCGAATAGCCCAGCACGGCCTTGGTCTCGAGGAACTCACCGAACGCGTGGTCGCCCCATTCGCGGCCGTTGCCGCTCATCTTGTAGCCGCCGAACGGGGCCATCAGGTCGGGGCCGGCGCCGTTCAGGATCACCTGGCCGGCGCGCAGCTTGGACGCCACGGCGCGGACTTCGGACGGATCGTTGCCCGAGACATAGGCCGCCAGGCCGTACTCGGTGTTGTTGCCGATCTCGACCGCCTGGTCGACACCGTCATAGCCGAGGATGGCCAGCACCGGGCCGAAGATCTCTTCCTTGGCGATGGTCATGTCCGAGGTGACGTTGGCGAAGACGGTGGGCTTCACATAGTAGCCGGTCTCCAGGCCTTCCGGCTTTCCGGGACCGCCCGAGACCAGGGTCGCGCCCTCGTCGACGCCCTTCTGGATCAGGCCCTGGATCTTGTTCCACTGCACCTCGGAGACCACCGGGCCCAGCTTGGAGTTGCCGTTCGGGTCGCCCACGGTGTGGGCCTCGGCCGCGGCCCGGGCGATGGCGATCACCTCGTCCATGCGCTTCTGGGGCACGAGCATCCGGGTCGGGGCATTGCACGACTGGCCCGAGTTCATCATCACCGAGGCCACGCCGCCGCCGACCGCCTTCTGGTAGTCGGCGTCGTCGAGGATGATGTTGGGGCTCTTGCCGCCCAGCTCCTGGTGCACGCGCTTGACGGTCGGGGCGGCGTTCCTGGCCACCTCGATGCCGGCCCGGGTCGAACCGGTGAACGACACCATGTCGACTTCCGGATGCGAGCTCAGCGCCGCGCCCACCACGGGGCCGTCGCCGTTGACCAGGTTGTAGACGCCGGCCGGCACGCCGGCGGCCGCCAGGATCTCGGTCCAGATCCAGGCCGAGAACGGGGCCACTTCCGAGGGCTTGAGCACCATGGTGCAGCCGGTCGCCAGGGCGGGCGCGACCTTGCAGGCGATCTGGTTGATCGGCCAGTTCCACGGGGTGATGAAGGCGCAGACGCCGATCGGCTCTTTCACGAGACGCGTCGTGCCGCGATCTTCCTCGAACTTGTAGTCCTTCAGCACCTGCAGCGCGGTCTGGACGTGGGCGATGCCCATGGCCGCCTGGGCGCGCTGGGCCAGCCACGACGGGGCGCCCATCTCCTCGGTGATGGCCTTGGCCATGTCCTCGAAGCGCTTCTGGTACTCGGCGATGATCCGCTCGAGCAGGTCGATCCGCTCCTCGCGGCTGGTCTGGGAGAAGCTGGGGAAGGCCTTGCGGGCGGCGCGGACGGCGGCGTCGACGTCCTCGGCCGTGCCCAGGGTCACCCGGCCGGCGACGGCCTCGGTGGCCGGATTGATCACGTCCACGGTCTTGGAGCCTTTCGGCTCGACCCACTGCCCGTCGATGTAGAACTTCAGGTAGTCGCGCATGCCGTGCTCCTCCGGTTTGGGGCCGCTCTCATCTGGGCAGACGGCGGGCCTCTTTCAAACATCCATTTTAATGATCGTTGATCACTGGGGAAGGGCCGATCGCAATTCCGATGATCTCCCTCACCACATCGGGTCGCATTCGTCGCCATTCAGCGCCTCGGCGATGCGTCGGCGGGTGCTGGGCGTCACGCCCTCGGGCAGGGCGTCGGGCGCGAACCAGCCGATCTCGTGGATCTCGCCCTCGGCGCTGGACTCGCACGGCTCCCAGGCGTGGACGCGATAGACGAGCACGTGATCGCCCGGGTGGCGCGGCTCGTTGCTGTGCACCGAGACCAGGGTCGGCCGGCCGAGCACCCGCACGCCGGCCTCCTCCTGCATCTCGTGGGCCAGGGCCTGCTCGGCCGTCTCGCGCCGCTCGACCCCGCCGCCGGGCAGGTACCAGCCGTGGACATAGGTGTGCTGCACCAGCAGCACCCGGCCTTGCGCGTCGGTGACCACCCCGCGCACGCCCAGCGTCAGGCCCCGCCGGAAGCGGAACCACGCATAGACGAAGGGACGGGTGAAGGGTTCGACACGGCGACGCCAGAGCATGGCGGCAGACTAGCGGCTTGGTCCGGCGACGCCAGGGCCAAGCCGCCGGCGCGGGTCTAGATGCTGTTCAGCCGCTCGACGGCGCTGTTGTAGTTCTTGGTCATGTCGTCGAGATCCTCGACCTTGTGGCTCTGCTTGAGGTCACGATAGTCGCCGATCAGCGAGGTCAGGTTTCCGGCCGCGATCTCGTGGTTGGGGTCCGGCTGCTCGATGGGCGTCTTGGCCTTGGCCTTGACGGCCGCATAGGCCTGGCGCTGGTCCGCCAGGGTCTTGTCGAGGTCGGCGACGATGGCGTCGCCCTTGGCCAGCACGGCCGGGTCCGTGAGGTCCTTGGGCGACTTGAAGAGACTGACCAGGGATTCGGCCTGCTGCAGGGCCAGCTTGCTGTCGTAGCCCAGCATGTCGCCGCTGGCCTTGAGGGCGGCCAGCACGGCCGCCGCGTCTTTCTGGCGCTCGACGTCGAGGGCGTCGGAGAAGGCCTGCATGTCGGTCAGGGCCGTCTGGAACTCGGCCTTGATCAACGGGTCCTCGGCCTTGCCGCGCGCCAGGCCGTCCTCGCGATAGGCCTTGCTGTCGTAATAGATCTTCAGCGGGCGCAGGCGCGCCATAAGCTTGTCGAGATCGGCGATCAGGGTGTCGGCGGCCCTGTCCAGGGCCTGCGGGCCGCCCGGCAGGGCGCGGGCGTTCTTCAGCTTCTCCAGCGCCAGGTCGATCTGGCCGTCGGAGATCAGGATGCTCTCCTGGGCCGTCTTGTTGGGAATGTCCTGCTCGGCATAGGTCTGGGCGGTCGGGACCAGGCCCCAGGTGTCGAGCAGATCGTTGTGGCTCTCGGTGTAGGCGCTGAGCTTGGCCATGGCGGCGGGGTTCTGAACGCTGGCTGGCGCGCCATCGGCGGCCTTGCCGCCAGGGGCCTTGTCGCAACCGCCCAGCCCCAGCACGGCCGAGATCGCCAGGGCCAGGACGGAGGCGGACATCGCAGAGCGGGCCGCGCCGTTGAAAGAAGTGATCACGCCAAGGCTCCCCGAAGGATACGAAGCTCTAGAATGCGCGGGCCGGCGGAAAGCTCCCTGAGGTTGAGCGCTTTTGGCCGATCGACAGGCGAGCCTTGCCCCGGATGCGCCGCCCCGCTAAAGCCGCTGCAACGTTCATCCCAACCGGAGCCGCGTCCATGATCGCGATCGGCATCATCGCCATCTTCCTGGTGGTCATCCTTGGCCTCAACAAGTTCGAGTTCGGCCGTTTCGACTAAGACGGACATGACTCCGCGCGGCGCGGCCCTGGTCACCGGCGCCGGCCGCCGGATCGGCCGCGCCCTGGCCCTGGAGGCCGCGCGGGCCGGGTTCGACGTCGCCGTCCACTACCGCACGGCTAGCGATGAGGCCCAGGCCGTCGCCGACGAGATCGCGGCCCTGGGCCGCCGGGCCGTCATCCTCGACGCCGAACTGACGGACGAGGACCAGACCGCCGCTCTGCTTCCCCGCGCCGCCCGGGCCCTGGGCTCCGTCACCCTGCTGATCAACAGCGCCTCGACCTTCGAGGACGACCGCCTGGCCACCGCGACCCGCGACAGCTGGGACGCCCATCTGGACGCCAACCTGCGGGCCCCGGTCGTGCTGGCCCAGGCCTTCGCCGCCGCCCTGCCGGCCGGCGCGCAAGGCCAGATCGTCAACATCGTCGACCAGCGCGTGCTGCGGCCCAATCCCCAGTTCTTCAGCTACAGCCTGTCCAAGGCCGGCCTGTGGTGGGCGACCCAGACCCTGGCCCAGGACCTGGCGCCGCGCATCCGGGTCAACGCCATCGGCCCCGGCCCGACCCTGGCCTCGGTGCACCAGGCGCCCGGCGAGTTCGAGCGCGAGGCCGCCGGAACCCCGCTGGAACGGGCGGTTTCGCCGGACGACATCGCCGCGGCCCTGCGCTACCTCATTGACGCAGCGTCGGTCACGGGCCAGATGATCGCGGTCGACGCGGGTCAGCATCTGGGCTGGCGCACGCCGGACATCATCGGTTCCTGAGAGTCTCGCCTTGGCCGCCCAACCCCTGACCAACGCCCCGAACGAAGCGGTCCAGCCGTCGCCGGCCCGCATCATCGTCACCAAGGTGTTCGTGCGCGGCCTGAAGGTCGAGGCGGGCATCGGCGTCTATGACGAGGAGCACGGCCGGCTGCAGGCCCTGATCGCCGATGTCGAGCTCGACGTCGCCGTCAGCCACTGCGAGAAGCTGAGCGACACCGTCAATTACGAGACCATCGCCCAGGCCGCCCGGCGGATCGCCGCGGAGGGCCACATCGGCCTGGTCGAGACCTTCGCCGAACGCCTGGCGGAGGCCTGTTTCGAGGATCCCCGCGTGACCCGCGCCCGCGTGCGGGTCGAAAAGCCTTCGGCCCTGGCCCCCCACGCCGCCGCGGCCGGGGTGGAAATCACCGCCGTCCGGGGGTGAGCGAGCTTAGACACAGCGCCCGCCTTTCCCCGTTCCAGCCCGAGACGGTCTGGACGCTGGAGGGCGCGGAGCTGGTCGAGCGTCGCGGTCCGCGCAAGCAGCGCTTCCCGCTTTCCAGCCTGACCGTCTTCCGCCTGGCCAAGCCGCGCGAGGGCGGGCGTCGCCGGGTGCTGACGCTGAGCTTCGGCCGCCGCAAGACGATCCTGACCGCCCAGAGCTATCTCGGCCCCGGCCGGTTCGACGACCGGCTGGCGAGCTTCTCGCTGTTCGCCCGCGCGGTGGCGGCGGTGGCGGCCGACCTGGCGCCGAAAGCCCGTTTCGAGATCGCCGGCGTCATGGCCCCGCGCGAAGCCCTGACCTGGGTGATGAGCTTCCTGGCGTTCGGCACGGTGGTGATGCTGCTGTTCGCCTTCAGCCCCGGCATGCTGGCGATCTCCATTGAGATCGCCGCGCGCATGGCCTTCCTGCTGATCCTGCTGGCGGCGGCGCTGCCGTGGCTGGGCCGTGGGCAAGGTCTGGACCCGCACGCGCTGCCCGAGGATCTGCTGCCGGGCGGATAGGAACACCATGAAGAACCCCTTCGCGAAGCTCTTTGGAGCCCGCGGTCGCCAGGAGTCGTCGGACGCGCCAAGCCCGGAGCCCCTGGTGATCACCCCGATGCCGCCCCTCGTGGTCCTGCTGGTGCATCTGGAAAAGGAGAAGGGCGCGCCGCTGACCGAAGCCGAGGTGATCGAGGCTCGCGACAAGGCCGTCTGCGTCGCGCTGCCCGCCGCTCGGGCCGACGCCATCGCGCAGGCGCGGGGATATCGGGACCTGGACCTCGAGAACGTCTGGGCGGACTGGTTGGACTTCAAGAGCCAGGTCGACTGAACCGCCTTACACGACCTTCATTTGCGTTGCGGGCCGGAATTGACGACCATCGTTCCATGAGCACGACCGACCCCGCCCCCAATCCAACCGACGATCCCGCCGTCCCGCCCTCGCTGCAGGACGACAAGACCATGCCGCTGGTGGTCTACGCCCTGTATCTGGCCGGACTGCTCTCGGCCGGCATGACCGGCTTCGTCGGCGTGATCCTGGCCTATGTCAGCAAGGGCGCCGCGCCCGAATGGCTGCAGAGCCACTACGTCTTCCAGATCCGCACCTTCTGGCTGTCGCTGCTGTTCGGCCTGGTCGGACTGGTGCTGACCCCGGTGGGCGTCGGCTTCGTGATCCTGCCCGCCGTCTGGGTGTGGGTCGCGGTGCGATGCATCCTCGGCCTGTCCTGGCTGTTGAAGGTCCAGCCCTATCCCACGCCCCGCAACTGGATGATCTGATGAGCGACGCCGCCCAAACGACCGCTGACCGCGCCGACGAGGACAAGGTCCTGCCGATCGTGGTCTACGCCCTGTACCTGCTGGGCTTCACCAACGGCCTGACCTTCCTGGTCGGGCTGATCGTCGCCTACGTCAATCGCGAGACGGCGGGGCCGATCAACGCCAGCCACTACACCTTCGCCATCCGCACCTTCTGGCTGTCGATCTGGTGGTTCCTGATCGGCCTGGCGCTGTTCCTGGTGGGCCTGGCCCTGGCGGTGCTGCTGATCGGCATCCCGATGCTGATCGCCGGGGGCGTGATCATGGGCGCGATCGGCGTGTTCTTCGCGGTCCGCTGCATCATGGGCCTGGTCTATCTGCTGCAGGGCCAGGCCTATCCCCGGCCGATGAGCTGGTTGATCTGACACGGACTTCCGTTAGGGCATGGGCGTTTCCAAGGCGCCCAAGCCATGCGGCGCCCTTTATGGCGTCGCTTCGGTCCGGGCCTTCCCCTGGCGGTTGAGACGTCTCGACGCGAGAGCGGCGCTGCGCTGACCTCTCGCTCCTTACGAACGCGGTCATGGAGGGGTGACATGATGGCTCGACTCGTGGGGATCGTCCTGGGGACGATCCTGGCGACATCGGGGTACGTCATCGCGGGTCTGGGCGTCCTGGGGGACTGGGCGCAGAACCTCGATCTCGGACCTTTCGAGCCACACCGCCCGTTCGTGGGTTGGGCGGCGGCGATCACGGGGGCTGTGTTGCTCGTCGCCGCCCTGACCCCGCGCTTCAAGCGCAAGACCAGGCGCAGGGCCGGACCCGCCGTCCTGGGTCCGGTCGACCTGGATCCGCCGCCGGCCGCCATGCCGGCCACGGCCGTCGAGGTCGCGCCGGAGCCCGCGCCGCCGATCGCCACGCCCGTCGCCGAAGCGCCGATCGTCGCGCCGATCCTTCCGACGCCCGTCGCCGCCGCCGAGACCTTCGAGGAGCTCCGCGCCCGCCTGGTGACGCTGAGCCGCCAGGAGGCCTGGTCCCAAGCCGCCCAGACCCTGAACCGCCTGCTGCGCATGGCGAGCGATGATCGCGAGAAGGCGATCTCGCGCCGCGACCTGGGCGACTTCGCGCGCGGCCAGGGCCGGCTGGACGAGGCCGCCGAGGCCTATGAGGAGGCCGTCAGCCACGCCCGCGCCGTCCGGGCCGGCAAACCGGGCGACTTCGCCAGCGACGAGCTGTTGGCCAGCGCCCTGTCGGGCGTGGGCGACGTGGCCGAGATGGAAGGCCGCCTGAACGACGCCCTTTCGGCCTTCGAGGAGGCCCTGGCCCTGCGCCGTTCGCAAGGCGGCCGCGAAGCCGCCGACCCCAGCGCCCGCAGAGCCTTGTCGGTGTCGCTGGAACGCCTGGCCGACCTGCGCGAGGACCGCGGCCACCGCATGCGGGCGCTGGACCTGTACCGCGAGAGCTACGACGTCGCCGCCCGCCTGGCGGCCGCCGATCCGGCGCGGTTCGGCGCCGACCTGGCCTCGACCCGAGCGCGACTGGCCGAGCTTGAAGCGAAGGTGGCGGGCTAGCCCCTACCGCTTGATGCTCAGCAGTTCCTCCAGCATCTGGTCCGCCGTCGTGATGATCTTCGAGCAGGCCGAATAGGCCCTCTGCGTGGTGATCAGGCCGGTGAACTCGGTCGACAGGTCCACCGTCGAGGCCTCCAGCGTCGAGGGCGCGATCGAGCCCGCGCCGCCGTCGCCCGGCGCCTTGAGGCTGAAGCCGCCGCTTTGGTTGGTCACCCGATAGGCGTTGCCGTTCACGGCCTTCAGCCCGTCCGGATTGGCGAAGGTGGCGATGGCGACCTGGGCGATGCGGCGGGTCACGCCGTTGTCGAAGATCGCCGAGACATAGCCCTGCTCATCGACCTCGATATTGGTCAGGTTGCCGAACGCCGTGCCGTTGGTGTTGACCGATTGGACCACCGACTGGCTGTTGAACTGGGTCAGGCCGCCGGCCGCGTTGGCCAGGTCGATCTGGATGTTCTGGCTGTCGATGCCCAGGCCGTCGGCCCAGCGCGGGCCGGTTCCCGTGGCGGCCGGATCGGACGCGCCGATGCTGATCGAGGTCGGGTTGGTGCTCCCGAACAGGCCGCCCGTGCTGGCCAGCTTGCCGTCGTTGGTGAAGGTGATCTTGCCCGAGCTGATCAGGCCGTTGGCGGCGTTGTCCAGGTCGCCGGGCTTGGCGCGCAGCTCGGCGTACCATTCGTTGGGGCCCGGCCCCTTGATCAGCGACAGGGTGATGGTCCGCTGGCCGCCCTTGGAGTCCGAGACCGGCAGCTGGATCTCGAAGTCCGGCTTGACCCCCTTGGTCGGGTCCTTGGCATAGTCCGACATCGAATTGGTCGCCGGATCGTAGGCCCCGGCCGTGACGGCGTCGGCCTTGGTGGTCATGCCCAGGTCGGTCAGGGCCACGGTCTGGCCGCCCGAGGTGAGGGTGGTGACCGGAACGGTCGCGCCGGTGGGGATGTAGCCGGTCAGGGCGCCCGTCGTGGGGTCGTAGGTGGCCGTGCCCGTGGACACCACGGTTCCGGCCCGGCTGACCGACACCGAATACTGGTTGCCCACGCCGGTCGGGCTGTAGGTGACGGCGTAGTCCACCGCCGGAGTCGCGGCGGGCGTTTCCGGCACGGCGGTCTTGGTGACCTTGGCGCTGGCGGCCGCCGACACCGTCTGTTCGGAGCGCAGGTTGGCGTTGATGCCCGCCCGGGTGGTCTTCTCGGCCGCGCCGCCCACCGTGGCGACATTGATCGACGACAGCCGCGACAGGTCGGACGGGTCGGTGGTGATCATGCCGGTCACCGGATCGGCCAGCCAGCCCTGCAGGTAGAGGCCGGCGTCGTTCTGCAGATAGCCGAGGTTGTCGAGTTGGAACGACCCGGCGCGGGTGAACGAGCGGGTGTCGGTGGGCGAGAGGCCCTCCGGCTTCTCGGTGGTGACGAAGAAGCCCGAGCCTGAGATCGACAGGTCCAGGTTCGAGGTGGTGGCCTGGCTCAGGCCCTGCTGGCCGACGAACTGGTGGGTCTTGGCCGAGACGCCGCCGGCGCTGTAGCTGCCGCCCCGCCCCTGCGACGTGACCATCGACGAGAAGTTGGCGGAGCTGCGCTTGTAGCCGACCGTATTGACGTTGGCGATGTTGTCGGAGATCGCCGCCAGCGACGAGGAATTGGCGAGCAGGCCGGAAACCCCGGCCAACATGGCGCTGTTGATGCTCATGACGTGAAAACCTCATCCGACGATCGATGCCGGATGCGGTGCAAATCCTGGGCGAAGCGCGGCGCTTCCAGGTAATCAACAGTATAGATGGTTAATATAACCGCCGTTTACTATGTTTCGAGATCTTTTGCCGAGCAGGTTTTGCCAGGGGGTTTCTTAGGCGCCTACCCAAACCCTCTCCCGGAGGGGAGAGGGAGGGACCCGCGCCGCAGGCGTGGGAGGGAGAGGGTGACGCCCTGTCCGGCTTCACACCGACGCCCTGCCGGCACGCCGGCCAATGTCCCTAACCCCCTCACCTCCCACCGCTGCGCGGCGGGCCCCGCCCTCTCCCTCTGGGAGAGGGGATCCTGGACACAAAAAATCCCGGAGAGCCTGGGCCCTCCGGGATCCTTCAATTCAACGAAGCGGAAGCGGTTTACGCCGGCACCAGCTCCCGGCGCACCAGGCGCGCATATTCGTCCATCAGCGACAGCGACAGCGCGCCCGGGGTGAACCGGAACTCGCCGATCTCGGACACCGGGGTGACCTCGGCGGCGGTGCCGACGATGAAGCACTCGGTGAAGTCGGCCAGCTCGGACTTCTCGATGTGGCGCTCGACCACCTGGACACCGCGTTCCTTGGCGATCTGGATCACCGTCTGGCGGGTGATGCCGTTCAGGATGCAGTCGGGGGTCGGGGTGTGCAGCACGCCGTCCTTGACGAAGAACACGTTGGCCCCCGTCGCCTCGGCGATATAGCCGCGATAGTCGACCATCATCGCGTCGGCGAAGCCGTCCTTCTCCGCGGCGTGCTTGGAGATGGTGCAGATCATGTAGAGTCCGGCGGCCTTGGCGGCGGTCGGGATCGTGTTCGGCGCGGGACGGTCGTACTTGGCCCAGGTCAGGCGGATGCCCTTGGCCTTGGTCGCCGGGTCGAAGTAGCTGGGCCATTCCCACACGGCGATGGCCACGTGGATCTTGGTCTGCTGCGCCGAAACACCGATCATTTCGCTGCCGCGCCAGGCGATGGGCCGCACATAGCAGTCGGTCAGACCGTTCTTGGCCGCGGTTTGCTTGCACGCCTCATCGATCTCGGCCACCGTGTAGGGGATCTTGAAATCGAGGATTTCGGCCGATTTGAACAGGCGCTCGGTATGCTCGGTCAGCTTGAAGATCTCGCCGCCATACATCCGCTCGCCCTCGAACACCGACGAGGCGTAGTGAAGGCCATGGGTCAATACGTGCACCTTCGCGTCCCGCCAGGCAACGAACTGGCCGTCCAGCCAGATCCAACCATCGCGATCGTCGAAGGGAACGAGAGACATCGGTCAAAGACCTCCTTATTTGGAACCCGGTTCTTAGACGCCCCGAGCCGGCGAAGGTCAAATAAAATGGACGCAAGCTGATGGCCGGACCGCTCTCATCGGGACCGCCCGGGAGCCCAATGGGGGGGATTTCGGGTGGTTCGACCGACCCGCGCCTGATCCTGGGCGAGGAGCAGCTGGACGGTGGTCTGGAGCTGCTGCTGCTGGCCGAGGCGGGCCTGTGGGCGGCGGTCGACGCGGCGCTGGAGGGCGAGGGTCCGGGCCTGGGCCGCTCGCACTGGCGCGCCGCCTTCCTGCTGCGCCGCCGCCCCGGCATCGGCGTGCAGGACCTTTCCAGGCTGACCAGCCTGTCCAAGCAGGCGGCTAGCAAGACCCTGTCGGACCTGCAGCGCCTTGGCCTGGCCCAGAAGGCGGCCGGCGACCTGGACGCCCGCCGGCGGCCGGCCGAGCTGACTCCCGAGGGGATCGCCTTCGAGTACAGGGTGGCCGAGCGGCTGCGCACCCTGCTGGGCCGCGCCTATCGCACCGGCGGCCTCGACGGCGTGGCCGGCGCGCGGCGAATCCTGGCGGCCCTGGCCGGACCGCGCCAAGGTGTCGGCCTCAACCGTCGGGACGGGCTATGACCCCAGAAGAACGCGCGGAACGTCACCTGCTGGTCGTCGACGACGACGACCGCATCCGCACCCTGCTGAAGGAATTCCTGACCCGCGCCGGCTTCCGGGTCAGCGCCGCGGCCGACGCCGCCCACGCCGACCGGCTGACCGGGGCGATGGACTTCGACCTGCTGGTGCTGGACGTGATGATGCCCGGCGAGGACGGCTTCTCGTTCACCAGGCGGGTGCGGGCCCGGGGCGGCGAGGCCGGCAAGACGCCGATCCTGATGCTGACCGCCCGCGACCAGACCAACGACCGGATCGAGGGCCTGACCCACGGTGCCGACGACTACCTGGCCAAGCCGTTCGAGCCGCGCGAACTGCTGCTGCGCATCGAGTCGATCCTGCGCCGCGCCGCGCCCAAGCCTTCCGGCCCGCGCGCCCTCAGCCTGGGCAACTGCGCCTTCGAGCCCGAGCGCGGCGAGCTGACCCGCGACGGCGAGCCGATCCGCCTGACCGAGGCCGAGGTCGCCCTGCTGCGCCGCCTAGCCAAGGCCGCCCACGCCCCGGTCGACCGCCTGGAGCTGGCCCGCGACACCGTCGACGTCACCGGCCGCGCCGTCGACGTCCAGGTCACCCGCCTGCGCCGCAAGATCGAACCGGACCCGAAGAACCCGAGGTATCTGCAGACGGTGCGCGGGATCGGGTACCGATTGGCGCCGGACTGATGTTCCACCTGCGCACCCGCCTCTACATCCCCCGCCAGATCAAGCGGTGGCTGCCGACCTCGCTGTTCGGCCGCTCGCTGCTGATCATCGTCCTGCCGGTGGCGGTGATGCAGATCGCCGTGACCTGGGCCTTCTTCGACGCCCACTGGGAGACCGTCACCAGCCGCCTGTCCGAGGGCCTGGCCGGCGACGTGGCCTGGGCGGTCGAGACCTACAAGGACGATCCCTCGCCCAAGGCGCTGGACCAGATGGCCGAGCGGGCCGAGGAGTCGATGTCGCTGTCGATCGCCCTGCAGAAAGGCCGCAAGCTGCCGACCGGCCAGCGCCCCTCGCTGTTCGCCTCGCTGGACCGCTCGCTGCGCACGGCCCTCGACGACCGGCTGGACGACCCGTTCTGGTTCGACACCACCCGCTATCCCGGCCACGTCGACATCCGCGTGCAGGTCAAGGAAGGCGTGCTGCGAATCATCGCCCCGCGCGACCGGGCCTTCGCCACCCAGGGCCACATCTTCATCCTGTGGATGGTGGTGGCGACCCTGCTGCTGACGGCGGTGGCCATCCTGTTCATCCGCAACCAGGTGCGGGCCATCGAGCGGCTGGCCGACGCGGCCGACGCCTTCGGGCGCGGCATCGACCAGGCCGCCTTCAAGCCGCACGGCGCGCGCGAGGTGCGCCAGGCGGCCCAGGCCTTCCTGGCCATGAAGGCCCGCATCCAGCGCCACATCGAGCAGCGCACCGCCCTGCTGGCCAGCGTCAGCCACGACCTGCGCACGCCCCTGACCCGGCTGAAGCTGGAGATCGCCCTGGCCGAGCCCAGCCCGCAGCTGGAGGCCATGGCGCGCGACCTCTCCGAAATGGAGCACATGATCGACGAGTACCTGGCCTTCGCCCGCGGCGAGGGCGGCGAGGAGGCGCGTCAGGTCATGCTGCGGCCGCTGATCGAGGGGGTCTGCGAAGGCGCCCAGCGGGCCGGCGCCAAGGTCGAGGTGTCGATCGGCGACGACCTGTCGGCCATCCTGCGGCCCCAGGCCTTCAAGCGGGCCCTGGTCAACCTGATCGACAACGCCGCCGCCCATGGCGAGACGGTGCGGGTCTCGTCGACCGCCGCCCCGGCCGGCGGGGTGTGGATCTTCGTCGACGACGACGGCCCCGGCATCCCCGACGACCGCCACGAAGAGGCCTTCCGCCCGTTCAACCGCCTGGACGAGTCGCGGAACCAGAACGAGAAGGGCGTTGGCCTGGGCCTGGCCATCGCGCGGGACATGGCCCGGGGACTGGGCGGGGAGCTGACGCTGCAGCGCTCGCCGATGGGGGGATTGCGGGCGGTGTTGAGGTTGCCGGGGTAAGGCGCCGCGCCACGAGAGGGGGACACACACTCACGGCAAGGCCGGTGTGATCCGGGCGAGGTCGTGGCGTGAGTGTGTGTCCCCACCTTCGCCCCGAACCCCTTACCGCATCGCCGCTTCTATAAAATGAGGCCCTGGCTCCCGCATCGCCCGCGCCATCGCCTCGTCGAACGCCTCCGCCGTCGCGACCCGCTCGGCCGGCACGCCCAGCCCTCCGGCCACCGCCACCCAGTCGATCCTCGGGTCGCCCAGGTCCAGCAGCCGCGACGCCGCCGGGCCGGGCTCGCCGCCGCCGGTGCGGCCCATCTCGATGCCCAGGATGCGGTAGGCGTGGTTGGCGAACACCACCACCGTCACGTCTAGCTTCTCGCGGGCGATCGTCCACAGGCCCTGCACCGTGTACATCCCCGCCCCGTCCCCGGTCAGGGCCAGCACCTTGCGGTCGGGACAGGCCACGGCCGCGCCGATGGCCAGCGGGATGCCCTGGCCGATAGCCCCGCCGGTCAGGGACAGCCAGTCGTGGGCCCGGGCGTTGCGGGTCTGGGTGAAGATCGGCAGGCCGGCGGTCACCGCGTCGTCGGAGATGATCCCGCCGGCCGGCATGTGGCGGGCGATGGCCGCGCCCATGGCCCAGGCGTCCAGCTTGCCCGCCGGGGCGGCGGCCGGCGCATAGGGCTCGACGGCCCCGGTCGCCGGCGCGCCCAGCACCTGGGCCAACGCTTCGAGCGCGGCGGCCGCGTCCGTTCCCCGGTCGCCGAGCTCCAGGGTCGCGCAGCCGTCGGGAACCAGCACGCTAGGCCGGTCGGGATAGGCGAAGAAGGCCACGGGCTCGGTCGTGGCGACCAGCACCATCAGGTCGACGCCCTCGAGGTCCTTCAGGGCCTGCTCGCCGAAATAGGGCAGCTTGTCGGGGCGGAAGCGGCCCTCGCCCCGCGCCTGGCGGGCGGTGAACGTGTCGGTCAGCACCCGCGCGCCGGTCGCCGCGATCCGCCCGGCGGCGGTGATCGCCGTCTCGCCGCACGCGCCCGAGCCCAGCAACAGCACGGGCTTGGCGGCGGCCTTCAGCGCCTTGGCCACGGCGGCGACGGCGACCGGGTCGGGCGCTCGGGGCCTGGGCCGCTCGATCACCGGCCCGGCGGTGTTGGTCTCGTTCCAGGCGCTGTCGGCGGGCAGGATCAGGCAGGCGTTCCCGCCCGGCGCGCCGAAGCTGGCGGCCACGGCCTCGGCGGCCAGGGGACCCACCACGTCGGCGCTGTCGGCCGATTTGACCCAGATCGAATTGGGCGCGGCCAGGGCGGCGATGTCGGAGTTCAGCGGCGCGTCGTACTGGCGGTGATCGGTGGCGTGGTCGCCGATGACATTCACGATTGGGGTGAATGCTCTCCGGGCGTTGTGCAGGTTGGCCGCGCCGTTGGCGTAGCCGGGACCCAGGTGCAGCAGGGTGCAGGCCGGCGTGCCCGTCATCCGCCCGTAGCCGTCGGCCGCCCCGGTCGCCACGCCCTCGAACAGGCACAGCACGCTGCGCATGCGCGGCTCGCGATCCAGAGCCGCGACGAACTGCATCTCGCTGGTGCCGGGATTGGCGAAGCAGGCGGTGACGCCGTTGTCGGCCAGGGTGGTGATCAGGGCGTCGGCGCCGTTCATGGTCTTCTCCGTACCGTTCGGACCAGCTTCCGACATTTCGCGGGATGCGCCAACGCTGGTTGCGGGTTCGGGGTGAGAGGATCCGCCCCCAAACCCCCGTCATCCTCGGAACAAGTCCGAGGATGACGGTTGAGGGGAGGTTGCGCTGGCAGCGTCACCCGTCGCAGTCTGGCCCACCGAAGCGCCGCCGAAGAGCGGGCTCGGCCAGGGGGAAACCGGATGTCTCAATCAAATCGCCTGGCCAAGGCCGTGCTGATCGCCTCGATCATCGCCGGGATCAGCTATGTGGCGACCTGGGACCGGGGCCTGCCGCAAGCCGTCGACCTGACCTGGAAGGGTCTGGGCGTCGGGCTGCTGACGGTCTACGCGGCGCTGAACGCCCGGAGCCTGGACGGCCGGCTGCTGGTCGCCGTGATGGCGTTCGGCGCCTTGGGCGACGTGCTGCTGGGGGCGGCCGGACTGACGGTCGGGGCGCTGGCCTTCCTGGCCGGACACCTGGTCGCCATCGGCCTCTACCTGCGTAACCGGCGTCCGAACCCGTCCCGCAGTCAGGTCGCCCTGGCCGTCGTGCTGGTCCCGGCGGTCATGATCGTCGCCTTCCTGCTGCCCGCCGACCGGGCCGGGGCGCCGGGCGTGGCGCTCTACAGCCTGGGCCTGGCCCTGATGGCGGCCACCGCCTGGCTCAGCCGGCTCCCGCGTTACCGCGTCGGAGTCGGGGCGCTGATGTTCGTGGTCTCGGACCTGCTGATCTTCGGCCGGGGCGGACCCTGGCCGGACAGCTTCGCCGTCGGGCTGGCGGTGTGGGGGCTGTATTACTTCGGGCAGCTGCTGATCTGCATGGGGGTGGTGCGGGCGTTGAGCGCGACGGAGGGGACACACACTCACACCGAGGCCTCGCCAAGATGAGCGCGGATCGTGGGGTGAGTGTGTGTCCCCACCTTCACCCGTCACGCTACGAAAACACCATCACCCCGTCGTCCGGCTCCTCGGCGAACAGCCGCGCCAGCTCCGCCGGTCGCCGTTCCCGCGCCAGGGCCTGGTTGATGTAGCCCTTGTCGGTCAGCTCTCCCGACGCCGCGTCCGGGCCTCCGTCCAGCACCAGCGCCCGGGTCACCTTGCCGCCGCCCTTGGCCAGACCGTTCAGCCGTTCCAGCCCGGCGCGGATCGCCGCCTTGACCGCGTCCGGCTCGCCGATCCGCAAGGCCGCCTTGGGGTCGAGGAACAGCATCAGCCCCACGCCGCCCTGCCCTTCGCCACAGACCACCGCGTCCGACACCGCCCCGGCGATCGCCGAAACCGCCGCGACGCGCAGCGCCCCGGCCACCACGAACGTGCCGTTGGCCAGCTTGAAGTTCTCGACCAGCCGCCCGTCGAACACCAGGCCCGCCGAGGGATTGAGCCGGTCGGCCAGCTTGGCCGCGTCGCCCAGCCGGTAGAAGCCGTCCTCGTCGAACGCCGCCGCCGAGGCTTCCGGCATGTCGAGGTAGCCGGGCGAGACCTGCGGCCCCTTCACGCGGATCTCGAACTTGTCGGGCGGGCCGTCGGCGACCGGCACCAGCTTGACCGCCGTGCCGGGCGTGGGCAGGCCCACCATCCCCGAGCGGGCGTTCAGCCAGTGGATGTTGCAGGCGGTCGGGCCGGTCTCGGTGGCGCCGTAGCCGGCCGCGAAGGTCACCCGGCAGCCGATCGTGCGCAGGGCCACGGCCTGGACCCGGTCGAGGATCGACTGGGCCATGGAGGCCCCGCCGTACTGCAGCACCCGCACCTTCTCGAAGAACCTGGCCGCCAGGGCGTGGTCGCGCTCCAGCTCGCCGACCAGCAGGCCCCAGCCGGCCGGGACCATGTTGTGATAGGTCGTGGCCACCTCGCGCAGATTGCGCACGGTCTCGTCGAAGCGCCCGCCAGCCAGCGGCTGGCCACCATCAATGTACAATGTCCCGCCCCGGTGCAGCACCATGTGCAGGATGGCGTTGGCGCCCAGGCTGTGGCTCCAGGGGGCGGAATTGACCAGCACCGGCGGGTCCGGATCCTCGTAGCAGGCGGCGATCTGGGCGGCGTTCAGGGCGATGTTGGCGTGGGTGCAGATCACCGCCTTGGGCAGGCCGGTCGAGCCCGAGGTCAGCAGCAGCTTGGCGGCGTCGTCGGGCCGGCAGACGGGCGGCTGGGGCTCGGAGTCCAGCAGGGCCTCGAACGCCACGTCGCCCTCGCGGGCGTTGCGGCCGGCCACCACCGGCAGGTCGGCCAGGAAGGGCGCGGCCAGGGCGTCGGCGAAGGCCTCGGCGTCGTCGACATAGACCGCCGCCGGCTTCAGCCGCTCGACCGCGAAGGCCAGACGGGAGAGGTCCGCGCCCTTCAGGCCGTACTGCGGCGAGACCGGGGCGATCGGCGCGCCCAGGCTCATGGCGGCGTAGCCGATCAGGGCGTGGTCGATCCCGTTGCGGGCCAGGATCAGCAGGGGCTTGCCGCGCGAGAGACCCAGGCGGACCAGGCCCCCGGCCAAGCGAGCGACCTGATCGGCCGCCTCGGCGTAGGTCACGGTCCGCCAGCCCTCGGCGCCCTCGCCCCTCTCCCCATGGGGCCGCTCGGCCAGCCAGACGCGGTGCGGGGTCTGCGAGGCCCAGCGGACCAGCGGCGCGGTCACGGTCTGGACGGTCTTGGAATAGGGGGTGGGGTTGCGCAGGATCAGAACGTCGCCGCGGCGTTCGACGTCCAGCGCCGGGGGCGCGTAGCGGGCGTCGCGGAACGGTGCGTGGGTCTCTGACGTCCCATCCATGAGTCGAAGTGTTAACCACGACGGGACGGGTGGCAATGGCGGTTAATTGACCCAAGGTCTCGCTTCAGCGCGCCGCCGCCTGCCCCCGCCGCCGCTCCAGCCACAACCGCTCGGCCGGGGCCGGGTCCAGAGCCAGCGCCCGGTCGTAGGCCGCCAAAGCCTCACCGCTTCGGCCCAACCGGGCCAGCAGGTCGGCGCGCACCGCGTGGAACGGGCCGAAGTCGCGGAAGGCGACCCCGTCCAGCCAGTCCACCTCGGCCAGGGCCAGGGCAGGACCCGAGACCTCGGCCACCGCCACGGCCCGGTTCAGCCGCACCACCGCGTCGTCGCGCCACTTGAGCAGGGCGTCGTAGAGGGCCAGCACGGTCGGCCAGGGCGCGGGCTCGGCCAGGCCCGTGCGCGAACACCAGGCCGCGTGGATGGCCGCCTGCAGCTGCCTCGGCCCCGGCTGTCGCCGACGGGCGGCGGCGCGCAGCAGGGCTTCGGCCTGGACGATCAAGGGACGCCGCCACAGGGCCGGATCCTGCTCGGACAGCGGCGTCATCGCCCCGCTGTCGTCCATCCGCGCGGGGCGCCGGGCCTCGGCGTAGCGGACCAGGGCGGCGAAGGCCAGGCACTCGGGCTCGTCGGGCAGCAGGTCGGCCAGGACGGCGGTCAGGTCCAGCATCTCCTGGGCGTAGCCGGCGTGCTGGCCCGCCCCGGCCGCGTCCTCGTGGGCCTTGGCGTAGGCGATCTCCAGGGTCGACAGCACCGCCCCGACCCGCTCGGGCCAGGCCTCGGGACCGGGCACCTCGAACGGGATGCCGGCCTGGGCGATCTTGCGCTTGGCCCGCACCAGCCGCTGGGCCAGCGTCGGCTCGGGGACCAGGAAGGCCCGGGCGATCTCCTGGGTCGACAGGCCGCAGACCAGGCGCAGGGTCAGGGCGGCGCGAGCGTCGGGCGCCACGGCCGGGTGGCAGCAGACGAAGATCAGCCGCAGCCGCTCGTCCGGGATCAGGCGCGCATCGTCGACCATCACGTCCTCCGCGCTGGGGGGCGGCGTCGGCGGATCGGGAACCAGCCGGGTCCGCACGCCTCGCCGCCGCAGCATGTCCAGCGCCCGCCGCTGGGCGACGCTGTAGAGCCAGGCGGCCGGGTCGCGGGGCGCCCCGTCCCCTCCTTCGCCCATTTGGGGCCAAGCCTGGGCCGCGTTCAGGCAGGCCTCGGCGAAGGCCTCCTCGGCCAGGTCCAGGTCGCGGTATTTGGCGGCCAGGGCGGCGATCACCCGCCCGCCGTGGGTCCGCGCCGCCTGGTCGAGGAGGCTCCTCGCCATCGTGGTTACGTCGTGCCCTCGATGATCGGCCGCACCTCGACCGAGCCGTCGCCCGACAGCGGCAGCTTGCGCGCCCAGGCCAGGGCTTCGTCGAGATCGGGGACCTCGATCAGGTAGAAGCCGCCCAGCTGTTCCTTGCTCTCGGCGTACGGCCCGTCGTGCAGCGAACACTGGCCGGCGGCTCGGCGCACGGTGGTGGCGGTGTTGGTGGTCTTCAGACCCGCCCCGCCGCGCAGCAGGCCCTTCTCGACCAGCTCGCCGGCGAAGGCCGTGTGCTTGGCCAGGATATCCTGCCAGACCGGGCTGTTCTCTTCGCCGTAGACGGCCTCGTCCTCGTAGATCACCAGGGCGTATTGCATGGATCAGTCCTCCTCGACGACCGAGCCGGCGGGTGCGCCGCCCGGTCTCGGATCAGAGACGCGGCAACCTGACGGGACTCGACATTCGCCCGCAAGTTTTTCGCACGGCTTTTTGGGGGGCGACCAAATCTCGGCTAAGCCGGGTCGTTGGGACTATGGACGATCGCCCGAACCTCGACCTTGGCTCCGGCCATCAGCGGGATCTTCTGCGCCCAGGCCTCGGCGGCCGCCATGTCGGGCGCCTCGACCAGATAGAGGCCGGCCAGCTGTTCCTTGGTCTCGGCGAACGGCCCGTCGTGCACCACCCGCCCCTCGGCGCCCTGGATGATGGTGCGGGCGGTCGGCGTGTCGGCCAGCCGCGCGCCCAGCCAGTCCATGCCGCTGGCCCGCAGCTCGCCCTGCAGCGTCTCGTGCGCCGCGATGATGTCCGGCAGAGCCGTCTGGCCCTCCGGCGAGGCCCAGTCGGCTTCGTTGGAGTAGATCATCAGCAGGTACTTCATCGAACCCTCCGTCGGCGCACGGCCCGCGCCCTCGCTGGAAGACGCGCGAGGCGGGGGGAATTCGACAGGGGCCGCGGGAAAAAGTCGAGGGACGGTGAGACCCCCTCAGTCGCTCCGCGACAGCTCCCCCAGAGGGGGAGCATCTAGAAGGCGCGGCGTCAGCCAAGATCCTCCCCCTCTGGGGGAGGTGGCCCGGAGGGCCGGAGGGGGTTTACCCCGCCAGCGTCTCCAGGAACCGCACCGGCGCCCCGGTCCCTTCGGCCACGATCTCGTCGTCCCGCATCACCACCGTGCCCCGCACGATGGTCGCCACCGGCCAGGCCTTGGCTTCGAAGCCGTCGAACGGGGTCCAGCCCGAGCGGGTGGCCATCCAGTCGTGGGTGATGGTGCGCTTGGCCTTCATGTCGACGATGGTGAAGTCGGCGTCGAAGCCCTCGGCGATGCGGCCCTTGTCGGCCAGGCCAAACACGCGGTTGACGCCATGGCTGGTCAGGTCGACGAAGCGCTCCAGCGACAGGCGGCCATTGACCACGTGGGTCAGCATGATGGGCACCAGCGTTTGGACGCCGGGCATGCCCGAGGGCGAGGCCGGATAGGGCCGGGCCTTTTCCTCGCGGGTGTGGGGGGCGTGGTCGCTGCCCAGGACGTCGGCGATGCCGGTCTCGATGCCGCGCCAGACGCCGGCCACGTGCTCGGCCGAGCGGATCGGCGGGTTCATCTGGGCGAAGCCCTTCAGCCGCTCATAGGCCTCAGGGGCGACCAGGGTCAGGTGCTGGGGGGTGACCTCGACGCTGGCCACGTCCTTGTGCTTGGAGAGGAACTCGATCTCCTGGTGGGTCGTCACGTGCAGCACGTGGATGCGCTTGCCCAGGCTCTTGGCGATCCGGACCAGGCGCTCGGTCGACTGCATGGCGGCCTGGGCGTCGCGGACTTCCGGGTGGCTGGTCCAGTCGCCTGGACGGGCCAGCGAGCGGCGCTCGGCCAGGCGGTACTCGTCCTCGGAGTGGAAGGCGGCGCGGCGGTTGACGTGCCGCAGCACGTTCTCGACGCCCTCGTCGTCCTGCACCAGCAGGGTGCCGGTCGAGGCGCCCATGAACACCTTGATGCCGCAGCAGCCGGGCAGGCGCTCCAGCTCGCCCAGGAACGTCGCGTTCTCGTGGGTGCCGCCGACATAGAAGGCGTGGTCGGTGTGCATGCGACCCTTGGCGCGGGCCAGCTTGTCAGCCAGGGCGTCCGGGTCCGTCGTCGTCGGCTCGGTGTTGGGCATCTCGAACACGGCGACCACGCCGCCCAGGGCCGCGCCGCGCGAGCCGCTTTCCAGGTCTTCCTTCCACTCCAGGCCCGGCTCGCGGAAGTGGACCTGGCTGTCGATGACGCCGGGCAGCACGGTCAGGCCGGTGGCGTCGAAGATCTCGCCGGCGCTGGCCTGACCCAGGTCGCCGATGGCGACGATCTTGCCGTTGCGCACGCCGATGTCGGCGAAGCCGCGCCCCGCGTGATTGACCACCTCGCCGCCGCGCACGATCAGGTCGAAGGTCTGGGTCATGGGGGCGGCTCCTGCCGGGCTTTTGTGACGGTTCGAGGCGGTCTAGGAGCCCACCCTAGCGCCCGCAAGACCAAATATCGCCCGCTTCCGACATTGACCCTCGCGCGCGACGGGCGCACCTCCGCGTCATTCCCCTAGCGGCACGAGGCTCCCATGGACTTTTCCAGACTCCAGACCACCAGCAAGGTCACCAGCGAGTGGAAGTATCCGCAAGGCGCGCCCAACCGGACGGGACTGCTGCAGGTCGACCAGGCGCCCGACCACAAGCTCTACTGGGAGGAATACGGCAATCCCGACGGCGAGCCGGTGATGTTCCTGCACGGCGGGCCGGGCGGGGCCTGCGCGCCGGTGATGTCGCGGTTCTTCGATCCCAAGCGCTACCGCGTGATCCTGTTCGACCAGCGCGGCTGCGGGAAAAGCACGCCGACCGTGGCCTCGCACGGCCCAGCCGTCGCCCTGGTGCGCAACGACACCGACCACCTGGTGGCCGACATCAACCGCCTGCGCGACGCGCTCGCCATCACTGGCAAGATGCACGTGTTCGGCGGCAGCTGGGGCAGCACCCTGGCCCTGGTCTACGCCATCCGCCATCCCGAGCACGTGGCCTCGCTGATCCTGCGCGGCATCTTCCTGGGGACCCGCGAGGACCTGCTCTACATGTACCAGGGCAATGCGGCGGTGTTCGAGCAGACGCCCTACGCCCTCAGCGAGCCGGGGACCTATGTGAGCTATCCCGACGAGTGGAAGGCCTTCGTCGAGGTCATCCCGGCTGGGCGGCGCGGCGACATGATGGGCGCCTACAAGGCGATCTTCGACTCAACGCCTGGCGACGACGCCGGCAGGCAGGCCCAACTTCGGGCGGCCGTGGCCTGGTCGGTCTGGGAGGGCGCGATCTCGAACATGATCCCGGAGGCGGACGATCCGGGGAAGTTCGGCGAGGCCGACTTCGCCCTGTGCTTCGCCCAGATCGAGGCGCACTTCTTCGCCAACGACCTGTTCCTGGTGCCGGACTACATCACCGCCAATGCGGACAAGATCGCGGGGCTGCCGATCCATGTGGTCCACGGCCGCTTCGACCAGGTCTGCCCGCTGACCCAGGCCTCGCGGCTGGTCGCGGCCCTGGCGGCGGCGGGTGCGCCGCCGGCGACCTATGTGCGGACCAACGCCGGCCACAGCGCCATGGAAGCCGAGACGGTGCTGGCCCTGACAGCGATCATGGACGGGTTGGCGAGGATCTAGGGCAGCGATCACCACCCACGCTCGTCATCCTCGGACTTGTTCCCAGGACCCCTGCTTCAACCGCGAAGGCGGTGGGGTGGCGCGCAAGCGCGCCAAGGCAAGGTCAGCTCGGCGGACCGAGGGGTCCTCGGAACAAGTCCGAGGATGACGGACGCTGGGGGTGCGGGGTGGACCTAGGTGCGGTCCGCTTCGATCGTGTCTTCGGAAGCGGGCGTTTCGGCAGGCTCGTAAGCAGTGTCCGGCTCCGCCGCATCCTCCACCACCGCCTGGAGCTCCGGCGTCACCGCGGCGTCCTCGACGGTCGCTTCCGGCGCATCCTCCTCGACCACCACTTCCGGCGCGGCCTCGGCCGCCGCCTTCGCCTCGGCCAGCAGCGCCTTGGCCGCCTTGACCACGGTGGTCACCGGCAGGTCGCTCATGTGGCGGATGGCCTGGGACAGGTCGGGGTCGACCGCCAGGAACTGCTCGAACGTGCGCGGGCCGCGCACGGCCTTGGTCAGCGGACCCCACGGGCCGTAGCGGCGCTCGTCCGACGGGCCGAACAGGCCGAGGGTCGGGACGCCGGCGGCGGCGGCGATGTGCATCAGGCCGCTGTCGTTGCCGATGAACAGGTCCGCGCGCTTCAGCACCGCATAGGCGGTCAGCAGGTCGACCTTGCCGGTCAGGTCGACATAGCGTCCGCGGGCCGAGGCCATGCGCAGCTCCTCGACCATGCGTTCGTCGCCGGGACCGCCCAGGATCATCAGTCGCCCGCCCGCCATCGGACCGCCGGGGGCCAGCAGCTGCTGGGCGGTC
Organism: Caulobacter sp. P1_D6; assembly: GCF_056406095.1. NCBI lineage: Bacteria > Pseudomonadati > Pseudomonadota > Alphaproteobacteria > Caulobacterales > Caulobacteraceae > Caulobacter > Caulobacter sp. P1_D6. The sequence continues at coordinate 82,123 of NZ_JBFUAW010000012.1, read as the reverse complement.
TGGGCGAAGCGCTCGATCGGCCAGATCTTGCCCACCCAGTTCGAGGCCGGGCCGACGGCCAGGATCGGGCCGGCGGGCTCGCCGAGGCGGGGCGTCAGCAACTGGTCGGCCAGGGCCTGGACCTCGGGGGTGATGTAGAGGTGCGGAGCCGGCGGATCGCCTTCCAGCTTCAGCACGCGGGCGGCGTCGATCACCTTGTGGATCGGCTCGCCCACGTGCTTCTTCCAGATCGCCCGCTTCTCGCGGCGCAGGAACAGGGCCGTGCCGGATCCGCGCAGGTCGACGACCAGGCCCCACTTCCTGTGGCGCACCTGGTTCCACAGCTTGAACCAGTGGCCCTTGCCCTTGCCCTTCTCCATGACGATCACCCGGTCCAGGCCCGGCACGTGGGCGAACAGGGGCGCGGCCAAGGGTCCGGAGACGATGGTGAAGCGGGCGTTGGGGATCTGGTCGGCGAGGAACTTGATCAGGCCGGACGACAGCACGGCGTCGCCGATCCGCGTGGCGGTGATGAAGAGAATCGGGAAGGCCCGCTGTGTCATCCGTCCTTGTATAAGGCGGGTCGCGAGTCGGCGCATCCCTCGATAACGGCTCAGCTTTCCGTTCTTTGACCTTGCATCGGAGAGACGCCAGATCGTCACGAAACGGCGCCAGGATGCCTTCAACAGGACTCCGGAGCCGGCCCATGACCATCTCTCCGTATCGCGTTCTCTTCCTGTCGCGGCGCGACACCGCCCGCAGCATCATCGCCGAGGCGATCATGAACCAGAAGGGCGCCGGCCGGTTCACGGCGTTCAGCGCCGGCGTCGCGCCCGGCGACAAGGCCGACCCCGTGGCCCTGCGCGCCCTGGCCCGCGCCGGCTACGACCCGTCGGACCTGAAGCCGCAGTCGTACGCGGTGTTCGCCGGGGACGAGCCGATGGACTTCGTCTTCACCCTCAGCGACACGGCGCGCGGCGAGCCCATGCCCGAATGGCCCGGCCAGCCGGTCACCGCCCACTGGGCCTGCGAGGACCCGCTGCTGGTCGAGGAGGACCCGGTCGAGATCGCCCTGGTCTACGCCCGCATGCTGGGCGGGCTGGAACGGCGCATCGAGACCTTCATGCAGCTGCCCTTCCAGTCGCTGGACCGCATCAGCCTGACCAGCCACGTCGACGCCATCGGCAAGACCTGAGCCCTGACTTGGTCGGGAAGCTGATCCGCTGGCGGGTTGGACCCTGGCGGCCTATATCCGCCGGGTGAACCAGATCGCCGCCTTGCCCTCGCGGGCCGTCATCGCCGTCTCGGGCCCCGACGCCCGAAGCTTCCTCAACGGCCTGCTGAGCCAGGAGGTCGAGACGCTGGCCCAGGGCGAACTGCGCTTCGCCGGCCTGCTGACCCCGCAGGGCCGGCTGCTGTACGACCTGTTCGTGGCGGGCGTGGAGGACGGCCTGCTGCTGGACGTCGCCGCCGAGCACCGCGACGCCGTCCTGATGCGCCTGACCATGTACAAGCTGCGGGCCAAGGTGGAGCTGGCGGCGAGCGCGCTTTGCGTCTTCGCGAGTTTCCCCGCCGGCGAGGGGATCGCCGATCCCCGCCTCCCCGCGCTGGGGTCCCGGCTCTACGCGGGCGCTCTCGAGACCACCGCGACCGAGGACGACTACGACGCCCGCCGCCTGGCCCTCGGCGTTCCCGGCCCCGCCGACTGGGGGACCGACAAGACCTATCCGATCGAGGCGAACTTCGACCTGCTGAACGGCATCGACTTCAAGAAGGGCTGCTTCGTCGGCCAGGAGACCACCAGCCGCATGAAGCGGCGGGGCGTGATCAAGAACCGCATGCTGCCGATCGCCTTCGACGGCCCGCCGCCGGCCTTCGGGACCGAGGTTCTGGCCGGGACCTTGCGGGCCGGCGAGGTGCTGTCGGGCCGCGACGGCCGGGCCATGGCCCTGCTGCGCCTGGACCGCATCGAGGGCGCCGACCTGACGGCGGACGGCCGGGCGGCCGCGGTCGAGCGGCCCGCCTGGGTCCCGCCGACCGGTCCCGCCGACTAGAAGACGGGAACATCGTCAGACGGCGGAACGTTGGACAGGCCTGCTTTCAAGGAGTCCTGCCCATGAAACGTCTTCTGATCGGTCTCTCGCTCGCCGCCATCGCCGGCGCGGCCACCGCCCAGACCATCGCCCGCGACGAAAGCCAGCCCACCCAGCACAAGGCGACCGTCGGCCAGATCGAGGACGCGGACGTGATGGATTCGGCCGGCCGCCGGGCCGGCGAGGTGGAGCACGTGCTGCTGGACCCGGCCGGCAAGCCCACCGCCGTGGTCATCGAGATCGACCGCCCGGGCCCGGACAAGAAGGTGGTCGTCGCCCTGGCCGACGTCACCGTGACGCCGGAGCCGAAGGACGACGACATGATCGTCCACACCAAGCCGCCCAGCCTGCGCTGGGCGGACGGCGCCAGTTCATGGACTATCTTTAAGAATTATCCGCATTGAGCGAACGCTGTCGCCCGCACACTCTCCCCGCCACTCGATGTTGGGAGAGGGCTAATGAGGCGACTGGCGAGCGTGATCCTGAGCGGCTGCGTCCTCTTCCTGGCCGCCGGCGCGCAAGCCAGGCCAACGGCGCAGCCCGCACCGCTTGCGCCCCTCGACCACGGCCTGCGCCCCAATGTGCTGGCGGGCGTTCAAGCGCCGCCGGGCTGGTCGCTGGCCGAGCGCATGGCCCATCACAAGGTGCCCGGCGTGGCCGTGGCGGTGCTGCGGGGCGGCGAGGTGGTCGCCGCCGCCGGCTATGGCCTGCGCGAGGCCGGGACCGACGACAGGGTCGACGCCGACACTCTGTTCTCGGTCGGCTCGATCAGCAAGGTGGCCACCGCGACGACCACCCTGCGGCTGGTGGCGGCGGGCCGGCTCGACCTGGACCGCGATGTCGACGACTACCTCAAGCGCTGGAAGCTGCCGGTCTCCGACACAGCCCCGCGTCCGGAGGTCAGCCTGCGCATGCTGATGTCCCACACCTCTGGCCTGGGCGTGCATGGCTTCGCCGACTACCAGCCGGCCGAGCCGCTGCCAACCCTGGTCCAGGTGCTGGACGGCCAGAAGCCGGCCAAGAACGAGGCCGTGCGGTTCAAGACCACGCCCGGACGGGTGAACGACTATTCGGGCGGCGGGGTGAGCGTGGAGCAGGCCACGATCGAGGACGCCACGGGCCAGCCTCTCCAGGCCCTGGCGCGGACGGAGGTGTTCGCGCCGCTGGGCATGGGACGAAGCACGTTCGAGAGCCCGCTGTCGGCCGCCCACGGCAATATCGCCAAGGCGCACGGCGACGACGGCGCGCCCCGGGCCGCGCCGCGCGGTTGGGAAGCCTTCGCCGAGGCCGGCGCTTCGGGCCTGTGGACCAGCGCCAACGACCTGGGCCGGCTGGTCGGCGGCCTGATCAGGAGCTACCAGGGCCGCTCGGATTTCCTGCCCCAGCCCCTGGCGACGGCGATGCTGACCGAGGTCTCGCCGGGTCCGTTCGGCCTGGGTCCGCGCCTCGGCGGAATGGGACCGGGCCGCTACTTCTTCCACCTGGGCGCCAACGAGAGCTATCTGGCGTTCATGGAGGGTTATCCCGAGACCGGCGACGGCTTCGTGATCCTGACCAACGGCGCCAACGGCGGGGCGCTGATCGCCGAAGTGCGCAACGCCCTGGCCGACGCCATCGGCCAAGGCGCCCACCCCGCGCTGCGGACGGTCGTGCCGCGCGTTCCGCCCGCCCCGGACCTCGCCGGGGACTACCGCCTGGACCCGGCCGTGCCGATGGACGTTCGCCGCGCCCTGGCCGACAACTTCGAATACGACGCCCTGCGGTTCGCGGTCGCCGGCGACACGGTGCACATGACGCCGGCCGGCCAGGACAAGCCCTCTCCCCTGCTGACCATGGGCCCAGGCCAGTTCGCCCAGTCGGGCCTCTACGCCTTCACCTTCGAGTTCCGCCGCGACGCCTGGGGCAAGGTGCGCGGCGTGACGGTGGCCATGCCGGAGACTGGATCGACCGCCTACTACGTCCGCCAGTGAGCACACCGAAAGGCGGCCGATTGGATTTGTTCTTGAAAAGTTCCAACTGATCGGGCCAAGCTCCGCCCATGACCGAGATCCAACGCTGCACCTGGCGCGGCATGAACGGCGACCCGTTCTACGAGGCCTATCACGACGAGGAATGGGGCGTGCCGGAGTACGACTCCCGCGCCCTGTGGGAGAAGCTGGTGCTGGACGGGTTCCAGGCCGGGCTGTCGTGGATCACCATCCTGCGCAAGCGCGAGGCCTTCCGCGCCGCCTTCGCCAATTTCGACCCGGACAAGGTGGCCCGGTTCGGCGACGCCGATCGCGCCCGGCTGATGGCCGACGCCGGCATCATCCGCTCGAACGGCAAGATCGACGCGGCGATCTCGGGCGCCCGGATCTATTGCGAGATGCGCGACCGGGGAGAGGACCTGGGCGATCTGCTGTGGGGCATGGTCGGCGGCAAGCCGATCCAGAACCGCTGGACCGGCGGCGACGTCCCGGCCCAGACGCCCCTGGCCGTCGACATGGCCAAGATGCTCAAGGCCAAGGGCTACAAGTACTGCGGCCCGGTGATCGTCTACGCCTTCATGCAGGCGACGGGGCTAGTGAACGACCACCTGACCACCTGCTTCCGCCACGAGGAATGCCGGAAGATGGCGCGGTAGGCGGCGGCTCTAGCTTTCCGCCTCCAGCCCTTCGAGCACCTGGGCGAAGGTGGTTTCGCAGACGAAGCCCAGCCGCGCCGCCGCCCGGGACGGGTCGTAGACGCGGTCGATGCTGTCGAACATCGTCCAGCCGCGCCGGGCGTAGAGCTCGGCGTAGCGCGGGAAATAACGGGCCACGACGCGCGGCGCGTCGCTGATCAACGCCTCGGCGTCGGAACGGGTGAACGGCGGCGGGGCCGAGACGATGAACAGGTCGAAGCCCAACTCCGGCGCGCGGTCCAGAGCCAGCAGGTGGGCGCGCGCCGCGTCGTCGACGGTCAGGCGGCGAAACAGCAACTCGTTGGCCTTGGTGTTGGCGTCGGACTGGGCGATGGCGTGGGCCATGTCGTCGGCCTCGGGGAAGAAGCGGCTGGTGCGCAGCACCACCACCGGCAGGCCGTGCTCGCGGTGGACCAGCCGGCACAGCTGTTCGGCCGCCAGCTTGGTGATCCCGTAGACGTTGCGCGGCTGGACCGGGCTGTCCTCGGTCAGCCACTCGGCCCGCCGGGCCCCGCCCGCCGCCCCGGCCCTGATCGCTTCGGAGATCATCAGCGAGGTGGTCGAGGTGAAGACAAACCGCCCCACGCCCTGGGCGACGGACTCTTCCAGCAGGTTCAGCGTGCCGGTGACGTTGACGTCCACGAAAGCCTGACGGTCGAAACGCTCGATGTCCGGCTTGTGCAGGGCCCCGCCGTGGATCACCGCCTCGATCGCGTGGTCGCCGATCACCTGGCGCACCAGGGCGCGATCGGCGACCGAGCCGACCACCGACGTCTCGGCCGAGGCGACGATGTCCAGCCCGGTCACTCCATGGCCGGCGGCGCGCAGGGCCGGCGCCAGGGTCCGTCCCAACCATCCCGACGATCCGGTCAACAACACACGCATGGGCTTTCTCCGATCAGAGGCGGCCTGATCGCATCGACGGTTGGCGCGGCGAACGCATAAGTTATTCTGCGTCCATGCCCCGCTCTCCCTTGGACGTCTCGCCGACACCGCCGCATGCCTTGGGCCGCTCACTGCGCGCCTGGCGCGCGGCGCGGCGGGTCAAACAGGTCCACGCGGCCGAGATCCTGGGCGTCTCCCAGGCCACCATCTCGCGCTGGGAGAGCGGCGCCCTGCCCCCCTCGCCCCGCGAAGCGGCGCGGCTGGCCGATCTCCTGGCCGCCCGCCCCGACTCCGACGCCGACCGCGCCCTGCTCGAACTGGTCGAGAGCTCGACCGATCCGACCCACATGGTCTGCGACCTCTCGCACCGCTTGCTGGCCGCTTCTCCCGTGCGCAGCCGTGAATGGGGGCTTCCCAAGGAAGACCTGATGGGCGCCTCGCTGTGGCGCTACGCCAGCCCGGCCATCGTCGCGGCCGAGGCGGGACTCGGCGAGGCCGGCTGGTACGAGCCCCTGCCGCCCAGCCTGACGATCGAGACCGGCGCCAACGACTCCAACGAAGTGCCCATCCGACCCGGTCGGATGAACTGGACGCGCCTGCGACTGTCGGACGGCCGTTTCGCGCGGCTGGTGCGGACGCAGGACCTTTCCCCGCCCGCCCGAAACGGATTATGAGCGGGTCGTGACCAAGTCCCCCGCCATCGCCCCCAAGGGCCCCGACATGATGCTGGAAGCCGCCTGCGGACCGGGTCTGGTCTGCGGGGTGGACGAGGCCGGACGCGGACCCTGGGCCGGGCCGGTCAGCGCCGCGGCGGTGATCCTGGACCCCGCCCGGGTGCCCAAGGGCCTCAACGACTCCAAGAAGCTGACCGCCAAGGCGCGCGCGGCGCTGGAGATCGAGATCAAGTCGGTCGCGGTCGCCTGGTGCGTGGGCCTGGCCAGCGTCGAGGAGATCGAGGAGCTCAACATCCTGCACGCCGCTGGCCTGGCCATGTGCCGGGCCATCGAAGGGCTAGGGGTGAAGCCCGACATGGCCCTGGTCGACGGCAACTATCGTTTCAAGCTGCCCTGCCCGATCAAGACGGTGGTCAAGGGCGACAGCCTGTCGTGCTCGATCGCCGCGGCCTCGATCCTGGCCAAGGAAGCCCGCGACAAGATCATGATCGAGATGGACGGCGTCTATCCCGGCTACGGCTTCGCCAGCCACAAGGGCTATCACGCCGCGATCCACGTCGAGGGCCTGCGCAAGCTGGGTCCCTCGCCGATCCACCGGATGAGCTGGGCGCCGGTCAAGCTGGCGCTGTCGGGCGAACTGCCCCTGGGCGACCTGCCCGACCTGGGCGACGCGGCGTTCGACGACGAGCTTGGCGCCTAGTCGCACGCGGCTCCGAAAAGACTTCAGCCAAGCCTCGATGCGCTATGTCGGCTAGACGAGCGTTTCGGCTATGGTTCCGTGCCTAAATCCACAACGTGACGTGAAGCCCGCGTCGAGGCGTGAACGCCCTTCCCGTCGGAGATCTCATTTGCTCGACCAGCCGGCCGACAAGACCCGTCACGAAGGGCCCACCTTCCTGAGCGGCGGCGGCGAAATGGGCCGCCTGATCCGCGCCCATGACTGGTCCGCCTCGCCGGTGGGGCCGCCGGACGGCTGGCCCCAGAGCCTGAAGACCGTTGTCCGCCTGATGCTGACCTCCAGCCACCCGATGTTCATCTGGTGGGGGCCGGACCTGATCCAGTTCTACAACGACGCCTATCGCGCCACGATGGGTCCGGAACGCCATCCGTCGGCCCTGGGCGATCGCGGCGAGGCCTGCTGGGCGGAGATCTGGGACATCATCGGCCCTCAGATCGCCCTGGTGATGCGCGGCGAAGGCTCGACCTGGCACGAGGACGCCCTCGTCCCCGTCACCCGCAACGGCCGGCGCGAGGACGTCTGGTGGACCTACGGCTACAGCCCGATCGACCACGACGACGGCGTCGGCGGCGTGCTGGTGGTCTGCAAGGACGTGACCGCCGAGCACCTCGTGCGCGAGGAATTGGCGCGGGCCAATCTCGAACTGAACAGCGAAGCCGAACACCTGCGCGCCCTGTTCGAGCAGGCGCCCAGCTTCATGGCCGTGCTGCGCGGTCCCGACCACCGGTTCGAGTTGGCCAATCCGGGCTATATGCGCCTGGTCGGCGAACGCCCCGTGGTGGGTCTGACCGTGGCCCAGGCCCTGCCGGAAGCCATCGAGCAGGGCTATGTGAAGCTGCTCGACCAGGTCTACCGGTCGGGCGAGGCGTTCACGGCCACGGGGTCGAAATTCACCGCGACGGGCGGACCAGGCGAACCGGCGACCGATCGCTATCTCGATTTCGTCTATCAGCCGACCCTGGACGCCCAGGGCGCGGTGAACGGCGTCTTCGTCGAAGGTCACGACGTGACCGAACGGATCGTCGGCGAACGCCGCCAGAAGCTGCTGCTCGACGAACTGAACCATCGCGTCAAGAACACCCTGGCCACCGTGATGTCCCTGGCCATGCTGAGCGGCAAGTCGGCGGGATCCGTGCCGGAGTTCGTCGCCGTCTTCACCGACCGCGTCCACGCGATGGCCAAGACCCACGACCTGCTGATCCAGAACGCGTCCGGCGCCATCACGGTCCAGGACGTGCTGCGCGCCGAGCTGGCCCCCTACGCCGAGCCCCACGGCCAGCTGGAACTGGTGTGCGAGACGATGGAGCTAACCTCGGACGCACCCGTCAGCCTGGGCCTGATCGTCCACGAACTGCTGACCAACGCCGCCAAGTACGGCGCCCTGTCGACGCCGGACGGCCGGCTGCGGGTCCATTGCGGGCGCGACGCGGACGGCGGTTTCCTGGCCTGGCGGGAGACGGTCAGCCATCCCCTCCCTGGCGCGACGCGCAAGGGCTTCGGCACGCGGCTGATCGACCGCCTGGCCCGCGAGCTGGGCGGTTCGGCCACGCTGGACCTGAAGCCGACGGGGCTCGAGGCGCGGATCACCTTCAGCCTGGCGCGCCCGCCGGAACAGGATTTCTGAGTCTAATCAGACTCATCCACCGTTTCGAGCGGGGTTAACAGGCCGGTAACCACGTCCATTTACCCCAGCGTAACCATCAAGACTCATGATTCCGCTCAGTGTTTTTGACGGGAAGCGGACATGTCCTTCGGGCCTGAAACCATCATCCAGGGCGACTGCATCGAGGCGATGAACGCCTTGCCCGAGAAGTCCGTGGACCTGATCTTCGCCGATCCGCCCTACAATCTGCAGCTGGGCGGCGACCTGCTGCGTCCCGACAATTCCAAGGTCGACGCGGTCGACGACCACTGGGACCAGTTCGAGAGCTTCGCGGCCTACGACAAGTTCACCCGCGAATGGCTGAAGGCCGCCCGCCGGGTGCTGAAGGACGACGGCGCGATCTGGGTGATCGGCAGCTATCACAACATCTTCCGCGTCGGCGTGGCCGTGCAGGACCTGGGCTTCTGGATCCTCAACGACGTGATCTGGCGCAAGTCCAACCCGATGCCCAACTTCAAGGGCACCCGCTTCGCCAACGCCCACGAGACCCTGATCTGGGCCTCCAAGAGCCAGGGCGCCAAGCGCTACACCTTCAACTACGACGCCCTGAAGATGGCCAATGACGAGGTGCAGATGCGCTCGGACTGGACCATCCCGCTGTGCACCGGCGAGGAGCGCATCAAGGGCGCGGACGGCAACAAGGCCCATCCGACCCAGAAGCCCGAAGCCCTGCTCTACCGGGTGATCCTGTCGACCACCAAGCCGGGCGACGTGATCCTGGATCCGTTCTTCGGCGTGGGCACCACGGGCGCGGCCGCCAAGCGCCTGGGCCGCAGGTTCGTCGGCATCGAGCGCGAGGCCGAATACATCGCCCACGCCAAGGAACGCATCGCCAAGGTCGTGCCGATCGCGCCGGAAGACCTGGACGTCATGGGCAGCAAGCGTTCGGAGCCGCGCGTGCCGTTCGGCAACATCGTCGAAGCCGGCCTGCTCAATCCGGGCGACACCCTGTACTGCGCCAAGGGCTCGCACGCCGCCAAGGTCCGCGCCGACGGCTCGATCACGGTGGGCGACCTGTCGGGCTCGATCCACAAGGTCGGCGCCCTGGTGCAGTCGGCCCCGGCCTGCAACGGCTGGACCTACTGGCACTTCAAGACCGACAAGGGCCTGGCCCCGATCGACGTCCTGCGCAGCCAGGTGCGGGCGGGAATGAACTAGATTTTTCCCTTCTCCCTTTGCGGGATTTGGAAGCGAACCCATCGCCAACCTCGCGGGTTAAGCTCGTCATGGAACAGCGCTGGCCGAACACCCTCTGGATCGTCCGCCACGGCCAGAGCGCCGGCAATGTCGCCCGCGACGCCGCCGACGCCGCGGGGCTGGGCCGGATCGACATCGCCGACCGCGACATGGACGTGGCGCTCAGTTCGCTGGGTGAAGAGCAAGCCGCCGCGCTCGGCGCTTGGCTGGCCCAGCAACCAGAGGACCAACGGCCGCGCACCCTTATGACCTCGCCCTATCGCCGGGCGATCCAGACCAGCCAGAAGATCCGCGACGCTGGCGGCATGGTCGGAAAGGACAGCAAGTTCTGCATCGACGAGCGGCTGCGCGAGAAGGAGTTCGGGGTCCTGGACCGCCTGACCCGCGTGGGCATCGAGGCGCAGTTCCCTGAACAGGCCGAGTTTCGCAAGCTGTTGGGCAAGTTCTATCATCGGCCGCCCGGAGGTGAGAGCTGGTGCGACGTGATCCTGCGCCTGCGCAGCGTGCTCGACACCATCAGCCTGCACCACGGCGGCGACCGGGTGATGATCGTCGCCCACCAGGTGGTGGTGCTGTGCCTGCGCTACCTGCTGGAAAGCCTGACCGAGGACCAGATCCTGGCCATTGACCGCCAGGCCGACATCGCCAATTGCGGCGTCACGGAATATCGCTTCGACCCCGACTGCGGCCCGGACGGCGGGCTGAAGCTGACCCGCTACAACTTCACCGCCCCGCTGGAGGAGCAGGCCGCGCCGGTCACCGCCGAGCCCGACGCCAACGTGGCCGCCCGATGACCGAACTCTCGGTCCTGGATTTGGCCGCCCTAGACAGGGCCTGGATGCGCGCCCACCCGCTGCCCATGCCCGGCGATGGCGGCAAGGAGGAGCGCGGCAGCGTCCTGGTGGTGGGCGGCGGGCTGGAAATGGCCGGGGCGGTGCTGCTGGCCGGCACGGCGGCGTTGCGGGCCGGGGCAGGCAAGCTGCAGCTGGCGACGGTGGCGGGGGCGGTCGTCGCCCTGAACGTCGCCATGCCCGAGGCCCGGGTCTTCGCCCTGCCCGAGACCGACGGCCGCCCGTCGGCCCAGGCCGCCGAGGTGCTGGCCGAGCACGTGGCCGGCTGCGACGCCCTGTTGATCGGCCCGGGCATGATGCGCGACGAGGAGGGCATGGCCAAGGCGCTGCTCGAGCTGTCGCCAAGGCAGCCGATGGTGCTGGACGCCGGAGCCCTGAACGCGGTCGCCGAAGCCCCGCCTCGGGTCGGCGGCCTTATCCTGACGCCGCATTCCGGCGAGATGGCGCGGCTTCTGGATCGCGACAAGGCCGAGATCGAGGCCGATCCTCTGGCCGCAGGCCGCGAGGCGGCCCAGCGGTTCGGGGCGGTGATCGTGATGAAGGGCGCCCGCACCCACGTGGTGGGGCCGGACGGGGCGGCGGGCCTCTATGCCGGCGGCGGCGTGGGGCTGGGCGTGTCCGGTTCGGGCGACGTGCTGGGCGGGCTGATCGCCGGCCTGCTGGCGCGCGGCGTCCCGCCGTTCGAGGCGGCGGCCTGGGGCGTCTTCCTGCACGGCGAGGCGGGGGCGCGACTGACCAGAAGCATCGGCACGCTGGGCTTCCTGGCGCGCGAGATCGCGGGCGAGGTTCCGGCGGTGATGGCGGGGCTGGAAGCCTGACCGCCTAGATCAGCCGGTCCCGTCCCGCCTTGGCCGCCTTCAGGAACACGCTGGGCAGCGCCGCCAGCCCCTCAGGCGCCGTCCAGACGAAGTCGCCCTCGCCGTTGCTCTCGGCGCGCAGCACCCGCAGCGTCAGGGCGAAGTGGGTGAAGACGTGCTCCACCGTCCCGAAGTCGCGCCAGGCGCCGGCGGTCGGCGCGGCATCGGCGGCCTCCCGATCCGTCCACGGACGATCTCGCCAGTCGCTGGTCGGCAGGCCCAGCATGCCGCCAAGCAGGCCCTTGGGCGGACGACGGACCAGGGCGGTGGCGTCGCCTCGGGTCAGGACGTAAGCCACGCCGTAGCGCCGAGGCCGATCGGCCTTCTTGGTCTTGCGCGGATAGGTCTCCGGCGCGCCGGTCTTGAGGCCCTCGCACCAGGCCGAGATCGGACAACGGTCGCACAGCGGGCCCTTGGGTCGGCAGACCGTGGCGCCTAGGTCCATCAGCGCCTGGGCCCAGTCGCCGGGACGCTCGGCCGTGACCAGCGCGCCGGCCAGGCGCTTCAGCTCCGGCTTGGCGTCGGGCACGGGCTCTTCCACCGCGAACAGCCGCGCCATCACCCGCTCGACATTGCCGTCGACGACATTGGCCTCGCGGTCGAAGGCGATGGCCGCCACGGCGGCGGCGGTGTAGGCGCCCACGCCCGGCAGGGCGCGCAAGGACTCCTCGGTGTCGGGGAACACTCCGCCATGCTCGGCCGCCACGGCCCGGGCGCAGGCCAGCAGGTTGCGGGCCCGGGCGTAGTAGCCGAGCCCCGCCCAGGCGGCCATCAGGTCGCCGTCCTCCACCGCCGCCAAGTCGGACACCGTCGGCCAGCGCTGGGTGAAGCCCAGGAAATAGGGCGTGGCGTGCGGCACGGTGGTCTGCTGCAGCATCACCTCCGACAGCCAGACCCGGTACGGATCGGACCGCATCCCTGCCTTCCCAGCGGCCGGCCCGGTGCGCCAGGGCAGGTCCCGCGCCTGGGCGTCGTACCAGGCCAGCAGGGCGGCGCGGAGGGCGGGGATGTCGAGCATGCCCGTCCTATGACAGAGCCTCCCCGAACTTGTCATCCCGGACGAGCGCGCAGCGCGAAGATCCGGGACCGACGCGTGAACTCAGCGCTTCCGGCGGTCCCGGGTCTTCGCTTCGCTACGCCCGGGATGACAGCCGTTGTTGATCGCTCCCGTCAGCGACTTCCGTCTGCTACCCTCCCGCCATGCGTCGCCCCCTGCCCACAACGGAAGAAGCCCTCGAGATCCTCAAGCGCCGCCGCACGCGTCCGCAGTTCCGCGCGCCCCCGCCGGCCGGCAAGTCGCTGGCCCCGCTGATCAAGAAGCTGGACGAGAAGTTCGGCCAGGGCCCCGCCGTGCTGAAGGCCCGCTGGCGCGAGATCGTCGGCGACACCCTGGCCCGCCGCACCGAGCCCGTTCGCGTCATCAAGAGCCGCACCGGCGAGGGCGGCACCCTGGAGCTGCGGGTCGACGGGCCGGTGGCCTCGCTGATCCAGCATCAGGCCCCGCAGATCACCCAGCGCCTGGACCTGCTGCTGGGCAAGGGCGTGGTGACCAAGCTGCGCATCGTCCAGGGCCCGGTGAAGGCCCCGGCCGCTCCCGCCGTCGCCAAGCCCCGCCGCAAGCCGCCGCTGGACGCCGGCCAGGAACGCGACCTGGCCGACAGCCTGGCCGACCAGCCGGAGGGCGGCCTGAAGGAGGCCCTGCTGAAGCTGGGCCGAGGCGTCCTGCGCGATCCGCGCTAGGTCGGCGTCAAAGCCTCGGCTGGATTGACAACCGGACGTTCGATAGGCTGATGCAACGCCTTATCCGCGCCCTTTTCACGCGACTAAAGAATCGCGCTTAACTTCACTGTTCACGACTATCCCAGGGAAGATCTCATGCGTCCGTTGACCCGCCGGCTTTTGACCGCCGTCGCCCTCACCGCCTCTCTGGGCGTCGCGCTCGCCGGCTGCGGCGACAAGAAGGAGTCGGTGTCCGCCGACGACATGTCGCTGGGCAACCCCAACGCCAAGGTCACGGTCGTCGAGTACGCCTCGGCCTCGTGCATCCACTGCGGCCGCTGGAACAACGAGGTCTTCCCGGCCTTCAAGGCCAAGTACATCGACACCGGCCGCGTGAACTACGTCTACCGCGAGTTCCTGACCGAGCCCGTGCAGGTGGCCTCGGCCTCGTTCCTGATGGCGCGCTGCGCCGGCAAGGACAAGTATTTCTCGGTGCTGGACTCGGTCTATCGCTCGCAGGAAGAGATGTTCACGACCGGCGACTATCGCGGCGTGCTGCTGCGCGTGGCCCAGTCGGCCGGCATGAGCGAAGCCCAGTTCACCAGCTGCGTCACCGACGAGAAGGCCCTCAAGGCCCTCAACGACCGGGTCGAGAAGTACCAGGCCGACGCCAAGATCACCGGCACCCCGACCTTCATCATCAACGGCAAGAAGGCCGGCGGCGAAGACGGCGGCGAGCAGTCGATGGCCGAGCTGGACGCCGCCATCGCGGCGGCCGAGGCGGCCGCGAAATGATCCTCGACCGGCGCGCCCTGATCGGAACGGGCTTGGCGGCTTCAAGCGCGGCGTTGATCGCCGCGCCGACGGTCGCGCGCGCCGCGCCGCTGCCGGCGGCCGAGGGCGACATGGCCCTGGGTTCGCCCAAGGCCAAGGTGCAGGTGGTGGAGTACGCCTCGCTGTCCTGCACCCACTGCGCCCACTGGAACAACGAGGTCTTCCCGGCCTTCAAGAAGCAGTTCATCGACACCGGCAAGGTCCGGTACGTGTTCCGCGAGTTCCTGACCCCGCCCGCCCAGTTCGCCGCCGCCGGCTACATGCTGGCCCGGCGCGTGGGCCCGGCCCGCTATTTCGAGGTGCTGGACACGATCTTCAAGCAGCAGGACGCCATCTTCCAGAGCGAAGACCTGTGGGGCGGCCTGCTGAAGATCGGCAATGGCTTTGGCCTGACCGAGGCCCAGTTCACCACCGCCCTGCAGGACAAGGCGGCCCTGGCCGCGATCAACGCCAGGGTCGAGAAGGCCGCCGTCCGCGACAAGATCGAGGTGACCCCCACCTTCTTCATCAACGGCGAACGCCTCGAGGGCGGCCAGCCGATCGAGACCTTCGCCGCCGCGATCGCCAAAGCGGCCAAGGGCTAGGGGAAGGGCGCACGTGCAGTTCCAGCGCCTGCGCCTGCAAGGATTCAAATCCTTCGTCGAGCCGACCGAGTTTCGGATCGAACCCGGCCTGACGGGCATCGTCGGGCCCAACGGCTGCGGCAAGTCCAACCTGTTGGAAGCCCTGCGCTGGGTGATGGGCGCCAACTCGGCCAAGGCCATGCGGGCCGGCGGCATGGACGACGTGATCTTCGCGGGCAGCGGCAACCGCCCGCCCCGCAACCACGCCGACGTCACCCTGACCATCGACAACGCCGACCGCACCGCCCCGGCCCAGTTCAATGACGACCCGGTGCTGGAGGTCGTTCGCCGCATCGACCGGGGCGAGGGCTCGACCTACCGCATCAACGGCCGCGAGGTCCGGGCGCGCGACGTCCAGCTGCTGTTCGCCGACGCCTCGACCGGGGCCAACTCGCCGGCCCTGGTCCGCCAGGGCCAGATCAGCGAGCTGATCGGCGCCAAGCCGCAGAACCGCCGCCGCATCCTGGAAGAGGCGGCCGGCGTCTCGGGCCTGCACACCCGCCGCCACGAGGCCGAGCTGCGGCTGCGGGCGGCCGAGGCCAATCTCTCGCGCCTGGAGGACGTGGCCCGCGAGCTGGAAACCGCCCTGGGCCGGCTTCGTCGTGAAGCGAGGCAGGCCGAGAAGTACAAGCGCCTGTCGGCCGAGATCCGCGCCGTGCAGGGGGCCGTGCTCTACGCCCGCTGGACCGAGGCGCGCGACACCCTCAACCGCACGCAAAGCGACGCCACCGAAGCCGCCCGCGCGGTCGAAGACACCGCCCGCGCCGCCGCCACGGCCCAGACCGCGATCCTGGCGGCCGAGACCGCCATGCCGCCGCTGCGCGAGGAGGCTTCGATCGCCCAAGCCATCCTGGGCCAGCTGGCCATCCAGAAGGACCGGGCCGAGCGCGAGTCCGAGGCCGCCCAGGCCGAGTTCGAGCGGCTGTCGGGCGACCTGACCCGCATCGACGACGACCGGGCCCGCGAGGCCCAAGG
Source organism: Caulobacter sp. P1_D6 (assembly GCF_056406095.1). Lineage (NCBI taxonomy): Bacteria > Pseudomonadati > Pseudomonadota > Alphaproteobacteria > Caulobacterales > Caulobacteraceae > Caulobacter > Caulobacter sp. P1_D6. Next base: position 66,372 of record NZ_JBFUAW010000012.1, on the reverse strand, counting down.
GTTGCAGGACGCCGTCCAGGCCTTGGCCCGCGCCGACGCCGAGCTGAGCGAGCTGCGCGCCCAGATCGCCGCCGCGCCCGCCCGGGGTCCCGAACTGGCCGCCGCCGCCAAGGCCACCGAGGACGCACGCGCCAAGGCCGACGCCGAGGTCGAGCAGTTGGCCGCCCGCGCCGCCGCCGAGGACGCCCGGGCCCGCGCCGCCGCCCAGCGCCTGGCCGAGGCCGAGAGCCGCCTGGCCCGCACGGTCCGCGCCCTGGACCAGGCGAAGGCCGAACGCGCCGCCGTCGGTCCCGTGGTCGACCCGGCCGCCGCCGAGGCCCGCCAGCGCTTCGCCAACGCCGAGGCCGGCCTGGCCGCCGCCCGCGCCGCGCTCGAAGAGGCCGAGGCCGTCCGTGTGAAGGCCGCCGCCGCCGAGGCCCAGTCGCGGGACCTGGCCCGCAAGGTCGAGGACCAGTTGGGCCGCCTGCGCACCGAGGCCCGGGGCCTGGCCCAGCTGACCGCCCCGCGCGCCAAGAGCGGCTTCTCGCCGGCCCTGGACGCGGTGACGCCCGAGAAGGGCTACGGCGCCGCCCTGGCCGCCGCGTTGGGCGATGACCTGGAAGCCGCCCTCGACTCCCGCGCGCCTTCGTTCTGGGCGGGCGGCGAGGCTTCGGCGGTGAAGTGGCCTGACGGCGCGACGCCATTGGCCCCGCTGATCAAGGCTCCGCTGGAACTGGCGGCCCGCCTCTCGCATGTGGCCGTGGTCGAGCGGGCCGACGGCGACCGCCTGGCCAAAGGCCTGCCGGTCGGCGCCCGCCTGGTCTCCAAGGAAGGCGACCTGTGGCGCTGGGACGGCTTCGTGGCCCGGGCCGACGCGCCCAAGCCCGCCGCCGTCCGCCTGGAGCAGCGCACCCGCCTGGCCGAGGTCGAGACCGAGATCGATCAGGTCACGCCGCGCGCCGAGGCCGCGACCGCCGCCCTGAAGACCGCAGCCGACGCTTTACGGGTCGCGGAAGAGACGCTTCGAGATAAACGCCGAGGTCCGCCCGAGGCCGAACGCCTGCTGACCGGCGCGCGCGAGCAGGTGACCCGCTACGAGCGCGAGGCCGCCCAGCGCGAGGCCCGCGCCCAGTCGCTGGACGACACCATCGCCCGCTTCGAGGCCGAACGGGTCGAGGCCGACACGGCCCTGGCCGCCGTCCGCGCCGAGAGCGCCGGGACCGAGAGCGCCGCCGACCTGGCCCCGCAGTTGGCCGCCGCCCGCCAGGCCGCGACCGCCGCGCGGGAAGCCGCCGCCGGCGCCCGGTCGGCCCTGGAGCAGGAGACCCGCGAGACCGCCGGCCGCGCCCGCCGCCTGGAGACCCTGGAACGCGACCACGCCGACTGGGCCAAGCGCCGCGAGGCCTCGGCCAGGCGCGAGACCAGCCTGGACGCCGACCGGGTCAAGGCCGCCGCCGCCCTGGAGGCCGCCCGCGAGGCGCCCACCGTGCTGGCCGAAAAGCTGGTGGTGATCGTCGAGCAGTTCGCCGCCGCCGAGGATCGCCGTGCCAAGGCCTCGGACGCCCTGGAGGCCGCCGAGACCGCTCGCCTGAACGCCGACCGCGCCGCCCGCGCCGCCGAGCAGGCCGCCTCGGAGGCCCGGGAGAAACGCGCCGCCCTGGTCGCCACCCTGGACGCCGTCCGCGACCGCTTCGCCGAGGTGGCCGGCGCCATCCGCGAACAGGCCCGCATGGAGCCCGAGGAACTGGGCCGCCACGTGGCCGGCGAGGCCGTGGCCGTGCCCAAGGACGCCGCGGGTGTGGAAGCTCACCTCTTTGCGCTTGAGCGCGAGCGCGACGCCATCGGCCCGGTGAACCTGCGCGCCGAGGAAGAAGCCAACGAATACGCCGCCCGGCTGGAGACCATGCGCACCGAGCGGGCCGACCTGTCGGGCGCGGTGGGCAAGCTGCGGGCCGGCATCGAGGAGTTGAACGCCGAGGGCCGCGAGCGTTTGCTGGCGGCGTTCGAGGTGATCAACGCCCACTTCCAGACCCTCTTCCAGGCCCTGTTCGGCGGCGGCCAGGCCGAGTTGCGGCTGGTCGAAAACGACGATCCCTTGGAGGCCGGCCTGGAGATCTTCGCCTGCCCGCCCGGCAAGCGCATGGCCTCGATGAGCCTGATGAGCGGCGGCGAGCAGGCCCTGACCGCCAGCGCCCTGATCTTCGGCGTCTTCCTGGCCAACCCCGCGCCGATCTGCGTGCTCGACGAAGTCGACGCGCCGCTCGATGACGCCAATGTCGACCGCTACTGCAACATGCTGGACGAGATGCGCCGGCGGACGAAGACGCGGTTCATCGCCATCACGCACAATCCGGTGACGATGAGCCGGATGGATCGGCTGTTCGGGGTGACGATGGCCGAGCGGGGGGTTAGCCAGCTGGTGAGCGTGGATCTCAGCACGGCCGAGCAGTTGGTGTTGGCGCAGTAATCCCTCCCCCTGTGGGGGAGGTGTCGCCCGCAGGGCGACGGARGGGGGAGTGATCGGCAGGCGACCATAATCCGGATCGACGAACCTAAGACTCCCCCCACGATCGCTTCGCGATCGCCTCCCCCACGGGGGGAGGGCCTTAGTGAGTGAAAAGCCCGACGACCGCGTGCCGCAACGGATTGGCCGGATCGCTCAGCAGCTTCACCGCCATCGCGCACGACATCACCACCAGCAACGGCCGGATTAACTCGCCCCGAACCGCATCGCCAGCCGCGACCCCACCTGCGCGCCCAGGAACGCCCCCGCGGCCATCGCCAGCCCCACGGGCCAGACGACCGCGCCCTTCAGGATGAACAGCGACAGGCTCCCCAGGTTCGACGCCGCATTGGCCAGCTTGCAGCCCCTTCGACAAGCCGAAATAGAGGGCGATGACGATCAGCAGGAGCGGCACCAGGGCCGCCAGCACGCGCGGCGACAGCAGGCTGGCGCAGAGCGCGCCGCAGAGACCCGCGACGGCGGCCGCGCCGGCGACCGGCAAGGCGGTCTTCCAGTCGATCAGGCCGCGCCGGGCGAAGGCGCTGGTGGACGAGAGGGCGCCGAACGCGCCCTGCAGCTTGTTGGTGCCGAGCGCCGCGACGGGGTTCATGCCGGTCAGCAGCAGGGCCGGGACGGTCAGCAGTCCGCCGCCGCCGGCGATGGCGTCGAACGCCCCGGCGATCGCGGCCACGGCGAACATCGTGGCCAGCAGGGCGAAATCGACGTGCATCTAGCTCAAGCCCTCGCGCGGTCCGCCCTCATAGACGGGCCGGGACCACGCGATAGAGCGAGTCTTCGGTGATTACTTCTGGCGCGCCTTGCGGGCGGCGTACTTGGCGTCGCGAGCGGCTTTCTGCTCGGCTTGCGTCAGAGCCTTGCGCTCCTTGCGGTCAGCGCGCTTCTCGGCGAGGGCGGCCTCTTCGCGCGCCAGGATCTCCAGGCGGGCGGCTTCCTTGATCGCGGCGCGTTCGGCGCGGACCCGTTCCAGCTCGGCTTCGCGCTCGGCGTGGCGCTGCTCGAAGTTGGGGTCCTGGACGGCGGGCTTCGCCTTCATCTTGGCCAGCATGGCCTTCTTGGCTTCGGCGGCGGCGGAGATGCGATCGGCGAAGCCGGTGTTCTTCAGATGCGACATGAATCTTCTGGTTGGTGGAAAGTGCGCTCCTAAGACCCCAAAACGCCGGGAAAAGCAATTGACCTTCCCCGGCGCTAATGGACACAGGCCCGTCGCGCCGGGGTTTCGAGGCCTTTATTTCTCGATCCGATAAACGGTGTAGCTGTGCGGCGCGGCCGCCGCGGCGAACTCGGTGCGGGCCGGCACGCCCTGGCGCCGCCACGCGTCGGCCTTGCCGTCGGCCGGCCTGGCCTGGACCAGCTTGCCGCTCGACAGGCCGCGCAGCTTCACCCCCGCGCCCAGCAGCGACAGGTTCACGTCCGTGTCGTCGTCGCGGAACGACTGCACCACGACGGTCCCGTTGTCACAGGCGAACAGGCTGACCCCGGCAGGGGCTGTGGTTTGGCGGCCGGAGCGGCCTGGGCGCCGGACGACAGGGCGGCTGGCGTGAAGACGGCGCACAGCGCCGCGGCAGACTGCGGGGACGCGGATCATGGCTTGGTTCTTCCCTCAATGAGCCCGCCGGCGCATCGAGGCGGCCGATCTTGGTTGCGGTACCATAGGGCTGGTACGACAAATGGCGCGAGGGAAATCTGTGGAGCGGACCGAAACGGGAGGGCGTCGCGCCCCGGTTCCGCGACGGAACCGCGCGCTTCGAAACCGCCCGCGATCACGTAAGGGTGCGCCGATTCCGGCGCGCGGTTCTAAAATCTCCAAAAACTGTTATAAAACCGCCACTTGAGACGATACCGCCCAACCTTGACGCACCGCAGCGCGCCCTATAGGTTCCGCCGCGATCAAGCCGGCCGGAAAACCGCCTCTATTGGGGCGGCCGCGGGCGTTTTCGGACCTGACCGCTCCCATGCCCAAGGCCGACGAACCGAACGACCAGGCTCCGCAAAGCCTCGACGCTCGGATCGCCGCTTTCGAGGCGCGAAAGGCGGCGGAAAGTCCGATGCGCGCCGAGCACGAGAAATCGTCCCAGGACGGCTATCGTCTTCTGGCGGATCTGATCGGGGGTGTTCTGGTGGGGCTCGGTTTCGGCTGGCTGCTCGACCGTTACGCCGGCACGGGGCCCTGGGGCATGGTCGGCGGTCTGCTGATCGGCATGGGGTCTTCGATCTACATCGTCGTCCGCAAGGCGACAAAATTGAGCGCGCAGGCGTCGGTCCAAAAGACTGACGGAGACACGGGAGGCGGGTCTACCGCCCCCAAGCAGAAGAGAGACTAGGGCCTTGGCCACGCCGATCGACCCGATGCACCAGTTCATGATCCAGAAGATCGTGGCGCTGCCTTCCGTTACCGTGCCGGGTCTGGGCGCGATCGACCTGTCGATCACCAACTCGATCGCCGCCATGCTGCTGGCCGCGACCCTGATCATCGTGTTCTACGCCTTCGCGGGCCGCGGCGCCGTCATTCCCGGCCGCCTGCAGACCACCGGCGAGTTGCTCTATGGACTGGTCGACGGCCTGACCAGCTCGATCATCGGCCACGACGGCAAGAAGTACCTGCCGTTCGTCTTCACCCTTTTCGCCTTCGTGCTGTTCTGCAACCTGCAAGGCATGCTGTTCGGCTGGACCGGCAACTTCCTGGGCTTCACCGCCACCTCGCAGCTGGCCGTGACCCTGACCCTGGGCATGCTGGTGATCCTGACCGTGATCGGCGTCGGCTTCGCCAAGAACGGCATCAAGTTCTTCAAGCTGTTCGCCCCGTCGGGCGTGCCGTGGCCCCTGTATTTCCTGCTGGTCCCGATCGAGATCATCTCGTTCCTGATCCGCCCGATCACCCTGGCCCTGCGTCTGTTCGGCAACATGCTGGGCGGCCACGTGGTGCTGAAGATCTTCGCGACCTTCGTGGCCATCCTGCTGGCCATGGCCCCGGCCTACTGGCTGGTGGGCCTGCTGTCGCTGACCTCCGTCGTCGCCCTGACGGCCCTAGAGTTCATGGTGGCCTTCCTTCAGGCCTTCGTGTTCGCGGTGCTCACCTGCGTCTATCTGAACGACGTCGTGCACCTCGACAGCCACTGATCAACCTTTAGTCTCTCAACCAACACACCGTTTCCAAGGAGTCTCAATCATGGACGCTTCCGCCGCTAAGTTCATCGGCGCCGGTCTGGCTATGCTCGGCATGGTCGGCGCGGGCATCGGCCTCGGCATCATGTTCGGCAACTACTTCCAAGGCGCCCTGCGCAACCCGACGGCCGCCGCTCAAGAGCGTCCGATGCTGTTCCTGGGCATGGCTCTGACCGAAGCCCTGGGCATCTTCGCCCTGGTCATCGCCTTCCTGATCCTGTTCTCCTAAAAATCCCTAGCTGAGAGGCGCCTTCGCCCATGGCGACGGAACATCACGGCACGGTCGAGTCGACTGAAGCTCCCAAGCACGAAAGCAGCGGCCTTCCGCAGCTGCAGTTCGAGCATTGGGGCGGTCAGATCGTCTGGCTGCTGCTCATCTTCGCCGTCCTCTTCGCGGTGCTGTCCAAGGTGCTTCTGCCCCGGGTCAGCGGCGCGATCGAGACGCGCGGGGCCAAGATCGCCGGCGACATCGCCGACGCCCGTCGTCTGAAGGACGAAGCCGAGGTCCAGGCCCGCGCGGCCGCGGCCGAGGTGGCCGAGGCTCGCGCCAAGGCCCAGAAGACCGCGGCGGACGCCAAGGCCAAGGCTTCGGCCGAAGCCGCCGAGCGTCAGGCGAAGGAAGAGGCCGTGCTGGCTGAAAAGCTGGCGGCCGCCGAAGCCCGCATCCAGGCCGCCCGCGACGAGGCCATGGGCCACGTCCGCGCGGTGGCCTCGGAGACGGCCGGCGCCATCGTCGAGAAGCTGACGGGCAAGGCGGCTTCGGCCGCCGAGCTCAAGGCCTCGCTGGCGTAAGGAGAGACGACGATGGAACACGAAACCCTCTTCGATCTCGCCAATCCCGAGCTGTGGGTGCTGGTCGCCCTGGCCCTGTTCATCGGCCTGCTGGTCGTGCTCAAGGTCCTGCCGGGCGCGCTGTTCGCGGGGCTCGACGCCCACGCGGCCAAGATCAAGGCCGAACTCGACGAGGCTCACCAGCTGCGGGAAGAGGCTCAGGCCCTGCTCGCCGAGGTGAAGGCTCAACGGGACGAAGCCGAGCGTCAGGCCGCCGGCATGCTCGAAGCCGCCAAGGCCGACGCCGCGCTGATCGCGTCGGAAGCCAAGGCCCGGCTGGAAGAGCAGATCACGCGCCGCGCCGAAATGGCCGAGCGCAAGATCGCCCAGGCCGAGGCCCAGGCCGCCGCCGACGTCAAGTCGGCCGCTGTCGACCTCGCCGCTCAGGCCGCCGAGCAGATCCTGGTCGCCCGTCTCGCCTCGGGCGGTTCGGACGGCCTCGTCGACACGGCGATCGGCCAGATCGGTTCGAAGCTGCAATAGCGGTTTCGGGTACGGTTCACGACATCAAGGGCGCGCTCCTCGCGGGGCGCGCCCTTTTTGTTTGGGCCAGCCTTCCAGGCCCTCCCCCTGTGGGGGAGGCGATCGCGTAGCGATCGGTGGGGGGAGCTTTAGGATCGAAGATCGAGGGTCTGGCCACCTGCCGATCACTCCCCCCTCCGTCGGCTTCGCCGACACCTCCCCCACAGGGGGAGGACCAGGGGAGCGCAGATTCTAAACCGGCTGCTTCTTCAGCCAGCGCCGCCGCAGATACTTCCGCCCGCGCTTGAGCACCCGCCAGGACGCCCGGCGCAGGAACAGCTTCTCGGAGCGCAGCAGTTGCTGCCAGGCCACCAGCATGATCTCGGGCTCGCGGCGCATCAGGCGGCGGATCGGGAAGATCAGCTTGGGGTGCCGTCGCTGCCAGCGCAGGAACCGCCGCTTGGCCTGGAATGAGTTGCGCAGCACGATCATCAGCCCGATGACCAGCAGCGGCAGGCCCACATGCCCCGGCAGCGGCGTCAGGACGACCCCGGCCAGCAGCACCAGCACGCCAAAGGCCAACGCCGCCCAGCGGGCGACGCGACCCGCGGTTTCGCGCAGGACCAGGGCTAGACGGCGACGGCGGCGGTAGAGCCTCGAAGGCAGTCTGGCGAGCGTATCAGCCGCCGAACTCACGGCCGCTGCTTGGCCGACTGACGCGCGGTCTGGCGCGCGGAGGCCTGGCGCCGAAGGGACTTGCGCCAGCGCTTGGCCACGCGCCAGCGGCGCGGCATGACCAGGCGCTCCATGCGCAGGACCTGCTGCCAGGCGACCGGAAACACTTCCGGCTCGCGGCGCAACAGGCGGCGCAACGGGAACAGCAGCTTGGGGTGGGCGTGCTGGAAGCGGACGAACTGCTTGCGGGCCCGGAACGAGTTGCGCAGCACCAGCATCAGGCCGACCACCGTCAGCGGCACGCCCAGCGGGCCCGGCAGGGGCGCGATCAGGAAGCCCGCCACGATCAGGATCAGGCCCAGCGTCACCAGAACGACGCGCGCAATCCGCCCGAGAAGCTCGCGGGCGAGTTCATCGGCGGCGGAGAAGCGCACGGGCGGCATGGCGAGGGCAAGGTTCATGGGCAGGAAGAAACGGGTTCCGTGGTCCGTTCGATCCCGGCGACGACCGGCCTCCTCGGCTCACTGAACCCGATATGAGAACGGGGCGCCCTTCCGTAAAGGCGCCCCGTTCCGATTCGTCAGACTGTGGCGCCTATTCCGCCGCCAGTGGCGCGGCGGCCACAGGTTTCCACCTCAGACGTGGTTTACGCGCCGCCAAGGTCTCGTCCAGGCGCTTGAGCGGCGCATGGTAGGGGGCGCCCTTGAAGCGGTCGACGTCGCCGCCCCCATCCTTGATTTGGAGCGCCGCCCCGGCCAGGGCCCGCAGGGCGGTGATGAAGCGGTCCAGCTCCTGCTTGCTCTCGGTCTCGGTCGGCTCGATCAGCATCGCGCCGTGCACCACCAGCGGGAAGTACATGGTCATCGGATGGAAGCCCTCGTCGATCATCGCTTTGGCGAAGTCGAGCGTGGTCACCCCGGTGCCTTCCAGCCAGGCGTCGTCGAACAGGGCCTCGTGCATGCACGGGCCGTTCGGGAAGGCCGGGCTCATCAGGTCCGACAGGCGGGCCTTGATGTAGTTGGCGTTGAGGACGGCGTCCTCGGCCACCTGGCGCAGGCCGTCGGCCCCGTGGCTGAGCATGTAGGCGTAGGCGCGCACGAACATGCCCATCTGGCCGTGGAAGGCGCTCATCCGGCCGAAGGCCTGGGCGGCGGGGCCCTTGGCCTCCTCGACCAGTTGGAAGCCGTGCTCGCCGCTGACCACCCACGGGGTGGGGGCGAACGGAGCCAGGGCCGCCGACAGCACCACCGGACCCGCGCCCGGACCGCCGCCGCCGTGCGGGGTGGAGAAGGTCTTGTGCAGGTTGATGTGCATGGCGTCGACGCCCAGGTCGCCCGGGCGGACCCGGCCGACGATGGCGTTGAAGTTGGCGCCGTCGCAGTAGAAGTACGCGCCCGCCGCGTGGGTCAGGCGGGCGATCTCGACGACGTCGCGCTCGAACAGGCCGCAGGTGTTCGGGTTGGTGACCATGATGGCCGCCACGTGGTCGCCCAGCTTGGCCTCCAGGTCGGCCAGGTCGACCCGGCCGTCGTCGGTCTGGGCGATTTCAACGACCGTGTAGCCGCAGAAGGCCGCCGTGGCGGGGTTGGTGCCGTGGGCGCTGGTCGGGGCCAGCACGGTCTTGCGGTGGCCCTGCCCATTCGCTTCGTGGGCAGCACGAATGGCCAGCAGGCCGCACAGCTCGCCGTGGGCGCCGGCCTTGGGGCTCAGCGCCACCGCCGGCATGCCGGTCAGGGTCTTCAGCCAATGGGCCAGGCGGTCCATCAGCTCGATCGCGCCCTGCACCGTCGACTGCGGCTGCAGCGGGTGGATGTCGGAGAAGCCCGGCAGGCGCGCCATCTTCTCGTTCAGGCGCGGGTTGTGCTTCATCGTGCACGAGCCCAGCGGATACAGCGCCAGGTCGATGGCGTGGTTCTTCTGGCTGAGACGCACGTAGTGGCGCACCGCCTCGGGCTCGGACAGGCCCGGCAGGCCGATGGGCTCGGCGCGGACCAGGTCGCCCAGATCATCGGCGGCCGGAGCGTCCGGCAGATCGACGCCGGTCTTGTCCCAGGCGTTCAGTTCGAAGATCAGCGCCTCGTCCTGCAGCAGGCCGCGGGCTCCGGTCAGGGTGGGGTGGACGTAGTCGTTGGCGTCGCCAGAGGCGGTTTCAGGACGGGTCGGGCGTCCGACGGAATTCATGCTCATTGTGCCAGCACCTTGGTCAGGGCCTTGGAGAAGAAGGTGATGTCGCTGTCGGGCGTGGTCTCGGTGACGGCGACCAGCAGGACGTCGTCCAGGCCGGCGGTCGGGTCGAGGCGCGAATAGGGGACGCCGGCGATGATGCCATTGGCGGCCAGGGTCTCGACCAGCTCGGCCGCGTTGCCCGGCACCTTGATCGCGAACTCGTTGAAGAAGCGCGGGGTCAGCACCTGCACGCCCGGCACGGCCGCCAGGGCGTCGCGCAGGGCCACGGCCTTCTGGTGGTTGACCAGGGCCAGCCGGCGCAGGCCCTTCTCGCCCAGCAGGCTCATGTGGATGCTGAAGGCCAGGGCGCACAGGCCGCTGTTGGTGCAGATGTTCGACGTGGCCTTGTCGCGGCGGATGTGCTGCTCGCGGGTCGACAGGGTCAGGACGAAGCCGCGACGGCCCTCGGCGTCGACGGTCTCGCCGCAGAGCCGGCCCGGGGCCTGGCGGACGTATTTTTCCTTGCAGGCGAACAGGCCGACATAAGGGCCGCCGAAGTTCAGGCCGTTGCCGATCGACTGGCCCTCGGCCACGACGATGTCGGCGCCCATCTCGCCGGGCGACTTCAGCAGGCCGAACGAGACGGCCTCGGTGGCGACCACGATCAGCAGGGCGCCGGCGGCCTGGGCGGCGGCGGCGATCTTGCTGACGTCGGTGGCCGTACCGAACACGTTGGGGGTCTGGACGACGACGCAGGCGGTGTCGGCGTCGATGGCGGCGATCACCGCGTCCTCGGCGTCGACGGCGGGGGCAAGGCGATCGGTGGCGACGCCGGCCGCGTGGGCCAGGGTCTCGACCGTGCCGACATATTGCGGGTGCACGCCGCCCGACAGGACGGCCTTGTTCCGGCGGGTGATCCGGGCGGCCATCATCACCGCCTCGGCGGCGGCGGTGGAGCCGTCATAGAGCGAGGCGTTGGCCACTTCCATGCCGGTCAGGGCCGCGACCTGGGTCTGGAACTCGAACAGCACCTGCAGCGTGCCCTGGGCGATCTCGGGCTGGTAGGGCGTGTAGCTGGTCAGGAATTCCGACCGCTGGATGATGTGGTCCACCGTGGCCGGCACGTGGTGGCGATAGGCCCCCGCCCCGACGAAGAACGGGCCTTCCGAGGCCGAGCGGTTGCGGCGCGACAGGGCCAGCATCTCGCGCTCGACTTCCAGCTCGCCGGCGTGGAACGGCAGGTCCACCGGATCCTTGCGGCGGGCGACGGCCGGAACGTCGACGAACAGCTCGTCGATCGACTCCGCGCCGATGACGCCGAGCATGTCGGCGCGATCTTCGGGGGTAAGGGGGAGGTATCGCATCTAGATCGACTTTCCGAAAAGGGCGTCCGTCAGGCGTTTGAAGATGGGTTGGGCGGGCTTGGCGTCACGGGCGGCGCGGGCCTTGGCGAGGGCTTCGGCGACGGCGGCCTCGTAGGCTTCCGTCTCCTGTTGGGTCTCGATGTCGCCGGCCAGCCAGTCGCGGAAGTCGGCGCGCTCGGCGGTTCCGTGGGCCTGAAGCCTCATCGACCAGGCCGGCGGCGGCTGACCGGTCGCTGGCGTCCCGCAGACCGCGCCGTTGCTCATGACCACGAACGAGGCGGTGGCTTCCGCCAGATCGAAGACCAGGTCCAGGACCGCGTCGTCGAACCGCTCCAGGGCGATCACGGCGATGTCGTCGTCCGGATCGACATTGACTATCAGGACCGTCTCGCCGGCGAGGCCGACCTCGCCGTCCGCGCCGAACGTCGCGCCGGCCGCGGCCAGGGCCTTCTCCACCGCCGCCCCATAGGCCGCCGGAGCGGGCGTCAGGGTCGAGTTGTGGAGAAGGACCTGGACCATGGCTTACAGCGTGCCGAGGAACGCTTCGTAGGCCGCGCGGTCCATCAGGGCGTCCAGCTCGCCGGGATTGCTGAGCTTGATCTTGGCGAACCAGCCGCCGGCTTCCGGCACGGCGTTGACGGTCTCGGGGGCGTCCGACAGCTGGCCGTTGGCCTCGACCACTTCGCCCGACACCGGGGCGTAGACGTCGGAGGCGGCCTTGACGCTCTCGACCACCGCCAGGGCTTCGCCCTGTTTCACGGTCTTGCCGACTTCCGGGACTTCGACGAACACGACGTCGCCCAGCTGCTCGGCGGCGTAGCCGGTGATGCCGACGGTCGCGACGTCGCCGGCGACTTCGACCCACTCGTGGTCCTTGGTAAACTTCATGGTCTGGCCCTCTTTTAGATTTTGCGCACGTAGCGGGTCGGGACGAACGGCGAGGTCACGACCTCGGCCGCCTGCGGCTTGCCGCGGACGATGACCTTCAGCTTCGAACCGACCACCGCCAGGGCGGGGGGGACGAAGCCGATGGCGATGGCGCCGCCGAAGCTGGGACCGAAGCCGCCGCTGGTGACCACGCCGACCACGGCGCCGGTCTCGTCGGCGATCTCCGCGCCCTCCCGGGCCGGGGCGCCTTCCAGCACCTTCAGATTGACGCGGACACGCTTGAGATCGCCGGCCAGTTCCTTGGCGATGCGATCGGCGCCCAGATAGTCGCCGGCCTCGCGGCGGCTCTTGCCGACGGCGAACGGCATGCCGGCCTCGATCGGCGAGACGGTCTCGTCCATGTCGTGGCCGTAGAGCGGCAGGCCGGCCTCCAGGCGCAGGCTGTCGCGGGCGCCCAGGCCGATGGCCTTCACGCGCTCGTCTTCCAACAGGGTGTTCCAGATGCGCTCGGCCTCGGCGGCCGGCACCGAGATCTCGTAGCCGTCCTCGCCGGTATAGCCCGAGCGCGAGATGATGGCGTCGGTCCCGAAGGCGGTCAGGGCCTTGGTGTCCATGAACACCATGCCGGCGGCTTCCGGCACGTGGGCGGCCAGGACGGCTGCGGCCTCGGGGCCCTGCAGGGCCAGCAGGGCGCGGTCTTCCAGGCGCTGGACGGTCGCCTCGCCCTTCAGGGTTTCGGCGATGATCTTGTAGTCGTTGTCCTTGCAGGCGCCGTTGACGACGATGAACAGGCCGTCGTCGTCCGGACGCGCGGTCATCAGGTCGTCGATCACGCCGCCCTCGGCGTTCAGCAGCACCGCGTAGCGCTGCTTGCCGGGCTTGAGGCCCTGGTAGTCGGCCGAGACCAGCTTCTCGAAGCTCTTGGCGGGATTGTCGCCGCGCAGCCGCGCCTGGCCCATGTGCGAGACGTCGAACAGGCCCGCGTGCTCGCGGGTCCACAGGTGCTCCTTCAGCACCCCGTCCTTGTACTGCACCGGCATGTGGTAACCCGCGAACGGCACCATGCGAGCGCCGGCCGCGACGTGCGCGTCGTACAGCGGGGTCTTCTTGAGGTCTTCAGTGGACACGCTTTGCTCGGACACGGGGGGCTCCAATCGGGGTCGGCGACGCCGCCCGGCTTTCGCCAGGTGGTCTCGCCCCCGCTGTCCCTTTGACCTGAGAGATTTCGGCCAAGCTAGCTTGGCCTTGCTCCTTCGGCGGGCAGCGCTTTCACACTGCCTCTTTCCAGCGTTCCTAAACCCGCGCGGTCCTTTTGCCTGAGCGTTTCCGGGGCGGTTGCGCCTTCGGCCTCGGGACCAGAATCCCGATGTCTCCCGCGAGGGTAGAGGCGTGTTTGGGCGAGGGGGCGGGCGGAGTCAACGGGGAAGGCGACGGTCCGAGGGCGTTTAGGCCGTCAGCAGACGGGGCAGCTTGAACGTGACGGTCTCGCGCGCCTCGATCAGCTCCTCGACGGTCACGTCGTAGCGGGCGGCCATGGCGTCGATCACGCCCTGGACCAGGTCCTCCGGAGCCGAGGCGCCGGCGGTGACGCCGACGCGCGACACGCCCTCGAACCACGACCAGTCGATGCCGCGCGCGTCGTCGATCAGCCGGGCGTCCCGGGCGCCGGCCCGCTTGCCGACCTCCATCAGCCGCACCGAGTTGGACGAGTTCTTCGAGCCGACCACCAGGATCAGTTCCGACGCGTCGGCCAGCAGCTTCACCGCCTCCTGGCGGTTGGTGGTGGCGTAGCAGATGTCTTCCTTGTGCGGGGCGGCGATGCCCGGGAAGCGCGCTTTCAGCAGGTCGACCATCTCGGCGGTGTCGTCGACTGACAGGGTGGTCTGGGTGAGGAAGGCGACGTTGGCCGGGTTCTGAGGGATCCAGGCGCGGGCGTCGTCGATGTCCTCGATCAGGGTGACCGTGCCCTCGGGCAGCTGGCCCATGGTGCCGACGACCTCGGGGTGGCCGGCGTGGCCGATCAGCACGATCTCGCGGCCGGCGTCGAAGTGCTTCTGGGCCTCGACGTGGACCTTGGAGACCAGCGGGCAGGTGGCGTCCAGATAGACCATCTCGCGGGCCTTGGCCGCGGCCGGGACGGTCTTTGGCACGCCATGGGCCGAGAACACCACGGGACGATCGTCCGGCGCCTCATCCAGTTCCTCGATGAACACCGCGCCCAGGGCCTTGAGGCGGTCGACCACGTGGCGGTTGTGGACGATCTCGTGGCGGACATAGACCGGCGCGCCGAACTTCTCGATCGTCCGTTCGACGATCTGGATCGCCCGATCGACACCGGCGCAGAAGCCGCGCGGACTGGCCAGGACCACGCGGAGTTCGCGGCGGCCGGGGCTGGAGATGGGCGAATGGGCGTTCATGGCCCCGAACCTAAGGGTTCCGGGCGGCCCGCGCCAGCGGGCCAATCGAGTCTGGTCCAAAAGTCCGCCGCATCCTGTTGAAACCTGCTGTACATTGCGACGTCACGCATATGCCTTTATCAGGCTCCATGACGCTGGCGGGGAATCCCGCTCAAGCTTTCCAATCTCGAACCGGACGTTTCATGCGCCGCAATCTTTCTGTCGCCCTCAGCGCCCTGATGGCCCTCTCGATCGCCGCCACGGCGACGACCGTCCACGCCCAGCAGGGCGGGCGTCCCGGCGGCCAAGGCCAGGACGACGGCGACCAGGCCGCCAAGAAGAAGAAGCGCGACGACGAGTGGAACCAGCCCAAGGCTCCCCTGGCTCAACTGCGCAACGCCGGCCCGTGCCCCTATGTGAAGGTGCTGTACGACGCCAGCCGCTATGTCGAGTTCAAGGACGGCAAGGAGGCGGCCGCCCAGACCGCCTACACCGGCGAGATCCAGGGCCTGACCTCGGGCTGCGCCTACAAGAGCAACGACCCGATCAGGATGCAGGTCCAGTTGCTGTTCGCGCTGGGCCGCGGCCCGCAGGCGACCGGCGCCCAGAAGACCTATCGCTATTGGGTCGCGGTCACCGAGCGCAACAAGGACGTCCTGGCCAAGGAATATTTCGACCTGCCGGTCACCTTCCCGCAGGGCCAGGATCGCGTCTATGCGAACCAGACGCTGCAGACCATCACCATCCCGCGCGCCGACGAGAAGGTCAGCGGCGGCAATTTCGAGGTCCTGATCGGCTTCGACGTGACCCCGGAAATGGCCGCCTTCAATCGTGACGGCAAGCGCTTCCGCGTCAACGCCGGCCAGACCCAGCAGGCCCAGACGGCCCAACCCGGAAACACGCCCAAGCCATGAGTGATTTGAAGCGGTCCCTGAGCGAGGCGGCCGCGGCCGCCTTCCAGGCCGCCGGACTGTCCCCCGACTTCGGTCGCGTCACCGCGTCCGACCGGCCCGACCTGGCCGACTTCCAATGCAACGGGGCCCTGGCGGCCGCCAAGAGCGCCAAGCGCAATCCGCGCGAGATCGCCGTGCAGGTCGTCGACATCCTGAAGACCGACCCGCGCCTGGCCTCCGTCGAGATCGCCGGCGTCGGCTTCATCAACATGCGCGTCTCCAGCGACGCCCTGTCGACCCGCGCCAACGAGATCGCCGCCGATCCGCGCGCCGGAGCCGAGCCCCTGGCCGCCCCGCGCCGGGTGCTGGTCGACTATGCCGGCCCCAACGTCGCCAAGCCGATGCACGTGGGCCACCTGCGCGCCTCGATCATCGGCGAGTCGGTTAAGCGTCTGTACCGCTTCCGCGGCGACGACGTGGTGGGCGACGCCCACTTCGGCGACTGGGGCTTCCAGATGGGCCTGCTGATCAGCGCCATCATGGAAGAGGACGCCTTCATCCGCGCCCTGCTCGAGCGCCTGGTCGAGGCCCCTCGCGGCTTCTCCGCCGCCGACGAGGCCAAGGTCATGGCCGAGTTCGCGCAGCGCGTGACGCTGGAAGACCTGGACCGCCTCTACCCGGCCGCCTCGCAGCGCCAGAAGGACGATCCGGAGTTCAAGGAAAAGGCCCGCAAGGCCACCGCCGAGCTGCAGAACGGCCGCTTCGGCTACCGCCTGCTGTGGCGTCACTTCGTCAACATCAGCCGCGTGGCCCTTGAGCGCGAGTTCCATGCCCTGGGCGTCGACTTCGACCTCTGGAAGGGCGAGAGCGACGTACAGGACCTGATCGCCCCGATGGTCCGTCAGCTGGAGGTCAAGGGCCTGCTGGTCGACGACCAGGGCGCCCGGATCGTCCGCGTGGCCCGGCCCGGCGAGACCAAGAAGAAGAAGCTGCCCGACGGTTCGGTGGTCGAGGTCGAGAGCCCCGACCCGCTGCTGGTGGTGTCGTCGGAAGGCTCGGCCATGTACGGCACGACCGACCTGGCCACGATCCTGGACCGCCGCAAGACGTTCGACCCGCACCTGATCCTCTACTGCGTGGACCAGCGCCAGGCCGACCACTTCGAGCAGGTGTTCCGCGCCTCGTACCTGGCCGGCTACGCCGAGCCGGGCGGGCTGGAGCACATCGGCTTCGGCACCATGAACGGCAGCGACGGCAAGCCGTTCAAGACCCGCGCCGGCGGGGTGCTCAAGCTGCACGACCTGATCGAGATGGCCCGCGAGAAGGCCCGCGAGCGCCTGCGCGAAGCCGGCCTGGGCGCGGAACTCTCGGAAGAGGCCTTCGAGGACACCGCCCACAAGGTGGGGATCGCGGCCCTGAAGTTCGCCGACCTGCAGAACTTCCGCGGCACCTCCTACGTCTTCGATCTCGACCGCTTCACCAGCTTCGAGGGCAAGACCGGGCCGTACCTGCTGTACCAGTCGGTGCGCATCAAGAGCATCCTGCGCAAGGCGGCCGAGCAGAAGGTCGTCTCGGGCCCGATCGTCGTCGGCGAGCCGGCCGAGCGCGACCTGACCCTGCTGCTGGACGCGTTCGAAGGCGCATTGAGCGAGGCCTACGACAAGAAGGCCCCCAACTTCATCGCCGAGCACGCCTACAAGCTGGCCCAGACCTTCTCGAAGTTCTACGCCGCCTGCCCGATCCTCGGCGCCGACGAGCCGGCCATCCGGGCCTCGCGTCTGGCCCTGGCCGAGACGACGCTGCGACAGCTGGAGCTGGCTCTGAACCTGCTGGGCATCGAAGCGCCGGAACGCATGTAGGACCCGGCGGCGGCGCTCGATGATCTCGAGCGCCGCCGATCGTTCCAGCTTTTCTCGGGCCTGGCCGACGAAAAGGACGATCGCTCGCACTTGACCGCCAGCGCCCGCTCCCGCATCCCCGCGCCATGGCCGTCTACACCGACATCACCGACGACGAACTCTCAGCCTTCCTGGGCGACTACGACCTGGGACAGGCCGTGGCGTTCAAGGGCATCGCCGAGGGGGTGGAGAACTCCAACTTCCTGCTGGAGACCACGACCGGCCGGTTCATCCTCACGGTCTACGAACGGCGCGCCAAGCCCGAGGACCTGCCCTACTTCCTCGACCTGCTGACCTGGCTGGCCGATCGCGGCTATCCCAGCGCCAAGCCGATCGCCGACCGTTCGGGCGCCACCCTGAAGACCATCCGCGGCAAGCCGGCCGCCCTGGTCGAGTTCCTGCCCGGCCTGTCGGCCCGCCGCCCCACCGTCGCCCACTGCCGCGAGGCCGGCGAGGGCCTGGCCTGGCTGCACCTGGCCGGTGAAGGCTATCCGGCCCGCCGCGCCAACGACCTGGGCCAGCCGCACTGGGCCCCGCTGTTCGCCAAGCACCGCAAGGACGCCGACGGCCTGAAGCCGGGTCTCGCCGCCACCATCGACAAGGACCTGGCCGAGCTGGCCCTGGCCTGGCCGCGCGGCCTGCCGGCGGGCGTGATCCACGCCGACTACTTCCCCGACAACGTGTTCTTCAAGCCTGACGGCAAGTTCGCGGCGGCCATCGACTTCTACTTCGCCTGCGACGACGCCTACGCCTACGACATCGCCGTGACCCTGAACGCCTGGTGTTTCGAGGCCGACGGCAGCTTCAACATCACCTCGGCCAGGGCCCTGATCGCCGGCTACGAGCGTCGCCGGCCGCTGAGCCCGGCCGAGCGCGACGCCATCCCGATCCTGGCGCGCGGCGCGGCGATGCGCTTCTTCCTGACCCGCCTGGCCGACTGGGGCGCGACCCCGGCCGGGGCGTTGGTCAAGCCGAAGGACCCGCTGGAATACGAGCGCAAGCTGGCCGTGCACCGCGAAGGCCTCAGCCTGTTCGGAGCCGGCGCGTGACCCCCAAGCTGATCATCTACACCGACGGCGCCTGCCGCGGGAATCCCGGCCCCGGCGGCTGGGGCGCGCTGCTGATGTACGGCGACAAGAAGAAGGAGCTGTGCGGCGGCGAGCTGGCGACCACCAACAACCGCATGGAGCTGATGGGCGCCATCCAGGCCCTGGAGGCGCTGAACAAGCCGACCAAGGCCGAGCTGCACACCGACAGCCAGTACGTGATGAAGGGCGTCACCCAGTGGATCCACGGCTGGAAGGCCAAGGGCTGGAAGACCGCCGACAAGAGCCCGGTCAAGAACGTCGACCTGTGGCAGCGCCTGGACGCCGCCCGGGCCCGGCACGAGGTCGACTGGCGCTGGGTCAAGGGCCACGCCGGCCACGTCCACAACGAGCGCGCCGACGAGCTGGCGCGGCTGGGCATGCTGAAGGCGCTGGGCGAGAAGGCCTAGTCGCCCTCGACGGCCAGCCGCAGCTCGCGAAAGGCCGCCACCAGGGCGTCCAGGCTGAAGCCGAGGTTGCGGCCGCTGGGATTGGGCAGCACCCAGGCGACGGCGCCGCCGAACGGCTCGGCCTGCCGACCCCAGGACACGGTCCGGCGGCCCAGCATCGCGCCATAGGCCGCCTTGCCCAGGAAGGCCACATGGCGCGGCGCGTACCGGCGAACCCAAAGCTCGAACCCGGCGGCGGCGTCGACGAACTCCGACCGCGCCAGATCATCGACCCCGGCGGTCGGCCGCTCGACCACGCTGGTGACGCCCAGGCCGTAGTCCAGCAGGCTGGCGTCCCGCTCCGGCGCGATCTGGATCGGGGTGAACCCGGCCGAGTGCAATACGCGCCAGAACCGGTTGCTCCGACCGACGAAGTGATGCCCCGCCGCCGCGGCGGAAMGGCCGGGGTTCAAGCCGCAGAACACCACGTCCAGGCCCGGCTTGACGATGTCGGGAAGCGGCTTGTCCATGGGCGTCCCCGCTAGAGGTAGAGCGACTTGGGGCCGCTGACGAACGGACTGCCCCGAACATAGAAGCGCAAGACGCGGTCCGCCTCCTTGGAAAGACCGATCCTGACGCCCTCCCCGATTTCACCCGGCTCCTGGCCGCCGTGGGCCAGCCACAGCGGGCCGGCTTCGCAGAGGTCCAGGCCATCGGCCCACGGGCCGATCTCCAGCGCCTGCGCCAGCCGCCCCGGACCGCGCGCCAGGTCACGCAGCCGTTCGGTCCGGCGATTGCGCTGCATGATCGCCACGCCCTCCAGCGGCTCCAGCGCCCGGATCAGGACGCCCGCCCCGATCCCGGCCGCCTCGCTCGACACGTTCAGCATGTAGGAGAGGCCATAGGCCAGATAGATGTAGGCGTGGCCGGGCTCGAGAAACAGCGAGCGCGTGCGGGACGTCATGCCCCGGTAGGCGTGCCCCGCCGCGTCGCCGACGACATAGGCTTCGGTCTCGACGATCCGACCGCTGACGACGCCCTCCGGCGTCTCGCGCACGACCACCTTGCCGATGAGGAACCGCGCGAGGGCGGCCGTATCGATCGGCAGTTCGGACCGCGCGAGGCGTCGATAGGTCATGCCGGTCCCGCCCCCAAACACCGCTCATCCCGGCGAAGGCCGGGACCCAGATCCTATGGCGGAGCGGATGATTGGAACAGCGCGACGCTCATGGCGTCAGCCACACCGCTATTCCATCTGGGTCCCGGCCTTCGCCGGGATGAGCGGATCATTTTTAAGCCGCCAAGCTTCCCGGCTCGGCGCCCGTGGCGAACGGCAGGCCTTCGTCCTCCCAGCCGGTGACGCCGCCGATCATCAGCTTCACGGGGCGGCCCAGCAGCGCCAGCTTCAGCGCCGCGCGGTCGGCGCCGTTGCAATGCGGGCCGGCGCAATAGACCACGAACAGGGTGTCGGCCGGCCATTGCGCCATCCGCTCGGCGCTCATGTCGGCGTGGCGCAGGTGGATCGCGCCCGGCACGTGGCGGCGGGCATAGGCTTCCGGCGAGCCCACCACGTGCAGCAGGACGAAATCGGTCTCGCCGGCCTTCATCGACGCCCCGACATCGGAACAGTCGGTCTCCAGGGCCAGGCGGCCGGCGAAGTGGGCGACCGCCTCGGCGGACGGGGCGGCGGGAATGGCGGACACAAAGCTCATGACGATCTCCTCGATTGACGAGGAAGACTTGCCCCAGAGCATGACCGCGCGTTAGTTGGCGTGATCGACAATGACCGTAAAGATCATGCCAAACCCTTCGAAAGCGGCCGGACCGGCCAACAGGCGCGTCGTGGCCCTGGCCTATGACGGCCTGTGCACCTTCGAGTTCGGGGTGGCGGTCGAGCTGTTCGGCCTGCCCCGACCCGAGATGGGTTCTGACTGGTACAGCTTCGCCACGGCGGCCATCGAGCCAGGCGTGCTGCGCGGCCTGGGCGGGATCCAGGTGATCGCCGACGGCGGGCTGGAGCTGGTCGAGCGGGCCGGCACGATCATCGCCCCCGGCTGGCGCGGGGCCGACACGCCCGTGCCCCGGCCGCTGATCGAGGCGCTCCAAGCGGCTCATGCCAACGGCGCGCGGGTGATGTCGATCTGCTCGGGCGTATTCGTGCTGGCGGCGGCGGGCCTGCTGGCGGGCCGGCGGGCCACCACCCACTGGCGCTATGTCGACAAGCTGCGCGCCCTCCATCCCGATATCGATGTGCAGCCCGACGTGCTCTATGTCGACGAAGGCGACGTCATGACCTCGGCCGGCAGCGCCGCGGGGCTGGACCTGGGCCTGCACCTGGTGCGCCGCGACTTCGGCCCCGAAGCCGCCAACACCGTGGCCCGGCGGTTGGTGATCCCGCCGCACCGCGACGGCGGCCAGGCCCAGTTCATCCAGCGTCCGGTGCCGATCGCCCACGAGGCCTCGCGCCTGTCGCCGATCCTGGACCGCATGCGCGCCGACCTCGCCCGCGAGCATACGGTCAAGACCCTGGCCGACGCTGCCGGCATGAGCCCCCGCACCTTCCTGCGCCGCTTCGAGGCCGCCACCGGCACGACCCCGGCCCGCTGGCTGCTGGCCGAACGCCTGGCCCAGGCCCGCGACCTGCTGGAGACCACCCCAGCGGGCGTCGAGCAGATCGCCCAGGCCGTCGGCTTCGGCGCGCCGGCCCTGCGCCACCACTTCAGGAAGTCGCTGGCCACGACGCCCCAGGCCTATCGGGCGCGGTTCGGGGAATAGGACGGCGGTCCTTCCGCTGGACCCCGCCCATGGCTAAGCTTGCCGCCTTGAAGCGTATCGGGATCCTCGCCAATGAACCTCGTTTTCCCGACGGCCCAGGCCGCCGCCCTCGTCGCGACCCTGCTGACGGGATGCGATCAAGCCGCGCCGCCCGTCGAATTGACCGGCAAGGTCAAGGCGGTCGTCGACCGCAGCAAAACCACCCAGGCGACCTACGCCGCGTACTATTGGACCGAACTCTCACACGACGGCCAGCCGACCCAGGAATGGGCCGCGGAGTTCCATGCGGGAGACAAGCACCGCGTGGAGACGCCCCGCGACCGCGTGATCGCCGACTGCAAGGCCCAGACCGGCTCGGCGCTGTCGCTGGTGACCGGCAAGACCGTCGAGGGCCCGTCGGTCGCCCGCGTCGCCTGCGGCATCAACACCAACAAGGTCTTCACGGCGATCGAATGGAAGGGCGTGGTCCGGACACCTTACGGCGAGGCCGACCGCGTCGTCCTGACCGATAAGGACAACATCCGCACCTACGACATCTCGCCAGCGGGCGTGATCGTGCGCACGACCTTCGCCAAGAACAGCCCCGAAGCGCCGGTCGAACTGTCATCCGAGGCCGTGGGCGTGCTGTCCGAACTGCCGTCGCTCGACATCTTCGATCAGGCCTCGCTGGCCCGGAGCTATGTCCCCGACCACTTCAAGACGATTCCGGAAGCGGCCGACTGAACCGCCCCGACACAAGGTCGCCCCTCTGAAACGAACCCGCCGCGAAATGACCTTGGTCGCGCCGTTGCGAAGCCCGGTTCGAATCCCAATCTCTTACTCGACGCGGACAACCCGGCTTCTCCCCCCGGCCGGCCCCAGCGTCCTGCAAGCGCAGCGTCCGTGCCCTCCCCCCCCTCGGCACGGGCGCTGTTTGCGTTCAATACTGGTCTGGCAAGCCCTACGAACGTCGCGCAACATTGTTCTGGTAACGCTACCATTCCGCGCTATCCTGCACCTGAAACCTTCGTCCATGGAGAACGAAGGGTCACGGGAGCGAAGCGATCATGCGGGCCATCGCCCTTGCCTTGACCATCCTGTCCTTCGGCGGCGCCCAGGCGGCGACGCCAGCCCGGCCCCCGATCATCTCGGTCTCGCACCTGGCGGTCCACGCGGCGGACCCTGCCAAGAGCGAGGCCTTCTATGTCCGCGACCTGGGCGCGGTGAAGGGCCCTGATCCCGAGAACCCCGCCGGCGCGCGCTACTATTTCAGCCCGACCCAGTTCGTCGAGGTCCTGCCCCTGCCGCCCGGCCCGTCCAAGGTCGACCGACTGGACCACGCCGCCTTCAACACCCCCGACGCGGAAGGCCTGCGCGTCTATCTGGCCGCCAAGGGCGTGGCCGTCCCCTCAAGGATCGAGACCGGCGCCGACGGCGGCCGCTGGTTCGACGTGGTCGACCCGGAGGGCGTGAAGGTCCAGTTCGTCCAGCCGCCGGCCAACCCGCCGGCGATCGCGGTCAACCCGCTGTCCAGCCACATCATCCATGTCGGCTTCATCGTCCACGACCGCGCCAGGCAAGACGCCTTCTATCGCCAGATCCTGGGCTTCCGGCCCTACTGGTTCGGCGGCATGAAGGACGACACGCCGAGCTGGATCTCGCTGCAGGTCCCGGACGGGACCGACTGGCTGGAATACATGGTCGTCGCCCCGCCCGAGGGTCGGGGAACGCCGCCCGGCATGAGCCAGGCGACGGCCGGCGTTCTGGACCACTTCTCGCTGGGCGTGCCCGACACGCGCCTGGCCTACACCCTGCTGTGGAACGGCGACCGCCTGGAAGGCCAGAAGGAGACGCCCAAGATCGGGCGCGACGCCAAGTGGCAGCTGAACCTGTTCGATCCCGACGGCACGCGGGCCGAGATCATGGAGTTCCACGCCATCGGCAAGCCCTGCTGCTCGCCCTTCACCGCCGCCGATCCCCAGCACTGACGGCGGAGGCACGTGATGTCGAAGCTCCGCGCCCTGCTGCTGCTGACCGCCGCCTTCCAGGCCCTGGCGGGCTCGGCCTCGGCCCAAGTCCCGGCGCCGGTCGCGCCGGACTGGGCCTATCCCGACAGTCCGACCCACAAGCAGCGTCCGCCGCCGCCCGACTTCCACCGCCCCACGACGGTGATCGCCACGCCGATCGGGGTGTTCGAGGGACAGGCCGACGTCGGTTCGGCGCTCGTCCCCGGCTCGGCCAGCTTCAAGGACGGCGCCTACACCATCACCTCGGCCGGCTATAACGTCTGGTACACGCGCGACGAATTCCGCTTCCTCTGGAAGAAGATGTCGGGCGACGTCTCGCTGGCCGCCGACATCGTCTATCCCGACGCCGAGGGCTATGGCGACCGCAAGGCGGTGCTGGTCATCCGCCAGACCCTGGACGACGACTCCCCCGAGGCCCTGGTCGCCCTGCACGGCGCGGGCATGATCCATATCGCCCGCCGCCCGGCCAAGGGCGCGCGGATCGACGACATGGAATATCGGATCGGCAGCCGCGGCGGCCTGCCCGGCGGGGCCAGCCCCGACAGCCTGGTGACGATGCACGCCAAGCGGATCGGCATCCAGAAATCGGGCGACGACTTCACCCTGTGGGTCAGCGAGCGGGGCGAGCCGATGCACCAGTACGGCGCGCCGCTGAAGCTGCATCTGGACGGGCCGTTCTATGTCGGGATCGGCTTCACCTCGCATCTGCCCGTCACCCTGGACACGGCGATCCTGACCGACGTCGTGCTGGAGAACGCCGCCGGCAAGGTTCGCTAGAAACACGAGGAAACGTCATGCCAAACCGCATTTCCAGACGCAGCCTGATCGGCGCCGCCGGCGCCACGGCGGCGCTCGCGCCGACGGTCTCGAACACACAGGGGACGGCCATGGCCGACAGCGACAAGATCGGTTTCGCCATCGTGGGCCTGGGCAAGCTGAGTCTGGGCCAGTTGATCCCCGGCCTGAAGGTCGCCAAGGGCGCCAAGCTGGCGGCCGTGGTCAGCGGTGATCCGGCGAAGGCCAAGCGCGTGGCCGCCGAGAACGGCCTGCCGGCCGACGCGGTCTACGGCTACGACGACTACGACCGCATCGCCAAAGACCCGCGCATCCAGGTCGTCTACATCGTGCTGCCCAACTCCATGCACGCCGAGCACACGATCCGCGCCCTCAAGGCCGGCAAGCACGTGCTGTGCGAGAAGCCGATGGCGACCACCACCGCCGACGCCGAGGCGATGATCGCCGCCGCCAAGGCCGCCAAGCGCCACCTGATGATCGCCTATCGCTGCCACTACGAGCCGCTGAACCTGGACGTCATGCGTCGCCTGCGCGCCAAGTCGATGGGCAAGGTCCGGCAGATCAACACCACCATGGGGCGGCAGGCCGACCCCTCCGATCCGTCCGACGCCTGGCGGCTGGACGGCAAGATGTCCGGCGGCGGGGCCCTGGGCGACATGGGCGTCTATGGCGTCAACGCCGCCCGCTACCTGCTGAACGAGGAGCCGGTCGCCGTCCAGGCCTGGGCCCAGACCGATCGTTCCGATCCGCGGTTCAAGGAGACCGAGGATCTGATCAACTGGCAGTTCCGCTTCCCCTCGGGCGTGATCGCCAACGGCTCGACCTCGTTCAACTACGCCCCGACCATGGCCTTCGAGGTGATCTGCGAGCAGGGCCGGCTGGTGGCCGACCCTGCGGCCTTCTACGGCGGCAACCGCCTGACCGTGGTCAAGGGCGGTTCGGCCCAGCCGCCGGTCCCCGCCCCGCAGAGCGACCAGTTCGCCCGCGAGATGGACTGGATGGCCGACGTGGTGCGCGGAAAGGCGCCGATGGTCTCGCCCGGCGAGGAGGGCTTGCAGGACATGCGCCTGATGCAGGCGATCCTGGAGTCCGCGGCCAAGGACGGCGCGACGGTGAAGACGGACTGGGGCTACAAGCGGGCGGTCGATCCGGCGGCCGTGGTGGACGTGCCGGGTAAGGCTTAAGCCGAAAAAACCCGCTCATCCCGGCGAATGCCGGGACCCAGATCCCAAAGCTGAGTAGCTGATTGGAAAGACTCAGAGCCTTTGGCGTCAGCCTCGAAACCCTTCCATCTGGGTCCCGGCATTCGCCGGGATGAGCGGATCAAAAAAGAAAAGCTCTACTTCCCCTTCAACAACCGCCACCAGCTCTCCGCCAGCGCGTCCAGCAGCGGCTCCAGCGGCGCTGACGCCCGCTGCACCACCATCACGTAGGACAGCCGCTCGAACTGGACGAGCTGCATCAGCATCCGCGTGCGCGCCGCCGGGCGCTCGGCGTCGGAGAACCGCGCCAGGTAGTTGGGCATGGCGTCGATGAACAGGTTGATGAAGCGCAGATAGTCGTCGGCCAGGTCGGGGTCGGCGACATTGGCTTCGGTGGCCACGGCCAGCAGGTTGCGGCGTTCGTCGGTCTGCTCGGCCATGCCCTCCGACAGCCAGGCCCGGACGTCCTCGAGGGTCGGATCAGGGATCGCGTCCAGCGCCGCGAAGGTGGCCTGGATGTTGGGGACCAGCCGGTCGCCGATGGCGTTGGCCACGTCCTCCTTGTTGCGGAAATGCAGGTAGAAGGTGGCGCGGTTGGCGCCGGCCTCGGCGGCGATCTGCTCGATGGTCACGGCCCGGAAGCCGCGCCGGCCGAACAGGGCGACGGCGGCGTCGATCAGCCGTTCGCGGGTCAGCTGGCGCTGGGCCTCGCGCAGGCCGCCCGTCTTTTCCGCCGCTGCTCTCGCCAAGTTCGCTCTCCTCGCCGCTCCAGTTTTGCCACGCCCCCAGGTTCGACGCCAGTTGATTGACACGACAGGTGTCGTCTGAACTACTCGAAGGCGTCACGCGACGGAGTACGCGGGCGCATAGGGAAGACGCGCATGGCCATGCAGCTTGTCAGCGAAACCGCGGTCGACGGCGTCGAGGGGCCTGGCGCCCCGACGCTGTTCCCCACGCTGGACGGGGTCGACCTCTCCAACATCGAGCAGTTCACCCGGGGCCAGCCGTATGGCGATTTCGCCCGGCTGCGCGCCCAGGCGCCGGTGATGTGGCATCCCGAGCCCTATGGCGGCCCCGGCTTCTGGGCGATCACCCGTCACGCCGACATCATGGCCGTCGAGGCCGATCCCCAGACCTTCTCGTCGCGCAAGGGCGGCATACTGATGGCGCACGGCGACCCGCAGAAGCGCCACGCCCTGCTCTATCGCGCCTCGATGGACACCATGATCAATCTCGACGGCGCCGAGCACATCCAGCTGCGCCGCGAGCACATGACCTATTTCACCCCCGCCTATCTGCGCGGCGTGACAGAGGCGGTGCGCGCCGAGGTGAGCCGACTGCTGGACGAGATGGCGCCGCTGGGCCGCTGCGACCTGGTCGAGGCGTTCTCGTCCAAGCTGCCGCTGTTCACCCTGTGCGAGATCCTGGGCGTGCCGGCCGAGGATCGCGGCAAGTTTCTGAAGTGGATGCACTATCTGGAGATGGCCCAGGACCTGGCCTTGAAGCAGGCCCTGGCCCCGATCACCCCGACGCTCGAACTCATGCAGTTCGTCCAGGACTTCAACACCAACGTCGAGGAGATGTTCGAGTACGGCCGCACCATGCTGCACAAGCGGCGGCAGGACCCGCAGGCCGACCTGATGAGCGCCATCGCCCGCGCCCAGGTCGACGGAACCCTGCTCAGCGACGAGTACCTGGRCGGCTCGTGGCTGCTGATCGTCTTCGCCGGCAACGACACCACCCGCAACACCCTGTCGGGCACGATGAAGCTGCTGACCGAATTCCCCGACCAGAAGCAGCGGCTGATCGCCGATCCGTCGTTGATGGGCGGGGCGGTCAACGAGTTCATCCGCATGGTCAGCCCGGTGATCTACATGCGCCGCACGGCCGCCCGCGACGCCGAGATCGCCGGCCAGGCCATCCGCGAGGGCGAGAAGGTGGTCATGTACTACGGCGCGGCCAACCGCGACGAGGCGGTGTTCGCCAACCCCGACCAGCTGGACATCACCCGGTCCAACGCCGACAAGCACATCGCCTTCGGCTACGGCCCGCACGTCTGCATCGGCAAGCGGGTGGCGCAGATCCAGCTGGAAGAGGCCTACCGCCAGATCCTGGGCCGCTTCCCCGACATCCGCTGGACCGGCGAGATCGACATCGCCCCCAACAACTTCGTCCACGCCATCAGCAAGCTGGAGGTCGAGTTCACCCCGGGCGGGACGGCCTGAGATGGCCCTGACGCGCGGGGACGATTATCCGATCCACCAGACGGCCGAGCCAGTGGCCTATGCCGGCACGGACCGCAATTTCTACGACCGCTACTTCTTCAACGGCTACGAAGCGACGGGAGACGGCGACGCCTTCTTCGCCGCCGCGTTCGGGGTCTATCCGCACCTCAACATCGCCGACGCCGCCTTCTGCTGGATGAGGGACGGCCGCCAGGTGAACCTGCACGCCAGCCGCTGGCTGGAGATGGAGCGGATGGACCTGACGGTGGGTCCGATCACCATCCAGGTGCTGGAACCGCTGCGCCGCCTGAGGATCACGGTCGAGGCGCTCGAACAGGGGATGCGGGCAGAGGTCACCTTCGAGGGCCGGTCGTTCCCGATCGAGGAGCCGCGCTTCACCCGCCGGATCGGACCGCGCACCCTGCTGGACTACACCCGCCTGACCCAGAACGGGTCCTATTCGGGCTGGATAGAGGTCGACGGCCGGCGCCACGAGCTGGCCGGTTTCGTCGGCACCCGCGACCGGTCGTGGGGCGTGCGGCCGATCGGCGCGCGCGATCCGCAGGAGATGGCCCCGCAGGTCCTGCCGCAGTTCTTCTGGCTGTGGACCCCCTGCGCCTTTACAGATGGCGACCTGTTCTTCCACACCAATGACGACGAGCACGGCCGGGCCTGGAACCGGCGGGCGGTCTGGGCGCCATTGGGCTCGGCGCGCGACGGGGCCGTCGACTTCGACGAGGTCGACTACGGCGTCGACTGGCGTCCGGGCACGCGGCACGCCACGCGGGGCACGATCCGCCTGCCGGACGGCGGCGAGGTCGACATCACGCCCCAGGCCGAGTTCTTCATGCTGGGCCTGGGCTACGGTCATCCGGTCTGGGGCCACGGGCTGAACCACGGCAAGCTGAAGGTCGAGCGCGAGGACCTGGTCCTGGCCGACCTGGACCGCGCCCTGCCCTTCCACCTGCATGTCCAGGCCCTGTCGAAGGTGACCTGGCGCGAGCCGGACGGGACGACCAGGGTCGGGCGCGGGGTGTTCGAGCAGCTCGCCCTGGGGCCGCACGCGCCGTCGGGCTTCAAGAGCATCCTGGACATGGCCCCATGAGCGACCTGCGGGCGGGCCTGGAAGCCTATCTGACCGACCTGTGGGGCGCGCCGACGGCGGTGACGAACCTGTCGCGCATCCCCGGTGGGGCCAGCCGCGAGACCTATCGCCTGGACGCGGATACGGGCGGCGTGACGCGCGGCATGATCCTGCGTCGCGACCCGCCCGGCAGCCTGATCGAGACCGACCGGCGGCTGGAGTTCCTGGCCTACCGCACCGTCCACGGCCACGTGCCGGTCCCCCAGGCCATCGCCCTGGAGGAGGACGGCGGGCCGCTGGAGCGGCCGTTCTTCCTGATGGAGCGGATCGACGGCGGGACCGTGCCCTCGCCGTTCGTGTTCGATCCCTACGGCGAGCACGCCCAGGCGCTGGGCGAGCAGTTCTTCACCACCTTGGGCAAGCTGGCGGCCCTGAACCACGAGGGGACGCCGATCCGTGAGGCCGCCCCGGCGCCCGCCCCCGAGGACTGCTGGCGCATCGCCCTGGACCACTGGTCCGGCGTCATCGAGGCCGACGAGCAGCATCCGCAGCCGATCGTCCGCGCGGCGATCCGCTGGCTCTATCGCCACCCGCCGCCGCCGGCCCAGCGGATCGGCATCGTCCATGGCGACTACCGCTCCGGCAACTTCATGCACGACGGGGCGGGGACGATCATGGCCATCCTCGACTGGGAGATGGCTCATCTGGGCGACCCCATCGAAGACCTGGGCTGGGCGTTCGATCCGCTGTGGAACCACTTCGACGAGGGCAAGGTCGCGGGGCTGATCCCCCAGGCCGAGGCGATCGGCCTTTGGCAAGCGGCAAGCGGCCTGACGGTCGATCCCCAGGCCCTGGCCTGGTGGTCGCTGTTCAACGCCGTGAAGGGCCAGGCGATCTGGACCTCGGCGGCCAAGGAATATCGCGACGGCGGCTTCGTCGACCCGATCCTGGCGATCTCGGGCTGGTACACGGCGCGGCGCCACGACCTGATCCTGGCCGACCGCCTGGCCAGGCTGGAGGCGATCTGATGACCCCGGCCCTGCCCGACATCCTGCGCGGCAACTTCATGTGCCTGGCCATCCCCGCCCCCGTGGAGTCGCAGGGCGAGTTCATGACCGGCCGCGTCGGGGTGATCGCCCTGCTGTCGCTTTTGGCCGCGCAAGAGGTGGAGCGCGGGACCACGGCCCGGGTCTGGGAGAACGCGGCCATCGCCGCCGCGCTGGCCGAGGCGGCCGACGCCTACGGCGTCCAGTACGCCGAGCTCGCCTCCATCGGCCCCACCGACCTGTCGCTGGAAGCCCTGGACCGCGCCAACGCCGCCCTGCGCCGGGGGCTGATCGCCCTGCACGAGGCGGCGGAGACGGCGGGGGACTTGGCGAGGCATCGGACGATCGTGGGGCTGTACGGCGAGATGGCCGAGCGGCGGCGATTGGACCTGCCGCCGTTGCCGGCACGGTGATCACCTACCGCTCGACCATCGTCGCGCCTTCGCGCCGGACTGGCGAGGCTACTTCTTCTTGCCTTTGTCCAGCTTGACCTTCGAGCTCTTGAACCGGGCTTCGTCCGCCGGCACCAACCGAAAGCCGCCCGTCACCATGCCCATGCGCACGGTCTGCTCGGCGTAGTAGGTTTCGCCGGGCTCGACCTCCAGCCGCAGCCGGTCCTCGGCCTTGTTGACCGCCATCGGGCCGGTGATGTTGTAGCTGTGGATGCCGGGCTCGACCTCGATGGTGAAGGCGCCGCCGTTCGGCAGGTCGCCCAGCTCCGGGGCGTCCTTGGCGGGCTTGCCGTCATCGCCCACCTCGACGATGTGATAGGTGTAGATCGCCCCGGGCAGGCGGCCCGGCCGGAAGAAGTAGATGCGTCCCTTGCCGGACGCGCTGGTCGCGGCCGCCGGCGGCGCCGCTTCCGGAGTCGCTGCGGCTTCCGGGGCCGGAGCGGCGGCCGCGTCCGGAGCCGGAGCGACGGCGGCTTCCGGAGCGGGCGCGGGCGCGCTTTGCGTCGCTTCCTGAGCGAAGGCCGATGCGCCGAACGCCAGCGAGAGAGCGGCCCCAGCCGCGAGTAGAAGCTTTTTCACTTAGAACTTTCCCGTTTCTGCAGTCGTTGATGGTGTCGTCGCGCCAACCGGAAGTTCCAGGTCTTCGGCCAGCCGAACCGTGGCCCGCGCGCCCGCGGGCATCTCGATCTCTCCGCCCTGGATGAAGACCGCCGCCACGCCCGCGTAGGGCACCAGCAGCACCCCCGTCGCCAGGTCGACGCGGCTTTTTCCAGCGGCCATGAACGTCATCCCGCGGACGCGGACACGCTGTCCGTTCAGGTCCATGAAGCGGGCGGAGATGATCAGCTTGCCTTGCTTGCCGCCCATCCCGGCCCGGGCGGCGTCGATGACTTCACCCTGGCCCGTGGCGCCGGCGGCGACGATATCGGCGCCTTGGCTGGAAATCGGCTGCACGAGGCGGATCGTGAACTTGTCGCCCAGCTTGTTGACGCGGGAGCTCAGGGCGTCGACCAGCTCGACCTCGATCTGGGAGCCTGCGGCCAATCGCAACACCGGAGCGGGCGGGGCCTCGGGAGGCGGCGCCGGAACGGGCGAGGCCGCTGGCGGGGCCCGTGGCGCCGGGGTCGGAGCCGATACGCTCGCCTCGACCTGACCGAGCCCGGCGGACGCCAAGGCGCACACGATAATAGCAGTCGCCAACATCTGAATCGTCCCCCCAAGCTTTGCCGTAACATGACGTCCAACACCGGTAAAGTTGCTCGATGTCGCGCAGGTTGCGGTCGCGGGACCCGGACGGCGGCGCGCTCCACGCCACAAACTTCCGCTCATACCGCTCATGAGCCCTAGCCAAGTCGCCCGCCCTCCCCCATCTGGCTCAGGCGGTCCTGGTTCCAGGGAGGGACGGCCGCTCACCAGGGGCCCCATGGCGATCATTTCCGTATCCGGTCTGACCAAGACCTACGCTTCCGGCCATCAGGCCCTGAAGACCATCGATCTCGACATCAAGCAGGGCGAGATCTTCGCCCTGCTGGGTCCCAACGGGGCCGGCAAGACCACGCTGATCAGCATCATCTGCGGCATCGTCAATCCCAGCACCGGCACGGTGACGGCCGACGGCCACGACGTGATCAAGGACTACCGCGCCGCGCGGACCAAGATCGGGCTGGTGCCGCAGGAGCTGAACACCGACGCCTTCGAGACCGTCTGGGCCACCACGCGGTTCAGCCGCGGCCTGTTCGGCAAGCCCCGCAACGACGCCTATATCGAGAAGGTGCTGCGCGACCTGTCGCTGTGGGACAAGAAGGACGCCAAGATCATGACGCTGTCGGGCGGCATGAAGCGGCGGGTGATGATCGCCAAGGCCCTGAGCCACGAGCCGACCATCCTGTTCCTGGACGAGCCCACCGCCGGCGTCGATGTCGAGCTGCGCCGCGACATGTGGGAGATGGTCCGCAAGCTGCGCGAGAACGGCGTCACCATCATCCTGACCACCCACTATATCGAGGAGGCCGAGGAGATGGCCGACCGGATCGGGGTGATCAGCAAGGGCGAGATCATCCTGGTCGAGGACAAGGACGTGCTCATGCGCAAGCTGGGCAAGAAGCAGCTGACCCTGCAGCTGCAGAGCCCGCTGACCGCCATCCCCGCCAAGCTTTCCGACTATGCGCTGGAACTGGCCGCCGACGGCCACGAGCTGGTCTACACCTTCGACGCCCAGGCCGAGGAGACCGGCATCGCCGGCCTGCTGCGCCGCCTGGGCGAGCAGGGCGTCGACTTCAAGGACCTGCACACCAGCCAATCCTCGCTGGAAGAGATCTTCGTCAGCCTGGTGAGGGACGCGAAATGAACATCCACGCCATCCAGTCCATCTATCGCTTCGAGATGGCCCGCTGGTTCCGCACCCTGGCCCAGAGCGTGCTCTCGCCCGTGCTTTCGACCTCGCTCTATTTCGTGGTGTTCGGCTCGGCGATCGGCTCGCGCATGCAGTCTATCGACGGGGTCAGCTACGCCGCCTTCATCATCCCCGGCCTGATCATGCTGTCGCTGCTGGGCGAGAGCATCTCCAACGCCTCGTTCGGCATCTACATGCCCAAGTGGGCCGGCACGATCTACGAGCTCTTGTCCGCGCCCGTGTCGTGGATCGAGACGGTGATCGGCTATGTCGGGGCGGCGGCGACCAAGTCGGTGTGCCTGGGCCTGCTGATCCTGGCCACGGCGCGGCTGTTCGTGCCCTACGAAATCCTGCACCCCTTCTGGATGCTGGGCTTCCTGGTTCTGACGGCGGTGACCTTTAGCCTGTTCGGCTTCGTGATCGGGGTCTGGGCCACCGACTTCCAGAAGCTGCAGATCGTGCCGGCCCTGATCGTCACGCCGCTGACCTTCCTGGGCGGCAGCTTCTATTCGATCAGCATGCTGCCGCCGATCTGGCAGAAGATCACCCTGTTCAACCCGGTGGTCTATCTGGTCAGCGGCTTCCGCTGGAGCTTCTACGGCGTCTCGGACCTGAACCCGATCGTCAGCTTCGGCGCGACGCTATGCTTCCTGGCCGCCTGCCTGACGGCGGTGTGGGCGGTGTTCAAGACCGGGTATCGGCTGAAGGTCTAGCCAAGCCGGGGACATGCACTCGTGCGTGTCCCCACCGCCCCTCAGGGGTCAAACGGTGGCTCCCGTGCGCGGGGATGGGGACACGCACAAGTGCATGTCCCCGGTCGCTTATCGAACCGTCAGCACCGCGCCGTCGATGGCCACGACCAGCACCTTCTGGCCGGCCGCCGGCTCCGGTCCGTCCGCCACGACGGCGGCCCATTCCTTGCCGTCGACGAACACCCGGCCCTTGCCGTTGGCGAAGCCGTCGAGCACCTCGCCGTCGCGGCCGACCAGGCGCAGCGACGGGTCGTTGAGGTCGGGGTTGTCGGCGTCCAGCACCGGCCGCAGGAACCGGCGGGCGAAGTAGGTCGAAGCGATGGTCAGCACCGCGAACAGGCCCAGTTCGATCGGCAGGCCCGGCGCCACGGCCAGGGTCAGCAGCCCCACCAGCATGGCGCTGGCGGCCGGCCACAGCAGCCAGCCGGTGCCGGTGGCCACCTCGACCGCCAGGAAGATGGCCGCGACCGCCAGCCAGACCCAGAACGGATGGGTGGCGTAGAACAGCATCAGGCCCTGCATGACGTCAGGCTCCGCGTTTCGGGGTCGGCGGCACGGCGGGACGCGCCGCGTCGCTGCCGCCCAGGGTCTTCACCAACTCGGCGACGCCGGCCACCGTGCCGGTCAGGCCTGCGAAGTCGGCCGGCACGATCACGGTCTTGGCGTTGGGCGAACGGGCCAGGTCGCCGAAGGCTTCGACGTACTTCTGGGCGATGAAGTAGTTGATGGCGTTGACGTCGCCCTTGGAGATGGCTTCCGACACGAAGGCCGTCGCCTTGGCCTCGGCCTCGGCTTCCCGCTCGCGCGCCTCGGAGTCGCGGAAGGCGGCTTCCTTGCGGCCCTCGGCCTGGAGGATGGCGGACTGTTTCTGACCTTCCGCGCGGGCGATGGCGGCCTGCTTTTCGCCCTCGGCCTCGGTGATCACGGCGCGGCGCTCGCGCTCGGCCTTCATCTGGCGGGCCATGGCGTTGGTGATGTCGGCCGGCGGCGTCAGGTCCTTGATCTCGATGCGGGCGATCTTGACGCCCCACGGGCCGGTGGCGTGGTCGATGGTCGACAGCAGCCGGGTGTTGATCTGGTCGCGCTGGCTGAGCACCTCGTCCAGCTCCATCGAGCCGACCACGGTGCGCAGGTTGGTCTGGGCCAGCTGGGTGATGGCGTACATCAGGTTGTCGACCCGATAGGCGGCCTGCGAGGCGTCCATCACCTGGATGAAGACGATGGCGTCGACCTTCACCGAGACGTTGTCCTTGGTGATGACCTCCTGCTGGGGGACGTCGAGCACCTGCTCCATCATGTTGACCCGGCGGCCGATGCTCTCGACGAACGGGGTCAGGATGCTGATGCCGGGCTTCAGCGTGCGGGTGTAGCGGCCGAACCGCTCGACGGTGAATTCACGCCCCTGGGGCACGATCTTGATGACGTTGACGACCAGGAAGATCGCCAGCGCCACGAGCACCAGCGGAACAAGGTAAGACAGCACTGCGAAAGCCTCCCACAACCGATGGAAGAGACCCTAGCGCGTGCCTCAGTTGTTCGCCACGGTTTCCGGCGCCGCTTCGTCCTGCGAGGCTTGCGACGGCGCCCGGGTCCGCATCGACCGGGACAGCTTGGCCGACAGGGCCTGGCCCTTGCGGGCGACCGCCTGCTCGGCCTGGCGGCTGGCGTCGTCGCAGCTGACAAACTCGCCCTGGCGCGCGGCGAAGCCGACGTTGAACTTGTCGCGCAGCTGGGCGTCGAAGGCCTGGTCGGCCTTTTCCACCTCGGTCAGCCGGACCATGCGCGAGCGCCAGTACTGGTCGCCGCCGCCCTCGCAGACCTGCCGCAGGGCGTGGCTCTCGCCCAGGGTGAAGGCCAGGTCGAGCAGGGTCTGGCGCTCCACCGGTCCACGATCCTGGGCGAGGGCGGAACCCGCTCCGGACAGGACGGCGAAAGCGATCAAGGCGTTGAGCGGCAGGCGTTTCATGGGCCGCACTATCTCCGCTGACCGCGCTCTTGTCACGGTTCCGCCCGCCTCAGGCGAACCGTGCGGATGCACAAAAGACTCCGGCAGGCCTTGCGAAGGCCACGGTTTGGAGCGACCCTGTGGATAACGTGGGGAACAACACGCGCAGGGAGGTCGTCATGGCTGAAGTGCATTACGGCGTGGTTCGCGTCGGAGAAACCTGGGCCATCATCGGAGACCAGCTCCGGGTCGGCGCCTATACGACCCGCCGGCAGGCCGAGAGCGCGGCCCGACGCCTGGCCGAACAGGTCACGGGCGTGGGCCTTCCGGTCCGCATGCACCTGCAGGACGACACCGGCCAGTTGCATAAGCCCACCCTGCTGAGCTAGGCCGTCTCCACGTCCCCATCGCCGTCACCGTCGTACAGGAAGCTCCGCACCGCCTTCCAGACCTGGACCATCGAGGCCAGGAAGCCGATCACCGACGCCGCGACCTGGAAGATCGCCCACACCGCCGTCGCCAGCGGGCTTTCGGTGAACAGCGAGACCAGCGGATAGATGATCTGGCTGACGACGATCCGGAACCCGGCATAGGCGGTGGAATATTCGATCACCGCCCCGCCGATCGCCGCCGTCACCAGCACCGCCAGGACCGGCGCCCACAACAGCGGCAGCAGCAGCACAAGACCCAGGGCCGTGACCAGGCTCTTGGTCGCCAGGCCGGCCCGCGACACCGCCGTGGCCCCCACGCCATAGG
Organism: Caulobacter sp. P1_D6; assembly: GCF_056406095.1. Taxonomy (NCBI): domain Bacteria; kingdom Pseudomonadati; phylum Pseudomonadota; class Alphaproteobacteria; order Caulobacterales; family Caulobacteraceae; genus Caulobacter; species Caulobacter sp. P1_D6. The sequence goes on along the minus strand of NZ_JBFUAW010000012.1, from coordinate 30,230 downwards.
CCATGGCCCCGCCCAGCAGGACGAAGGCGGCCGGCAGGATCAGGTCGGCCACGTCGATCAGGTCGAACCCCGCGACGAGGCTGGCCCCGGCGGCGGCGATCAACACCAGCAGGAAGCCGCCCAGCCAAAGGGCGCTGTACTGGCTCAGCCGATGTCGGATGACGGCGCGATCCCGCATGATGTCTCCCCCCAGAGCCAAGCTTCGCCGGACGGTGACTCGGAACCCGTCCCGCGTCGACTGGAAACTGATCGCCCCGTCGCGCGCTTTGTTAGGGAAAAAGCTTGGCTGTCCTCCAGGAGGCGAACATGGCCGACACTGCTGAAATGGCCGTCGTGAGCGGCGCGCTGCCCCAGGGCTGCGCGGGCAACCGGCTGCTGGCCGCCCTGCGCCCCAACGATCTGGCGATGCTGACGCCGCACCTGACGCCGATGATCCTGGCCGTCGGCCAGACCCTGTTCGAGGCCGGCGAGGACGTCGTCAACACCGTCCTGCCCTGCTATTCGACCATGGCCTCGCTGCTGGTGGTCACCCGCGACGGCGACGAGATCGAGGTGGCCTCGATCGGCCGCGAAGGGGCGATCGGCGGCATCGTCAGCGCCGGCTTCAAGCCCGCCTACGGCCGCGCCGTGGTCCGCATTCCCGGTTCCGCGCTCAGCATTCCGACCAATCGCCTGGAGGAGGCAAAGCTGCGCTCGCCGGCCCTGGCCGACCTGTTCGCCCGCTACGCCGACGTGCTGCTGGCCCAGATGATGCAGTCCTCGGCCTGCAACGCGCTGCACAGCATCGACCAACGCATGTGCCGCTGGCTGCTGTCGACCCACGACCGGGCCAACGACGCCACCATCCGCCTGACCCAGGAGACCCTGGCCGACATGCTGGGCGTCCAGCGCACCACGGTCACCGCGGTGGCCAAGGCCCTGCAGGACGAGGGGCTGATCCGCACGGGGCGCGGGCGGATCGAGATCCTGGACCAGCCGCGGCTGGAGCGGCGGGCGTGTGAGTGCCATGCGCAGGTCGAGGCGCATTTTCAGCGGATGCTGCCGGAGGTGAAGACCTAGGGCGTCTGGGCGGCGAACACTTGCCCCCTACGGATCGCTTCGCGATCGTCCCCCACAGGGGGAAGAGGCGTGTCCTCCGCCCCCTATGGGGGCGGACAGACCGCGTAGCGGTCAGGTGGGGGCAAGTGGGTGAGCCACTAACCTCTTAACGCCGCCACCCGCCCGATCGCCGCCTCCGCCTCGCTCATGATCCGGCGCACGATCTCCCCCGCCGGCAGCACTTGCCGGATCCCGCCGGCGCTCTGCCCCATCGCGAAGCACGACCGGTCCGGGTCCAGCCCCTCGATCTGGCCCCCAATGCCGCCCATGGCGCCGGCCTGGATCGAGGCGATGGCCTGTTGCGGGAACGGCTGGATGTCGGCCGGGCGGGCCTCCCAGTCGTCGACCCAGGCGTTCTTGCGCACCCGCATCGGCTTGCCCGAATAGGACCGGGTGCGGACGGTGTCCTCGTCGGCCGCCTCCAGCACCGCCTGGCGATAGAGGTCGCCGGCATGAGCTTCGGTGGAGGCGATGAAGCGTGTGCCCATCCAGACGCCCTGGGCGCCCAGGGCCAGGGCCGCCGCCAGGCCGCGCCCGTCGTACAGGCCGCCGGCCGCGATCACCGGGATGTCGACCGCGTCCACCGCCTGGGCGACCAGCGGCAGGGTCCCGACCAGGCCGGTGTGGCCGCCGCCCTCGCCGCCCTGGCAGATCACCGCGTCGCAGCCGGCCTGCTGGGCCTTGACCGCATGCTTGACCGCCCCGCAGACGACCATGACCTTCAACCCCGCCCCTTTCAGCCGTTCGATGATCGACAGGGGCACGCCCAGGCCGGCGACGAAGGACGAGGCCCCGCCCTCGATGATCGCGTCGACCGAGGCCGTCAGGGCGTCGGGCGTGGCGGCCAGCAGGTCGACGCCGAACGGCCTGTCGGTCAGGTCGCGGACCTGGGCCATCTGCAGGCGGATGAAGTCGGGGCTGGTCCCGGCCATGCCCAGCACGCCGTAGCCGCCGGCGTTGGAGACCGCCGCCGCCAGCGGCGCATAGGAAACCCCGCCCATGCCGGCCAGCAGGATCGGATGCTCGACGCCGAGCAGGTCGCACAGCGGGGTGTGCAGGGTCATTGGGTTTCCTCCCGTCTTTTCGGGGAGGATGGGCGCTTCAGGCGAGGCGGCAAGCGTGCCGCGAGGGCAGGCCTCAGTCCCGCTTGAGAACTTCCGGCTGGACCTCGGCTTCCGACGTCCAGAAACAGGCCGCCATCGAGGTCAGGATCATCGCGATCAGGGCCAGCATGCCTCTGGGCGGGGCCAGGCCCACGATGTCTTGCGGGGTCATCTGTCGTTTCCTCTGGCGACGCCCGGGTCTGATGCCCAAGCTGTCGACAGGGAAAGCTTCTCACCGGCCCGAAGGTTCCGCAAGTCCCTTATTTTTAAGGGGAATTCGTGGACCGAACCGTCCAGCTTTCCTCAGAAGATCGAATAGGCCCCGTCGATCACGAAGGTGTCGCCCGAGTGGTAGCTAGAGGCGCCCGAGGCCAGGTAGACGGCGATGCCGCCGAAGTCGGCCGGTTCGCCCCAGCGCCGGGCCGGCACGCGGGGGATGACCTTGTCGGCGAAGGCGGGATTGTCCTGGGCGCCCTGGGTCATGTCGGTGGCGATCCAGCCGGGCAGAATGGCGTTGGCCCGCACGCCGTAGCGGGCGTGCTCGACGGCGACCGACTTCATCATCGAGATCACCGCGCCCTTGGTGGCGGCGTAGGCCTGGTTGCGGGCCGCGCCCTCGATGGCGGCCAGCGACGCGACGCCGACGATCGAGCCGCCCGGATCGCCGCCCTTGGCCCGCTCGACCATGTGGCGGCACGCCTCGCGGAAGGTGAAGAACACCCCGTCCAGATTGACCGCCAGGGTCTTGCGATAGGTCTCGGTCTTCATCTCCACGAAGCTGGGCGCGCCGTAGCCGACCCCGGCGTTGGCGAACACGCTGTCGACCCGGCCCATGGCGGCCACGGCCTCCTCCATGCCCTCGCGGACCTGGTCTTCCTGCGAGACGTCGACCACCTGGGCCTTCACCCGGGTCCCGTGCTTGAGCAGCTCGACCTCGGCGGCCTGGTTGCGCTCGGCGTTGCTGCCCCATATGACGATGTCGGCGCCCGCCTGGGCCAGGGCGCTGGCCATGCCCAGGCCGATGCCGCGATTGCCGCCGGTGACCAGGGCCACGCGGCCGGTCAGGTCGAAGGGTTTGTAGGCCATGGCATTGCGCTCCCGAACGTTTCGCTTCGAACGTTTGTTTGAGGGGAGCGGTTGTCACTTCAAACGTCAAGGCCTTGCCGGCTAACACTTGCCCCCTACGGGCCTTCGGCCGTCTTCCCCCAGAGGGGGAAGAGGACGCCGCGGCGAAGCCGCCAGGTGGGGCAAGTCAGTAAGCCGCTACGCCCCGAACCGCTCGAACGTCTCGGCGATCACCTTGCGGGTGACATCCCACTCGACCATCGCCAGGGCCTCGTCCAGCGACACGAACCGGGCTTCGGCGGCGTCGTCGCCGGCCACCGGCTCGCCGGAGATCCAGCGCGCGGCGTAGTCGATCATCACGTAGTGGCGGGTGGTCGCGCCGGTCTCGCGCGAGGTGAACAGGCCGTCGACCACGTCGACCAGGCCCAGCAGCTTGGCCTGGACGCCCGTCTCCTCGGCCAGCTCGCGCAGGGCGGCGGCGACGGTGGTCTCGCCGCGCTCCAGGCGGCCGCCGGGCAGGCTCCATTGGCCCAGGCGCGGCGGGGTGCCGCGCTTGATCAGCAGCACCTGGTCGTCGCGCAGGCAGACGACGCCGACGGTGGGGACGGGGAACTCGGCGGCGGCAGGGGCGACGGCGGTGGAAGCGGAAACCATGGCGGCGTCAGATACGCTCGGTTCGGGCCGCGTCAAGCGCGCCCTCACGGAAATCCGGCCTTCAGGTCCAGGCTGGAGCTGACGCCCACCTGGGTCAGGCAATGGCCCAGCCAGTCGTCCGCCGCCTTGCGCCCACGATCGCGCAGATCGCTCAGGAAGCTCCACTCGGTGTCGAACTTGCTGCCCAGCGACAGGTCGGCCAGAGCCTTGTCGGCGGTGATGGCGTGCATCAGCATCCGCCGATAGCGGCCGCGAGCGTTGTCCTTCAGCAGGCCCTCATCCAGCAGCTTCTGCACGAAGCCGATGGCCCGCAGCTCGCTGGCCAGGGCGGCGTTGAAGGTGATCTCGTTCAGCCGGTCCATGATCTCGCCCGGCGTCTTGGGCGTCTCCTCGCGGACGAACGGATTGAGGCTGACCAGCAGGATGTCGTCGGGGGTGTCGTCGTAGAACAGCGGCCACAGGGGCGGGTTCGCGAGAAAGCCGCCGTCCCAATAGGGCTCGCCGTCGATCTCCACGGCCTGGAACACCTGGGGCAGGCAGGCGCTGGCCATGATGTGGCGGGCGGTCAGCTCGGTCTCGCGGAACACCTTGGCCTTGCTGGTGCGCACCTGGGTGGCGGCGATGTACAGCTTGATCGGCGAGCGCTCGCGCAGGGCCTTGAAGTCGATCTCGCCTTCCAGCGCGTCGTGCAGCGGGTTCAGGTTGAACGGGTTGAACTCGTAGGGGCTCATCGACAGCGCAAAGGTCTCGGCCAGCCGCCAGCCGGGGCTGTTCTTGAGCCAGTCGGCCCCGCCGGCGAAGGCGCTGGTCCAGATGCTGGTGTCGCCGAACACGTTGCGGCCGCCGTTGCGGTTGACCTGCTTCCAGAAGCGCTCGAGCCGCGCCTTGGCCCCATCGCGGCCGCCGTCGATCAGGCCCTGGGCCAGGCACACGGCGTTCATCGCCCCGGCCGAGGCGGCGGTCACCGCCAGGATTTCAATATCCTCTTCCTCGAGCAGGCGGTCGAGCACGCCCCACTCGAACGCCCCGTGCGAGCCGCCGCCCTGCAGGGCCAGCGAGATCGGCTTGGGGCCAGGGGCCTTCTTCTTGAACGGACCGATGGGCATGTCCCCGGCCGCTACTGCGCGGTCCAGCCGCCGTCGATGCTGAAGGCCGAGCCGTTGGCCGAGGCCCCGGCGTCGGACACCAGGTACAGCAGCAGGCCGTTCAGCTGGTCGAAGGTGACGAACTGTTTGGTCGGCTGGGCGGCCAGGATCACGTCCTTCATCACGGCCTCTTCGCTGATGCCGCGCGCCTTGGCCTGGTCGACGATCTGGGCCTCGACCAGCGGGGTCTTCACGAAGCCCGGGCAGATGGCGTTGCAGGTGATCCCGAAGGTGGCCAGCTCGAGGGCGGCAGTCTTGGTCAAGCCCAGTATGCCGTGCTTGGCCGCCACATAGGCGGCCTTGAACGGCGAGGCGACCAGGCCGTGGGCCGAGGCGATGTTGACGATCCGCCCGCGCCCCTGCTCCTTCATGATCGGGATCGCCGCGCGCGTGGCGTGGAAGGCCGACGACAGGTTGATGGCGATGATCAGGTCCCACTGGTCGACCGGGAAGTCCTCGATCGGGGCCACGTGCTGGACGCCGGCGTTGTTGACCAGGATGTCCAGCTCGCCGAACTCGGCCTTGGCGGCCTTGACCATGTCGGCGATCTGGCCGGGCTTGGTCATGTCGGCGCCGTTGTAGAGCACCTCGACGCCGTGCTTCTCGGCCAGTTCGGCGCGGGTCTTCTCGATGGCGGTCATCTCGCCCAGGCCGTTGAGGACGATGTTGACGCCCTGGGCCGCCAGGGCGTCGGCCATGGCGTGGCCGATGCCGCTGGTCGAGCCGGTCACGATCGCGACCTGACCCTGCAAACCGAAATCCACGGCCATCGCACGCTCCTTGGCTCGCCGCCCAATTGCTGCATCGCAGCATATAGCTCGCTCTTGCGATGAGCGAGCGTTTATAAATTCATCGGTAGATGAAATTAAGGCTGGAGGCGAGCGAAAACCCAGTCGGCCGGCGTGGAGAGGTCGGCGCGGTACTTGTAGCCATCGAGATCAAAGCCCTGCAGGTCGGCCGCCTTGTCGATGCGGTTGTCGATGGCGAAGCGGGCCATGCGGCCGCGGGCCTTCTTGGCGAAGAAGCCCAGCACCCGCAGGGTGTTGCCCTTCTCTTCCTTGAAGTGGCAGGTGACGGTCGGCAGCTTCAGGGCCTTGGCGTCGACGGCCCCGAAATATTCCTGGCTGGCCAGGTTCACCAGGGTCGGGTCGACGTGGTCCTTGGCGGCGGCGTTCAGGGTCTTGGCGATGGTCTCGCCCCAGAAGTCGTAGAGGTTCGAGCCCCGCTTGGTCTTCAGGCGCGTGCCCATCTCCAGGCGATAGGCCTGCAGGGCGTCCAGCGGCCGCAGCACGCCGTATAGGCCCGACAGGATCCGCAGGCGGTCCTGGGTCCAGTCCAGGGCCGGACGGTCCAGCTCGCGGGCGTTGAGGCCGGCGTAGACGTCGCCGTTGAAGGCGATCACGGCCTGGAGGCCGTCCTCGACCTGCGAGTCGAAGGCCTGGAACCGGGCGTGGTTCAGCTCGGCCAGGTTTTCGGAGATGTGCATCAGCCGGCGCAGGTCTGCCTTGGACAGCTTGCGCGTCACCTTGGCCAGCTCGGCGATCTGCGGCTTCAGCTCGGGCGTGGTGAGCGGCAGCACCTGATCGGGGGCGGTGAAGTCCAGCGACTTGGCGGGGGAGATGACCATCAACATGGCGGTGCAGATAGAGGCTTGGAAGGGCCACGGCTAGTGTGGCGCTGGACAATGGCGCCGCTCGCCGCGATGTTGCGCGCCCTTTCTTCGGACCACGCTCCATGCCCCAGCTCCTTGGCCTGATCGCCGCCCTCATCTGCCCGCTGGTGATGTTCGTCGCCCTGTTCCTGGTGATCCGCACCCCGAACCTGAAGTGGCGCCTGGCCTGGGCGGTGCTGTGCTTCGTCGGGATCGGGGCGTTCTGGATGCGGGCGGCGGACGGCGCGTGGGGCTTCGTTCCGGCGGCGATCAACGTGCTTGGGCCCGGCCAGCAGCCCGGCTACTTCAAGGCCACGGTCCCGGTCGGGGCCCTGGTCTCGATGTTCATCTGCATCAGCGTCCGCAGAGCCCGTCTTCAGGCGGCGCAGCGCCGTCAGGACGATCCCTCCTAAGAACGACCGGCCTAGAACAACACGCGCGGGTTCATGATCCGCTGGGGATCCAGGGCGGCGCGGACGGCGCGCAGGGCTTCGACCTCGACGGCGCTCTTGTAGCGCAGGGCCTCGACCGACTTCATCGCCCCCAGGCCGTGCTCGGCGCTGATCGAGCCGTCCATCGACGCGACGATGTCGTGGACGATCCGCGCGCCCTCGTCGCGCAGGGCGTCGTGCGAGTCATCGGCCCCGCCGTCGGGCCGCAGCACGTCGTAGTGAACATTGCCGTCGCCGACATGGCCGAAGGCCACGACGCGGACGCCGGGCGAGAACCTTTCCATCGCCGCCGTGGCCTGGTCGATGAACTCGGCGACCTTCGACACCGGCACCGAGACGTCGTGCTTCCAGGCCGCGCCCTCGGGCTTCTGGCCGCCCGACTGGTTCTCGCGCACCGCCCAGAAGGCGTGGGCCTGGGCCTGCGTCTGGGCGACGGCCGCGTCCTGGATCAGGCCGGTCTCCAGCGCGCCGGCCAGCAGCCGCTCCATGGCCGCCTCGGCCGCGCCGGGCTCGCCCGAGGCGGTCTCGATCAGCACGTACCAGGGATGCACGGCCTCCAGCGGCTCGCGCAGACCCGGTATGTGCTTGAGCGCGAAAGCGATCCCCAGGCGGCTCATCAGCTCGAAGGCTTCGATGGCCCCGCCGGTCTCGTCCTTGGCCTTGGCCAGCAGGGCGATGGCGTCGTGCGGCGTCGCCACGGCGGCGACGGCCACGCAGCGCGAGACCAGCAGCGGATAGAGCTTGAGGCTGGCGGCGGTGATGATCCCCAGCGTGCCCTCGGCCCCGATCAGCAGATGCTTGAGGTCGTACCCGGTGTTGTCCTTGCGCAGGCGCTTGAGGCCGTTCCAGACCTCGCCATTGGGCAGCACCGCCTCGATCCCCAGGATCTGGTCGCGCATGACGCCGTAGCGCAGCACCGCCGTGCCGCCGGCGTTGGTCGAGGCCAGGCCGCCGATCGTGCAAGACCCCTCCGAGGCCAGGCTCAGCGGGAAGCGGCGGTTGACGCTCAGGGCGACCTCGTGGGCCTTGGCCAGGGTGACGCCGGCCTCCAGCACTATGACGTCGTCGAAGGCGTCGACATCGCGCACGGCGGTCAGCTTCTCGGTGGAGAGCAGGATCTCGCCTTGCGGGATCTGGCCGGCGACCAGGCCGGTGTTGCCGCCCTGCGGGGTGATCGCCACGCCGTCCGCCGCGCAGATGCCGACCACCGCCGAGACCTGAGCCGTCGAGCGCGGCAGGGCCAGCAGCGGGGTTTCGCCCGACCACCGCCCGCGCCACTCCTGCAGCTTGGGCGCCAACCGGTCGGGATCCTGGCTCCACCCGCCCTCGCCGAGCACGGCCTTGAGGCGGGACAGGGTATCGGCGGGAACGGGCTTGGTCATGGGCGCGGAGGATACGCTTCCGAGCCGCCGGGGCATAGTATATACTCGGTATATACCGGAGGCCGTCATGGGCATCTTCATCAAGAACCCCGAGACCGAACGCAAAGCGCGCGAACTAGCGCAGCTTCGCGGTTCGAGTTTGACCGCAGCGGTGGATCAAGCGCTGGACGAAGCCCTGAAGTCCGCGAATGTAGCGCCTCCTCGCAAACGCAGTCTGGAGGAAATCCGCGCGGCCACCGACCGGTTTCGTAAGGCCACGGGACTCGATCAGTTACCGTCTACGCCCATCACCAAGGCCGAGTGGGACGCGCTTTGGCCAACCGGCATCCCTGAAATCGACAATCTGTGATCGTCGTCGTCGATGCATCCGCCCTTGTCGCCATGGCACTGGCAGAGCCCGAACGCGCGGCTTTTGAGGCCGTGATCGCCGACGCTACAGTCCTGCTCGCCACGCCCGTGAACCTGATGGAGGCCGGCCTCGTTCTCGTGCTGCGCGAGCGACGTTTCACGGCCGTCGAATATCACCGATGGCTCGACGACTTGAACATCACGTCGTCTGATCTGGCGGGCGAACCCGACGCGCTCGACGCCTATATTCGCTGGGGCAAAGGGGTGCACAGGGCAGCGCTCAACATGGGCGACTGCTTCGCCTACGCCCTGGCCAAGCAACTGGACGCCCCCCTGCTCTACAAGGGCGACGACTTTCCGCTGACCGACGTCCGCTCGGCGCTGGACGTCTAGCTCGCCGCCGGGTCCGGCATGCCCCGAATGTCGCGCCAGTATTCCTCGGCCACGTCGTCGTCGATCACCGGGGGATCGCCCGCGCCCTTGTAGAGGCGGTCGTCGCCGCCCTTGCGGGCTTTGGCGATCCAGAAGACCTGACCGGTCTGCTGATCGATGAAATTGGCCTTCAGGCCCGAATTGCGCAGGGCCTCGAACGAACGCCCACCGTAGTACAGGGTCTCTCCAGTCTTTGAGAGGCGAACGCGCCCGATCCGCGCCGGCCCGTTCACACCCTTGGACTTGTCCTCGATGTACATGATGCGGAATTTCATCGGCTCTATCCTATGAACCCGGCCGCGCGCCGCAGCCGGTCATTGATCGCTTCGCCCAGGCCTTCGTCCGGGATCGGCGCGACGGCGATGCCGACGGGTTTGGTGCGGTCGGCGGCGCGCAGGTAGGAGAACAGGTTCGCGGCGGCTTCGGCGAGGTCGCCGGAGGGGCTGAGGTTGAACACGCCTTCGCCCTCCGGCCATTCCCCAAACGCCAGGAACGCCTCGCCGGCCTCCGGCGCCGTCGCCTCGATCCGCACCGGGGCGTCGGGGGCGTAGTGCAGGGCCAGGCGGCCGGGCGAGCGCTTGGCGTCGTCGTCGGCCTGCGCCAGCGGACCGACCACGGCCTCCAGCTGGGCGCGGGTGACCGCGCCGGGGCGCAGCAGGCGGACGGGGCCGTCGAGCACGGCGACGACGGTGCTCTCCAGCCCGACCTCGCACGGCCCGCCGTCCAGGGCGGCGGCGGCCTTGTCGCCGGTCTCGGCGAAGGCGTCGTCAAAGGTGGTGGGGCTGGGCCTGCCCGAGCGGTTGGCCGACGGCGCGACCACCGGCCCGCCGAACGCGGCCAGAACGGCGCGCGACAGCGGATGGCCGGGCACGCGGATGGCCACGGTGTCGAGCCCGGCCCGGGCCAGGTCGCAGACGGCGGCGGTGTCGCGGACCGGGGCGACGATGGTCAGCGGTCCCGGCCAGAAGGCGGCGGCCAGGGCCAGGGCGCGGTCGTCGAAGGCGGCGATGCGCGCCGCCGTCGCGGCGTCATGGACATGGGCGATCAGCGGGTTGAAGCGCGGCCGGCCCTTGGCCTCGAAGATCGCCGCCACGGCCGCGGGGTTCGAGGCGTCGGCGCCCAGGCCGTAGACGGTTTCGGTCGGCAGCAGCACGAGCCCGCCGTCGCGGAGGGCGCGCGCGGCCTTCTCGACTTGAGCGGCCGTTACTTCTTCTTGGCCGTGATGGCGAAGCTGACCTTCACCTTGCCGCCGATCTGATCCGTAGACGCCCATTCACCCTGTCCAACCCCGAACGCGGTCCGGTCCAGGGTGGTTACACCGCGCGCCGTGGCCGTGTCGCCGTCGATCTTCAGGGTGAAGGGCAGGCTGACCGGCTTCTTGACGCCGCGCAGCTCCAGCGTCCCGTCGGCGACGAACTTGCCCTCGCCGGTCTTGCGGAACTTGCTGGCGGTGTAGGTCGCCTTGGGATGGGTCGCGGTGTCGAAGAAGTCCCCGCTGGGCAGGCTGCTGTCACGCTGGTCGTCGCCGGTGGCGGCCGAGCCCATGTCGATGCTGACCGTCAGCTTCGAGCGGTCCAGGGCCTCGGGCGAGAACAGGATGTCGGCGGTCCAGCGCTTGAACTGGCCGTCGATGCTGTCGCCGGCCCAGGTGGCCGAGAAGTTCAGGGTCGAGCTCTTGGCCACGGTCCAGGCGACCGGGTCCTTCAGCGCGTTGTCCGGCTCGACCGGCGCGGCGGTTTCGGCCGGCGCGGCGGCGGCCGGAGTGGTCGCGGCGACGGGCGGCGGCGAGGCCGTCGGCGTCTCGGCGACTTCGGCCGGGGCGGCGGGTGCGGGCGCGGCGTGCTTCACAGCCGGCTTGTAGAGGTACCCCGCCGCGACCACGGCGATCAGGCCGGCGGCGGCCAGCCACGCGCGCGGCTCCAGCCAGCCCGGCTTGGCGCCCGGCGCCATGTGGCCCAGCACCTCGTCGCGGTCGAGGATCTGGTGCTTGGCCACCGCGCCCAGGTGCAGGGCCAGCAGCAGGTAGGTGGTCTTGACCAGCAGGCCGTGGCCGTTCTCGCCGATCTCGTGCCACAGGTGCTTGGGACCGGCCGCCAGCTCGGGCAGGAACGGCAGGTGCGGCCAGGGGATCGCGCCGTACAGCACCGTCGGGATGGTCAGCTTGCTGGTCGAGACGATGATCCAGCCCGTGATCGGCAGGCCGATCATGATCACGTAGAACGCCACGTGCACGATCTGCGAGGCGATGGTCTCCCAGCGCGGCTGGGTGGCCGGATGCGGCGGCGGACGGTGGAACAGCCGCCAGGCCAGGCGCGCCAGGCTGAGCAGCAGGATCGTGATGCCGATCGACTTGTGCAGCTGGAAGATGGCGTAGGTGGCCGGCCCCTTGGGCTCGTCGCCCATCCGCCAGCCCAGGATGATCTGGAACAGGATGGCGGCCGCGATCAGCCAGTGCAGGACAACGGCCACCGTGGTGTAGCGGGGAGGACGACCCGCCGCCGAGGCGGTCTCGATAGGCGTCTCGGCGGTCATGGTCGTCCTCGTCTCAAGCTTAAGTCCGGGTCCGAACAAGACGCCCGAACCGATGTCGTTTCCAAGGCCAAGCTAGGGCCTTGGACAGCCTACTTCTTCGGATTGAACTCGGCTTCGATCTCCAGGTCCACGTCGTCGCCGACCAAGCCCTTCAGGTGCGTGAAGCCGAAGTCCGAACGCTTGATCGTGCCGGTTGCCGAGAAGCCCATGATCTGCGAGCCGAACGGCGTCTTGGCGTAGCCGTTGTACTTGACGTCCAGGGTGACCGGCTTGGTCACGCCGCGGAAGGTCAGGTCGCCCGTCAGCTTGCCCGGCTCGACCTTGGTCGAGACGAAGGTGATCTTCGGATACTGGGCGGCGTTGAAGAACTTCGGGTCCGTGCCGATTTCCTTGTTGAAGTCGGGCAGGCCGGTGTCGACGGCGGCGGCGTCGATGCTGATCGACACCTTGGTGTCCAGCGGCTTGGCCGGGTTGTAGTCGTAGGACCCGTCGATCGCTTCGCGGGCGAAGCGGAAGGTGTAGTGCGAGGTGCCGAAGTGCGTGACCTTCATGGTCAGGCTGGCGTGCTTCTTGTCGATCGTCCAGGCGCCGGCCGGGGCCTGGGCCGGATCGGTGGCGGTGGCCTGGGCGGACGCGACGGCCGGCAGGACGGCGACGGGCGCGGCCAGGAGGGCACCGACCAGAAGGGCGGAAGCGAAGCGGCGGTTCATGAGGGACAGTCTCCAAACTGTAATAGCAGCAGTTGCTGAACCCCCAACTTAGGAAGCTTGGCCCGGCGATGAAGGGACCGCGCTTCACGAAGCCGTGATCGGTTCGGCTTTGCATGCCGCGCCGCAGCATCTAAACGAAGTTCACTTGAGCCCGCCGCCAGATCGGACCGTCCCATGACCTACCGCGCGCCCGTCCGCGACCTCGCCTTCGCCCTGAAGCACGTGGCCGGCTTCGATCGCCTGGCGACGGCCTTTCCGGAAGCCGACGCCGACACCGTGGAGGCCGTGCTGCAGGCCGCGGGCGTATTCGCTAGCGAGGTGCTGGCCCCGCTGAACCGAGCCGGCGACCTGGTCGGCGCCAAGCTGGAAAATGGCGTGGTCCGCGCCGCCCCCGGCTTCGCCGACGCCTATCGCCAGTTCGCCCAGGACGGCTGGACCAGCCTGGCGGCCGCGCCCGAGCACGGCGGCCAGGGCCTGCCCAAGACCCTGGAAGTCGCGGTGCTGGAAATGGTCCAGGCCGCCAACATGGCGTTCGGCCTGTGCCCGATGCTGAGCCTGGGGGCCATCGAGGCCCTGACCCATCATGGCTCCCACCGCCAGAAGGCCCTCTACCTGCCCCGGCTGGTGTCGGGCGAATGGACCGGGACCATGAACCTGACCGAGCCCCAGGCCGGTTCGGACCTGGGCGCCCTGACCACGATGGCCACCCCGGACGGCGACGGCGGCTACACCCTGTCGGGGCAGAAGATCTTCATCACCTGGGGCGACCACGACGCCGCCGACAACATCCTGCACCTGGTGCTGGCCCGCACGCCCGACGCCCCTCCCGGCGTGAAGGGCATCTCGCTGTTCCTGGCCCCCAAGGTGATGGTCGACGAGGCCGGCGCCCTGGGCGCGGCCAACGCCGTGCGGGTCGGCGGGCTGGAGCACAAGCTGGGCATCCACGGCTCGCCCACCTGCGTGATGCTGTACGAAGGCGCCAAGGCCGAACTGGTCGGCCAACTGGGCTCGGGCCTGGCCCACATGTTCACGATGATGAACGCCGCGCGGCTGCAGGTCGGGGCGCAGGGTACGGCCATCGCCGAGCGGGCCTACCAGCAGGCCCTGGACTTCTCGCTGGAGCGCACCCAGGGCCGCTCGGCCTGGACCGGCGTCCAGCCCTCGCGGCTGTACGACCATCCCGACATCCGCAAGACCCTGGTGCTGATGAAAGCCAAGATCGAGGCGGCGCGCGGCATCTGCCTGTCGACCGCCGTCGCCGCCGACCTGTCCACCCACGCCGCCACCGAGGCCGAGCGCGCCACCGCCAAGCTGCGCGAGGAGCTGCTGACCCCGATCGCCAAGGCCTGGTCGACCGACGTCGGCGTCGAAGTCGCCTCGCAGGGCGTGCAGGTGCACGGCGGCATGGGCTTCATCGAGGAGACCGGCGCGGCCCAGCACTATCGCGACGCCCGCATCGCCCCGATCTACGAGGGCGCCAACGGCATCCAGGCCATCGACCTGATCGGCCGCAAGCTGGGTCTGTCGGAAGGCCAGGCGATCGGCGACCTGATGGACGACATGCGCGACACCCAGGAAGCGCTCGAAGCCGCCGGCGGCGACCTGGGCGGGGTGGCCCTGCGGTTCAAGGCGGCGCTGGACGCGGTCGGCTCGGCCACGGTCTGGCTGATCGAGCGCCGGGTCCGGGCCATGCCCGACGCCCTGTCCGGCGCCACGGCCTATCTGAAGCTGCTGGGCGACACGGTCGGCGGCTGGATGCTGGCCAAGGGGGCGCTGGCCGAGCCGGCGGGTCTGCGGCTGGCCCTGGCGCGGGTCTATGGCGAGAACGTGCTGGCCAGCGTGCCGGGGCAGGTGGCGGCGGTGACGGGCGGATCGGCGGATTTGGAAGTCGTGACGCCGGAGATGCTGGGGGCCTAACCCCCTCCGGCCCTCCGGGCCACCTCCCCCAGAGGGGGAGAATCTTGGCCGACGCCGCGCCTTCTGGATGCTCCCCCTGGGGGAGCTGTCGCGGAGCGACTGAGGGGGTCTTCCCCGCGCAAAGAAAAAGGGCGGCTCCTCGCGGAGCCGCCCTTCTCATGTCAGAACTCGAAAACCCTACAGCTGACCCAGCATGTAGTCGGCCGACGAAACCTTGAATTCCCCGCCCTCTTCGACGTTCAGGGTCTCGACCACGCCGTCCTTGGCGATCAGCGAGTAGCGCTGCGAACGCAGGCCCATGCCGAACTTGGAGCCGTCGAACTCCAGGCCGATGGCCCGGGTGAACTCGCCGTTGCCGTCGGCCAGCAGCAGCACTTCGTCGGTGATGCCCTGGTCGGCGCCCCAGGCCTTCATCACGAACAGGTCGTTGACCGAGACGCAGGCGATGGTGTCGACGCCCTTGGCTTTCAGGTCCGCGGCCTTCTCCTTGAAGCCCGGCAGGTGCTTGGCCGAGCAGGTCGGCGTGAAGGCGCCCGGGACGGCGAACAGGGCGACCGTCTTGCCCTTGAACAGATCGTCGGTCGTGACCGGGGCCGGGCCCTCGGCCGTGCTGGTCATGAAAGTCGCCGAAGGAAGCTTGTCGCCAACCTTGATCGCCATGTGCGGTGTCCCTGTCCGTTGCCTGAGCTTGAAAGCGCGCAACGGAGATAAAGGCGCCGGAGCCGATCGCCAAGGGAAGGTTGGACTTGAAACCGACGCGTTCCGAACCGATCCTCTTAGGATGGACTCACCTCGCACGGATCACGTAGCCTTCCTCGCCGGACAGATGCTGGTGGCCATGCCCGGCATCGAGGATCCGCGCTTCGAACGCGCCGTGCTCTATGTGTGCGCCCACGACGCCGAGCAGGCCATGGGCCTGGCGGTCAACCGGCCGGTCGAGGGCCTGACCTTGTTCGAGCTGCTCAACAACCTGGGCGTCGCGCCCGAGATCGAGGCCGGCGGCGACCTGGTGATGCTGGGCGGCCCCGTCGAGCGCGAGCGGGGCTTTGTGCTCCACACCGACGACTACGTCTCTCCCGACTCCACGGTGCCGGTGGCCGACGGCCTGGCCCTGACCGTCACCCGCGACGCGCTGGACGCCCTGGGCAGCAAAATCCGCCGCCCCCGCCACGCCATCCTGGCCCTGGGCTATTCCGGCTGGGGTCCCGGCCAACTGGAGCAGGAACTGCGCGATAACGTTTGGTTGATCTGCGACGCCGACGAAGCGCTGCTATTCGGCGACGACTACGACAACAAATGGACAATGGCCTTGGCCAAGATCGGAATCACGGCCGATCATCTTTCGTCCCAAGCCGGTAGAGCTTGAGTAGACGCTACAGCAAATCCCGCGCCGAAACCTCGGGTTCCCGCTGATAATATTGAACGCGTGAAGCGGTTATATTCCGCCACAGTCACGCTGTTGCTTTTCAAGCCGTCACTGGGGGACCCGGCTCGCTCGCGCATGCGGGACGTGTGGTCAGGACAGTGGCATGGCTTACCTGCGTCTCACATCGCCATCGAACGACAACTGGGCGGCCCGGGGCGGGCGCAACCCGCCGCCCGAAAACTGGGGCCAGCGCCGCTACGGCGTGATGCCGCCTCCCAGGCGATCGCTCGGCGGAAACATCCTTCTGGGCATGATCGCCATGCCGCTGGGCGTCTGGGGCCTGTGGCTGCTGCTGGGAACCGAGCCCCCCGAACCCGCGCCCCAGCCCCTGGTCTTCCAGGTGCCGCCCCCTCAAACGCCGCTGGCGGTCGCCGCGGCCGACGCCCAGCGCGGACTGAGGATTGTCCTGACCGCGGACTCCCGGCCCGTGACCCATCCAGAGACCTGGGGCGCCCTGCCCACCGCCGTCAGCGCGCCGGTGGTCGCCTCGCCCCTGGCCGACGCCGCCCCGCCGGAGGACACGGTCGGCTGCCGCGACGCGCCGACCCTGGCGGCCCAGATGACCTGCATCGATCCCGTCCTGCGCGAGGCCGAGCAGCGGATGGCGGCCGCCTATGAGGCGGTGCTGGCCGCCGGGGTCTCTCCGGCCGCGCTGGGACGCTCCCAGGCCCGCTGGCTGACCAGGCGCGACGAGATGGCCCAGGCCTCGCCCGAGGACCTCCTGGCCGCCTACCAGCAGCGGGAGAGCCAGCTTCGCAGTTTCGCGGTGGCGCTGGAGCTGCGGGCGGGGTCGGTGGGAATGCTGACGTCCAAATCCGCCCCCACCACGCCCGTCATCCTCGGACTTGTTCCGAGGACCCCTGCGTCATCTGCCAAGGCGTTGGACGGAGAAGCCTCGACCTAGTCGGATTCTTCCGCGCGGCGGCGCGAGGGGTCCTCGGAACAAGTCCGATGATGACGGCCGGTTTTGTGGTTGGGACTAGCCCCGGGCCTTCACCGGCGCGGCGCCGTCGACATAGGCCTCGTTCAGATAGACCTCGGCCTCCTGCGGCGACAGGGCCGGCGCGTAGCCGAAGCCCTGGCCGTAGTCGCAACCCAGCGATTGCAGGGCGCGGGCCATCTCGGCGTTCTCGACGCCCTCGGCGACGACTTCCAGGTCCAGGTCCTGGCCCAGCTTGACCACCGAGCGGACGATCTTGGCCGAGCCGGCGTTGCTGCCCATGGTCCGCACGAAGTAGCGGTCGATCTTCAGCGTGTCGAACGGCAGGCGCGTCAGGTACGACAGCGACGAGAAGCCGGTGCCGAAGTCGTCCAGCGCCAGGCCGGCGCCGGCTTCGCGCAGGGTCCGCAGGATCACGGCGGCCCGCTCGGGATCGCGCATGATGTCGCTTTCGGTGACTTCCAGCTTCAGGGCGCCGCGCGGCAGGTCGTGCTCCTTGAGCACCTGGCGCACGTCGTGGACCAGGCCGGGCCGGTCGATCTCGCCGGTCGACAGGTTGACGCTGACGGTCAGGGCGCCGACGGCCGGGTGGCTGTCGCGCCATTTTGCCAGCTGCCGGGCCGAGGTGCGCATCATGTGCTCGCCCAACTCGCTCATCAGGCCCATCTCCTCCACCAGCGGGAGGAACTCGTCGGGCGGCAACATGCCGCGACGCGGATGGATCCAGCGGGCCAGGGCCTCGAAGCCCGAAAGGGCGCCGGTCGACAGCCGGACGACCGGCTGGAAGAAGGGGGTGATCTCGCCGCGGCCGATGGCGCCGCGCAGGTCGGCCTCCAGGGCCAGGCGCGACAGGCCGTCGGTCTCCATCGAGCGGCCGTAGGCGGCGGCGCTGCCGCGGCCGTTGGAGGCGGCGGCCTCGACGGCCAGCTCGGCGCGGCGCAGCAGTTCGGCCGCCTCCGGCGCGTCCTCGCCGCCCTCGGCCGAGACGGCGCCGATCGACAGGGTCGGGTGGATGTCGAAGCCGGCCACCCGCAGGGGCTGCTCCAGGGCGTTGCGCAGCAGCTCGGCGGGCTCGAAGCCGGCCGGGTCGCACAGCACCGCGAACTCGTCCTCGCCGATCCGGCCCAGCAGGGCCTCGGACGGGAAGGCGGCGGCCAGGCGCGAGCCCAGGGCGGCCAGCACCAGGTCGGCGCGTTCGTGGCCCAGGGCCTCGTTCAGCCGGCGCAGGCGGTCGACGTCGGCGACGACCAGTTCGTGCACGCCGCTTTTGCCCAACCGCTCGCGGGCCTGGGCGATGAAGCTCTTGCGGTCCAGCAGGCCGGTGAGGGTGTCGCGCTCGGAGGCGGCGAACTTGACCTCGGGGGCGATGACGCCGGCGGCGCGCACGCCGTCTTCCAGCCAGGTTCCGCGCCAGATGCAGATCTCGCCGTTGCGCATGCGCAGGCGGGCGACGATCTCGCTGCCCGGCGGGCGGACCTTGAGGATGTCTTCGGCCTGGGCGCGGTCCTGGGGCAGGGTCAGGGCGCGGAAGGCGGCGGAGGAGCAGTCCGGGGCCAGCGGCCCCAGGCCCAGGGCTCTAGCAGCGCCGTTGACGCGCAGGCGGTCGGCCTCGGGCTCCCAGAGCCAAAGCGCGACTTCGGCGGCGCCCAAGGCCTCGAGCGTGGCCGTGGCGTCCCATACGCGTCGCTGACTGATCTTGAACGACATGCCTTGATCCCGCGCCCGAAGGCGCTGTGTGCGGGTCCGCGCTATTCTGGCGCGACCATCCCGAACAGACGATGATCTCGCCACTCGCCGTTAATTTTCAGATAAGCGGGGGCATATCCCTCTTCGGAGAAGCCGGATTTCAGCAAAACGGCGGCCGAAGGCTCGTTTTCGGGCATGCAGGCCGCCTCCAGCCGGTGCAGCGCCAGCTCGCCGAACGCGAAGTCGATCGCCGCCCGGACCCCGTCCTTCATGTAGCCCTGGCGGGCATGGGGCTGGCCGATCCAGTAGCCCATCACCCCGCACTGGGCGACGCCGCGCCGGATGTGGAACAGCCGCACCCCGCCGATCAGCGCGCCGTCGTCGCGACGGAACATGAAGAACGGAAACGCCTCCCCCACCTCCAGTTCGCGGGCATAGGCGTTGAGCCGGGCGCGGAAGGCCGGACGCGTCAGGTCGTCCTCCGGCCAGGTCGGCTCCCAGGGCCGCAGGAAGGCCGCCGACTGGGCGCGCAGCTCGGCCCAGGGCTTGTAGTCGTGCAGGCGCGGCAGACGCAGGAACACCTTCTCGCCTTCGAGGCGGGGGCCGGTATCGGTCTGGAAGAGGCGAAGGAAGGCGGTCAAGCGGAGCGTTCTCGTTGAGGGGCGCACCTTCGAGCGTCAACGCCTTCGAGGCAATAGGGGCGCGCCGTCGCAGGCCTTCTCCGCCCTGCTTTGGACATCGATGGACGGGACTTTCGGCTTGAGCCTTGTCGTCGGGCGGCAAAAGGGTAGGACACGGGGTTCATGACTCGCACGACGCGTCTTCGACGCCGGACGACAGCCTTCCGCTGACGTCGCGGCCCAAGCGTCGCGGATTTGGGCGACGACGGTTTTTTCGGCGGATGAGACGGCTGACCAAGTTCTATCGGACCAAGCAGAACACCTTCGCCTTTCGCTCTCGACGCGGCTGGTGGATGGCGGGCGCCCTGGTGCTGGCGGCCGGCCTCGGGGCGCTGGGCTGGACGGCGGCCCACCGCTCGCACGCCCCGAAGACCGTCGAGATGGCCGCCGCCCCGGCGACGCCGGCCGTCCTGCCCCTGAAGCCCCAGGATTGGCGCGGCGAGATCGACTATCGCGCCCTGGACGCCCGCATCCGGACGATGATGGCCGACAAGACCATGGAAGGCCTGGCGATCGCCGTGGTCGAGAACGGCCGGCTGTCGTTCGTCCAGGGCTACGGGCTGACCTCGCCGAAGGACGGCGAGAAGATCGACGCCGACACGATCTTCCGCTGGGCGTCGCTGTCCAAGACGGTGGCCGGCACCCTCAGCGCCCGCCTGGCCCGGGACGGGGTGTTCTCGCTCTACGATCCCCTGGGCAAGTTCAACACCAGCCTGCGCCTGCCCGCCGACGCCCAGAACACCCTGACGGTCGAGCAGCTGCTGTCGCAGCGCACGGGCCTGCCCCGCAACGCCTATGACGGCTGGCTGGAGGGCGGGCGGGACCCGAGGATGATCCGCCAGAGCCTGGGGACCGTGCCGCCGCAATGCCCGCCGGGCACCTGCCACAGCTACCAGAACGTCGCCTACGACACGATCCGCGAGGTGGTGGAGACCACTACCCACCGCTCCTACGCCGATGAGGTCCGCCAGCGGCTGTTCCTGCCGCTGGGCATGACCAGCGCCACCATCGGCGTCGAGGGCCTGCGCGACGCCGAGCACTGGGCGCGGCCGTCCCGCTACGGCCGGACCATGCCCGTGGCTGACGCCTATTACCGCGTGCCCGCCGCGGCGGGGGTCAATTCCAACATCGTGGACCTGGCGCGGTGGATGCAGGCCCAGATGGGCCAGGCGCCCGCCGTCCTGCCGGCCCCGGTGCTGGCCGACATCCAGCAGCCGCGCGTCAAGACGGGACGGCCCTACGGCAACTCGCCGCTCGGCCGTTCGCTGGACCAGCCCGGCTACGGCCTGGGCATGCGCAGCTTCATCTACAAGAACCATCGGATGATCGGTCACAGCGGGGCGGTGGACGGCTATCGCTCGACCATGATGTTCGAGCCGGCCACCAAGACCGGCGTGGTCATGCTGTGGAACAGCGAGAGCAGCCTGCCCTTCAAGCTCCAGGCCGAGGTCTTCGACAGCGCCTACCACCAGCCGTTCACCGACTGGCTGCAGCTGAAGGGCGACCGCTCGCCCGCGCCCGCCCCCTGATCCATCAGGAAGCGGGCCGGAGGCCTATTTCATCCTGACGTACGCATACTGCCCCGAGCCGGCCCATTCCCTGGTCCAGTGCGGGGCGACGGCCATGATGTTCGCCGCCGTCGGATAGGCCGCGAACTGCAGGCTGCTGGTCGCGCCTTCCATGGCGAGGTCGAACGCCACCACCCCGTCCGGGCCGGCCTTCCACTTACCCGTCCAGAGGGGCTTCTCGGTGATCTTCTCCACGTAGGTGACCTTGCCGTCGAGCGTGAAGTTGAGGATCGACTTGTTGCGCTTCTGCTCGATCCACAGGCCCAGGACGTCGCGCTCGGCCTTCAGCTGGGCCGGGGTCTTGGCGATCTTCAGGTTCGGCCGGGCCATCGCCGCCATGTTCGGCGTCGGCCTGATGACCGGCCGCAGCGGCTTGGTCGGCAGGAAGGTGGGCGGCGCGTCCGGCGTCGTGGTCGGGGTGACGCCTGGCGGAGGCGGCGCCGGCTCATTGGCGGGCGTCTCGACGGCGGGCACGGAATCGGTCGGGGCCGGCGTCGTCGGGGGAGGCGTCACTGGCGCCGTGGGGGGCGCTGTCGGCGTTTCGGTCTTGGGCGGAGGCGGCTTGTCGGCCTCCTTCTTGTTGCAGCCGGCCATCGCCAGCGCGACGAGGCTCACCGTGATCCAGCGTCCAGTCATGTCATCGCTCCCGGAGGCCCGGCGTCCCTCCGTGAACGGCATTCAAAGCCGGATGCCGCAGCATAACAAGCATGGATTGCATCGCACACGCCTGGCGCGATCGAGGCCCGCCGAGGGTTCCTAGCCCAGCGCCTTCTCGAACACTTCGCCCGCCTTGAGCGCCGCCTTGGCGCCGAGGATGGCGCTGGCGGCCTTGCCGGGGCCCAGGATCATGCGGCCCAGGCGCTGCAGGTCGTCGACGGTGACCGCGTCGACCGCCTCGGCCAACTCGGCGGGCGTGTAGAGCCGGTCGAACATCAGGGCCTGGCCGGCCGCCTGCTCGGCGCGCGACAGGGGCTGTTCGCGGGCCATGAACATGTGGGCCTTCAGCTGGGCCTTGGCGCGGGCCAGTTCGGCGTCCTCGATCCGCGCGGCCAGCAGGGCGATCTGCTCGGCGCAGACCTTGGCGGTCTCGGCCGCGTCGTCCGCAGCGCAGCCGGCATAGACCCCCAGGGCCCCGGCGTCGGCGTAGGTGTCGGCATAGGCGTCGATGTTGTAGGCGAGGCCCCGCTTCTCACGGGCCTCCTGGAACAGTCGTGACGACATCCCCCCGCCCAGGGCCTCGGCGAAGATGCGCAGGGCGAAATAGTCGTCCTCGCGGGCGCTGACGGCCGGCAGCATGAACACCAGGTGCGCCTGCTCCAGCTTGCGGGCCTGGCTCTTGCGGCCGCCGATGAAGCCAGCCGGATCGGAGGCCAGGGCCCCGTTGGCGGCGGGCATCGACCCGAACTCGCGGCGGGCCAGGTCCAGCACCTCGTCCAGCTCGACCGCGCCCGAGCAGCTGACGATCAGCCGGTCGGCGGCGTAGAGCTGGCCGCGCCAGTGCGACAGGCCCTCGACCGTGGCCGAGTTGACGCTGTCGACCGTGCCCAGGATCGGCCGGGCCAGCGGATGGTCGCCCCAGGCGGCGGCCTGGACCAGGTCGAAGACGTAGTCGTCGGGGGCGTCGGCGGCCTCGGCGATCTCCTGGGCCACCACCTGCTTCTCGCGGGTCAGGTCGCCCTCGTCGAGCGTGGGCCGCAGCACCAGGTCGCTGAGCACGCCCATGCCCAGGTCCAGCCCGCCCTTCAGGGCGCGGACCTGGAAGCTGGTGCGCTCATAGCCGGTGGCGGCGTTGATCTGCCCGCCCTCGGCCTCGATCACCTCGACGATGTCGCGCGAGCTGCGCTTGCCCGCGCCCTTGAACACCATGTGCTCCAGCAGGTGCGACCAGCCGGACCGCGCCGGATCCTCGTAGGCCGCGCCGCGACCGGCGACGACGGAGAGGGCGATGGTCTCCAGGCCCGGCATCGGGTCATGGACGACGCGGACGCCGTTTTCGAGGGTGTGGAGGGTGGTGGGGTTTGTCATCTGCCCACGCACATAGCGGGGCGAGGGCCATGGCGCCAGTGTGGCCGATCGCCGGATCGGGGACATGCCCTTGCGGCGTGTCTCCTCGTCGGTCGCCGAGGTTCTCGTTCCGCAACTTCAGGGCCGAGGTGGGGACACGCCACAAGGGCATGTCCCCCGACTTCGTCAGCTCGCCGCGAACTCCCGCACGAAGGCCTTCACCGTCTCGGCGTCGGCGGGCAGGCGGTCGAACTTTTCGGGCTTCCTGGACAGGTCCGGCGTGGCGCGCGGGGTGGCGGGGACGACGCCGGCGGCGGCGGCGACGGCTTCTGGGAACTTGGCCGGGTGGGCGGTGGACAGCACCACGACCGGGGTCGTCGGATCGGCCAGGCGCAGGGTCGCGGCGGCGGCGACGCCAACGGCGGTGTGCGGGTCGATGACCTCGCCGGTCTCGTTCAGGGTCGACAGGATGGTCTTGGCGGTGTCGGCCTCGCTGACCGACGCGCCCTGGAACAGCTCGCGCATCTTGGCGTGGGCGCTGGGCGGGATGTCCAGCATGCCCGTGCCGGCGAAGGCGCGGAACGCCCGGCCGGTCTCGACCCCGTCACGGCCGACGGCCTCGAAATACAGGCGCTCGAAGTTGGAGGCGACCTGGATGTCCATGGCCGGGCTCTGGGTGGCGGCCACCGCGCCGCGTGCGTAACGGCCGTCCTCGAAGGCGCGGGCCAGGATGTCGTTGGAGTTGGTCGCGGCCACGATGCGGGCGATCGGCAGGCCCATGCGGGTGGCGACATAGGCGGCGTAGGCGTCGCCGAAGTTGCCGGTCGGCACCACGAAGGCCACCTTGCGGGCCGGGGCGCCCAGGGCGACGGCGGCGGTGAAGAAATAGACGCTCTGGGCGGCGATCCGCGCCCAGTTGATCGAGTTGACGCCCGACAGGTCGACGGCGTGGCGGAACTGGTCGTCCTGGAAGGCCTGCTTGACGATGGCCTGGCAGTCGTCGAACGAGCCCTGGATCGAGACGCAGGCGACGTTCTTGTCGATCGCCGTGGTCATGAACCGGCGCTGGACCTCGCTGATCCGGCCTTCGGGGAACAGGGCCACGATGCGGGCGTGCGAGCGGCCGCGGAAGGCCTCGACGGCCGCGCCGCCGGTGTCGCCCGAGGTGGCGCAGATGATGGTCATGGTCCGCGACTGGCGCGACAGCACATAGTCGTACAGCCGCCCGAGCAACTGCATCGCCACGTCCTTGAAGGCCAGGGTCGGGCCGTGGAACAGCTCCAGCAGGTGACGGCCGGGCGCCAGCTGCTTCAGCGGCGCGACGGCGGCGTGGGCGAAGGAGGCGTAGGCCTCGTCGCACATCTCGCGCAGGTCCTCGGCCGGCAGGTCATCGCCGACGAACTTGCCGATCACCGTGGCGGCGACCTGGGCGTAGGGCTGGCCGGCGAAGGCGCCGATCTCTTCAGGCGTGAAGGTCGGCCAGCGCTCGGGCACGTACAGCCCCCCGTCCGGGGCCAGGCCGGCCAGGACCGCGTCCAGGAAACCGATCGACGGGGACTCACCCCGCGTGGAGACGTAGCGCATCAGGATCTCATCTTCCGCCAGAGCATGGCGGCATAGATAAACAGGAGGGTTACGGCAAGACCGAACCACGTAAGCGCGTATTCCAGGTGCCGATTGGAAATTTCTGCCGGAAGCGGCGCGGGGGTGACGCCGGGCGGAACGGGGGTCGCGGACTCGACCATCAGGATGTAGGGCGCGGGCTTGTAAGCGGCGAAGCGGGCCACCGTCGCGGCGCGGTCGCCGCCCAGCGACTTGGGGGCCATCAGCACGCCGACGGCTTGGGCCGGGGCGGCCATGGCGACCGGCGCGGGGGCCGGCTGGCCGGTCAGGGCCGGGACCACGCCCAGGTCCAGCAGGATCGCGCCGTAACCGGCTGCGGACGTCCGGCAGATAGCGGTCGCGCGCCAGACGATGTCGCCGTCGCGCACGCCGTAGACCAGCGGCAGGGTCTCGGCCTTGTCGGGCGTGCAGGTCACAGAGACGCGGGTCCAGGAGGCGTCCTCGCCCTTGGCGGCCAGCACCGTGGCCAAGGGTTGGGCGGGGGCGGTCTTCAGGGCCTCGATCCGGGCCAGCAGGTCTTCCTTCCAGGCCAGGCGCTTGACCTGCCAGCCGCCCAGCACGCACAGGATGGCGAAGGCGATCAGGGTGGCGATCGTCAGGCCGATGGGGAAGCGGCGGTCCTTGGGGCCCCCGTCCTGCTGAGAAGAAACGTCAGACATCGTGGCGGCCGGCCTCGGAGGCGTTGTTGGCGATATGGGCGGCGACCATCAGGCCCTTGGCCGGCCGCATCAGGCCCAGGCACGCCGCCAGGGTGATCGGCAGCCAGACCACCAGCAGCAGCCAGGCGGGCCAATTGAAGGCGAACATCGAGAACAGCGCCCCGAAGGCGCACAGGAAGCCGGCGATCAGGATCACGAAGGTCGAAGCGCCGTCGCCGGTCTCGTGGGCGCCCAGGTCGAAGCCGCAGGCCTCGCAGGTCTCGCTGACCTTCAGGAACCCGTCGAACAGCATCCCCTCGCCGCAATGCGGGCAGCGGCCGGTCGCGCCGGCCAGGTAGGGGTTCACGTTAGCCATCGACCGATCCTTACACCCGCCGCCGTCGCACGAGGGAAAGCCAAAATGAAAAAGGCCCGGAACACCATCTGGCGTTCCGGGCCCCCTCGAAGCGGATGGTCTAGTGCGGCGAGCCGCCGAAGACCACGTAGACGAAGGCGAACAGGAACAGCCAGACCACGTCCACGAAGTGCCAGTACCAGGCGGCGGCCTCGAAGCCGAAGTGCTGCTTGGGGGTGAAGGCGCCGTTCATCAGCCGGATCAGGCAGACGATCAGGAACAGGGTGCCGACGAACACGTGGAAGCCGTGGAAGCCGGTGGCCAGGAAGAAGGTCGAGCCGTAGAGGCCCGAGTTCGCCGCGGCTTCCGAGTAGAACAGGTGCTCGTGGTTGATGTGGCTGTACTCGTACACCTGGATGCAGGTGAACAGCGCGCCCAGCAGGATGGTCAGGATCAGGCCCCACTTGGCGCCCTTGCGGTCGCCTTGCTGCAGCGCATGGTGCGACCAGGTGATGGTCGTGCCCGACAGCAGCAGGGTCAGGGTGTTGACCAGCGGCAGGTGCCAGGGCGAGACGGTCTCGACGCCGGCGGGCGGCCAGGTGGCCCAGGCGGCGCGGACTTCCTCGATGCCCGACAGGGTGCGGTGATGGTGGAACAGGGCCATCTCGAAGAAGATCCAGAACCACGCCACGAAGAACATCACTTCCGAGGCGATGAACAGCACCATGCCGTAGCGCAGGCCGATCGAGACGACGGGGGTGTGGTCGCCGGCGTTGGCTTCCTTCACCACGTCGCGCCACCAGCCGAACATCGTGTAGAGCACGCCGGCGAAGCCGGTCGCGAACAGCCACCACTGGCCCTTCTCGATGCCGAAGACGCCGCCCTTGATCCAGGCGATCAGGCCGATGGCCATGATCGTGGCCGAGGCCGAGCCGACGAACGGCCACGGGCTGGGGGGCAGGATGTGATAGTCGTGTTTGACGGCGCCGTGGGCCATGTGCGTGCTAACCCTTTAATCCCTCGAAGCGCATCGACCCGGTTCCCCCTGCCGACGCGCTGTGTTTGAAACGCTATAGCGCCCTCGGCGGCTTGCCGCCAAGGGGTTCGACGATACGGGGCGTCGTCGCCGCCTGTTTGCTCCCGGCCGCGTCCTCGACCGCCGGGAAGAACGTGTAGGAGAGCGTGATCTCCGACTTCCCCTTGGTCTCCGGATCGGTCGCGAAGCCGGGGTCGACGAAGTAGACGACCGGGAACTCGACCGTCTGGCCGGGCTGGATCGTCTGGCTGGAGAAGCAGAAGCATTCCAGCTTCTGGAAGTAGGGCCCGGCCTGCTCGGGGACGACGTTGTACATCGCCCGGCCGGTCAGCGGCTTGTCGCTGGTGTTGGTCACCTTGAAGAAGGCCAGGCCGGTGTCGCCGATCCGAATGTCCTGGCTGACCTGCATGGCCTGGAAGTCCCAGGGCAGGTTGCGGACGTTGGCGTCGAATCGGATCTCGACCTTGCGGTCCAGGATCTTGGTCGGCTTGGCCACGGCCTTGCGCACCGTGCCGTCGAAGCCGGTGGCCTGGCAGAACAGCTTGTACAGCGGGACGGCGGCATAGGCCGCGCCGACCATGCCGAAGAAGGCCACGCCGCAGATCGCCGCCACCTTCAGGTGGCCGCGCCCCTTCGGCCGGGGCCCGGCGCCGACCAGGTTGTCGGCCTCGATCTTCGCCCGATCTTCCGGAGAAAGAATGGCTTCCGGCGACACGTCGTCCTTAAAAGTGGGGGCCAACATTGCCTCCCAGCTTCACGACGGTGACCACGAACACCAGGATGACGAACGCCGCCAGGCCCAGGCCCAGGGCGATGTTGCGGCCGCCGCGCGCCTTGGCGGCGGGATCAAGATCCTTACGGCTCATAGCGGCAGCTCCAGGACTTTCAGGCCCAGCACAGCCTCGGCCAGCAGGGCGGCGAACAGGGCGAACAGATAGAGGATCGAGAAGGCGAACAGGTTGCGCGCGTGGCGCGCATCGCCCACCGGCTTGCCGCGCTTGGCCGCCGTTTCGCCCACTTCGTAGAGGTCGCGGTCGGCGGGGCGCGGGTCGGCGGCGTCGCCGGCGGTGCTGGCGAACACCCGCCAGGCCAGGGTCAGGAACACCAGGCCGCCCAGGCCCGACACCGCCAGGTACAGCCAGCCGCCCAGGCCGGTGAACACCGGCGCGATGCAGACCGGGATCAGGATCAGGCTGTAGATCAGGATCTGGCGGCGGGTTTCCTTGGCTCCCTTGACGACGGGCAGCATCGGCACGCCGGCCTTGGCGTAGTCGGTGCTGATGTAGAGCGACAGGGCCCAGAAGTGCGGCGGCGTCCACAGGAAGATCACCAGCACCATCAGCCAGGCGTTCAGCGGCGCGTGGCCCGTGGCCGCGGCCCAGCCGATGGCGGGCGGCAGGGCGCCGGCCAGGCCGCCGATGACGATGTTCTGGGCCGTCCAGCGCTTGAGCCACATGGTGTAGACCACGGCGTAGAAGACGATGGTGAAGGCCAGCAGGCCGGCGGCCAGCCAGTTGATCGCCATGCCCATCAGCAGCACCGACAGCAGGCTCAGCACCACGCCCAGGGTGGCGGCTTCCTCGCCCTTGACCAGGCCGGCGGGCACCGGACGGCCGCGCGTGCGGCGCATCTTGGCGTCGATGTCGGCGTCGTACCACATGTTCAGCGCGCCCGAGGCCCCGGCCCCGACGGCGATGCAGAACACCGCCACCGCGCCCAGCAGCGGATGGATCGGCGTGCGGGCGGCCAGGAGGCCCGTGAGCGCCGTAAAGACGACGAGCGACATCACGCGCGGCTTCATCAGCTGGAAGTAGTCCTGCCAACGGGCGTGGCGGACCGTGGCGGTCGCCTCGTCGTCGGGGGTCAGGACAGTGGTGCGGGCCATTTTACTTAAGGGTCTTCAGGTCTTGATGGGCGAAGGGCGCGGGCTGGATTTCTCATCCGGCCCGCGCCCCCGCGTTTTGCGTCTCTAGTCTACTAGACTCAGTGGCTGTCGGCCTTGATGACCGGCGGATCGCTGAACTGGTGGAACGGCGGCGGCGAGGACAGGGTCCATTCCAGGGTGGTGGCGCCTTCGCCCCACGGATTGGCCTCGGCCTTGCGGCGACGGATGGCGGCTTCCAGCAGGATCACCAGGAACACCACCACGCCCACGGCGGTGATCGCGTAGCCGATCGACGAGACGTGGTTCCACAGGGTGAAGGCGTCCGGATAGTCGACATAGCGGCGCGGCATGCCCTGCAGGCCCAGGAAGTGCTGCGGGAAGAAGATCAGGTTGACGCCGACGAACATGATCCAGAACTGCACGCAGCCCAGGAACTCGTTGTACTTCACGCCCCACATCTTCTCGAACCAGTAGAAGAAGCCGGCGAAGATGGCGAACACCGCGCCCAGCGACAGCACGTAGTGGAAGTGGGCGACGACGTAGTAGGTGTCGTGCAGGCTGTAGTCGATGCCGGCGTTCGACAGGACCACGCCGGTCACGCCGCCGACGGTGAACAGGAAGATGAAGCCGATCGCCCACAGCATGGGCGTCTTGAAGCTGATCGAACCGCCCCACATCGTGGCGATCCACGAGAAGATCTTCACGCCGGTCGGAACCGCGATGACCATCGTCGCGGCCACGAAGTAGGCGCGCAGGTTGATGCTCATGCCGACGGTGTACATGTGGTGCGCCCACACGATGAAGCCGACGAAGCCGATGGCGACCATGGCGTAGGCCATCGCCAGGTAGCCGAAGATCGGCTTCTTGGAGAAGGTCGAGACGATGTGGCTGATGATGCCGAAGCCCGGCAGGATCAGGATGTACACTTCCGGGTGGCCGAAGAACCAGAACAGGTGCTGGAACATGACGGGGTCGCCGCCGGCGGCCGGGTCGAAGAAGTGGGTGCCGAAGTTGCGGTCGGTCAGCAGCATGGTGATGGCGCCGGCCAGGACGGGCAGCGACAGCAGCAGCAGGAAGGCGGTGATCAGCACCGACCAGGCGAACAGCGGCATGCGGTGCAGGGTCATGCCCGGCGCGCGCATGTTGAAGATCGTGGTGATGAAGTTGATGGCGCCCAGGATCGACGAGGCGCCGGCCAGGTGGAGGGCCAGGATCGCCAGGTCCATCGACGGGCCGGTGTGGCCGGTGGTCGACAGGGGCGGATAGATCGTCCAGCCGCCGCCGAAGCCCTTGCCCGGGCCGCCGTCGACGAACATCGAGGTCAGCAGCAGCACCCAGGCGGCGACCAACAGCCAGAACGAGATGTTGTTCATCCGCGGGAAGGCCATGTCCGGCGCGCCGATCATGATCGGCACGAACCAGTTGCCGAAGCCGCCGATCATCGCCGGCATGACCATGAAGAAGATCATGATCAGGGCGTGGGCGGTGACGACGGCGTTGTAGCCGTGCTTGGACTGCTCGATCAGGCCCATCAGGCTGATCGACGAGTTGGGGCCGAAGATCTGGATGCCCGGTTCGGCCAGCTCCCAGCGGATCAGGCCCGAAAGCGCGCCGCCCACCAGGCCCGCCATGATGGCGAACAGGATGTAGAGGGTGCCGATGTCCTTGTGGTTGGTCGAGAAGAACCAACGCTGGAAGAACGGCGGCTTGTGGTCGGCGTCGTCGTGCCCAGCACCGTTATGGGCGTCGTGATGATCGATGTCAGCGGCGTGAGCCATCGGACTTAATCCTGCAATCGTATCTTAGGCCGCCGGCGCGGCGGGAGCCGCGGCCGGAGCGGAAGCGGGGGCGGCGGCCGGCGTCGTCGCTGCCGGGGCGGCGGTCGCGGGGGCCGGAGCGG